>JAISCZ010000014.1 GCA_031265205.1 Deltaproteobacteria bacterium
AGAGGATTTGTTTAGCGTTAAACAGTTTTAAGATTGGAGGGTTAAGGGAGCGAAGGGAGAGGATTTGTTTAGCGCTAAACAGTTTTAAAAATAATGATTTAAAGGAGAGAAATTAAAGATAGGATGAATTAGAAAATTAAAGAAACTTATAATGGAGAGGGAATCGAAAAAAATGGTTTTAGCACTTATTTATCATGGCGTGTGGAATAAAAATGAAGAAGAAATAATTATTGTAAATAAAAATTTATAAAAAAATAATTAGGAAAACGTTTTTTAAAAATATAAATAAAACAAATGTTAAGAAAAAATTAAAAATAAAATAATATAACTATAAAACCGCTCTAAAACTATTAGAAAGAAATAGGGATTAATTTTTATAAAAAGTTATTAGCGTAATTAAGAAAAAAATAGCGTTAAGACGAGTTAAGGAGGAAATACACCGATATAACGCGCTCTTACTGGTTATATAAAAAAATTATCAAGGTAATTCAATTAAATAAATAAAATTGGAATAAAGAATATTGGGCTTGATTTAAAAATTTAGGACTATTCGGAATAAAAGAGCGTTAAAAAGATAATCATTATAAAGATATAATAAGGGACGGGAAATTAAATAACCGTAAGCGCGTTTTTAAAGGTAAAGCCGCTATTTTAAGCGCGTTTAAAATTAAAAAGGGAGGACTGGGGAATTTAAGCCGATTAAGGTTAAAATTTAAAACGGGTAAAATTAGTAATTTTTTTTACTTAAGTTATAAGTGATAACGGTTAAAAAAAGAAGATAATTTAATAATTTTCTTGGTTTTAGCGGAAGAGGATAAAAAAATAAGAATTTAAAACTGAATAATTAATTATTACAATCAGTTAAAATTATACAAATGGAAATTTAAAAAACAAGAGCGAAAAAAGTGATTAAAAAAATATTATTAGGCTTGATGGCATTCAATAAAAAGCTTAAAACTATTTACGTAATTAATTTTGCGCCGTAAAAAAATACTCTTATAAATAGAACAGTTAAGGAAGCGGGTTCCATTAAAATATTAATTATCGTTTAAATATTTTGGTAATGGTTTTAAACGACAAGGCGTAAAAATATCTAAATTGGACTCATATAGTTTAGTGTTAATTTCTAATAATCCTACTAAAGAATGAAATAAATTATCATGGGAGAAAGATTCCGCCGATCTGTTAATGAGACAATTATAGTCGATATTGTCATAGACTTTCATCGCGTCGCTCATCCATACAATTAATGGCACTTTAATTTGTTCATCGGGAGCGAGTCTGAATGGAAGTCCATGTAAATATATTCCATTTTCGCCTAATGATTCGCCATGATCGGATATATAAATCAGTCCAGATTCAAATTGAGGGTATTTTTTAAGAGAGTCAATAGCTCGATTAATAATGAAATCAGTATAAATAATTGTATTGTCGTAAGTGTTAACGATAGAATTAATGGAACAATTTTGAATTTCACTGGTGTCGCATGTTGGCTGAAATATTTTAAACTCGAAGGGATATCTTTTATAGTAAGAAGGACCGTGACTGCCAATGGCGTGAAGCGCGATAACCGTGTCTTCATGGACTTGATCTAAGAGCTTTTCTAAAGAATCAATCATTACTTCATCAAAACAATAGGAACCATCGCAATATTTTAAATTATTTTCAGTCACCATATCTCTGACATTAACCCTATCGCAAACGCTTTTGCAGCCATTATCGTTCTCCAACCAAATAACTTTATATCCAGAGTTGGAAATAAGATCGATTATATTTTCAGAAAAAGCGGCTTCATTGAGAATAAATTTGTCGCGGCCAAGATGAGAAAACATGGCGGGAAGGGAAACGGCGGTGGAGGTGCCGCTGGCCGTTACATCGTTAAAACTAATGATGTCCTGGTTGATTAGCCTAGGATTTGTTGGCCGATTATAGCCGTTAAGGGCAAAGCTCATCGAACGAGCCGTTTCGCCGACAATTATAACTAAAACGGTAAAGCGATCGTCCTCAAAAGGCGTGAGGCGAGCGTCCGGGTCAATAGGCGAAAATTCTTTATTAGCTAACGCTTGAAGCCTAAAATAGCGCCAAGCGCTAAAAATATAGTTAGTTGGGTTAATCAGTCTGGTCACTTCACGGTTATTGCGACCGAATACGGCGTATTCTTTATAAAGAGTCGCCGCTAAAACGCTGAGAGCGAAAAGGCAGATTAAAGCGTAAATAAAGCGATCGCGGGCCTCTTTAAATAGAGGCTTAAAAACAACTTTGCTCTTGAATATTAAGGCCGACGGAAAGAAGCCGGTAATTAGATACCAAAGAATTCCGCTTAAATTTACGTAATCTAAGGCTTCGCGTCGGTTAGTCTGAAATAGATTTCTGATCATGTCGGAATCAATGAATACGCCATATTGAAACATGACATAATTAGCCACGCAGGAAACGGTAATTAAGAGAATCAATATTGTTTTGTAAAAATATGGCCAAATAAGCGCGTTAAAAATTGAAAATAAACCGAAAAATATGAAGGCTGGCAAACTGACGGCAAAAACAAGCGTTATGGCTGAATTTATATGGATTTTAGAGAACGCGAAACGCCATAAACTAAAATTTAAGACAATCTCGAAATAAAGACAGCTTAAAACAACTAAGCGGAGGCTAGATAAATTTTGAAAATTCAATAATAAAAATTTAAATTTGCCGCGCGTCAAGGATATTCTCCAAATGAAGATTTGTTCAGCCATAAAGTCTTTAATGGAGACTTATTAGTGAAAATAATTATATTAATTTTTGATTTAAGCTCAGTTAATAGCGAGTTAATAATTGTTAAGACTAAAGATAACGAGTATCGGCGTTGAGGCGGATATAACGATTAGCCTCGCGTACTGAGAGGCAATAAAAACGAATAATCGCGGCAATTTCGCGCGGAGCCTACGCCCGAAAAAATTAACAAGGGGGGAAGAAAGCGAATGAGCTGAAATTTCATAAAGAAAAGAGTTATATAAGAGGAAAGAAAAGAAACATTATTTTTGAGCGGTAGTGTCGGAAGTATCGCTCATTATAGGTAAAATTAAACTTACTTTTAAGCCGCCGGCTAGAAGACCGCGAGCTATATGGTGGGATTTAGGAGGCAAATTTGTGGCTATGGCTTTTCCGCCGTGAAGACGCGCCGCTTGCTCGACTATGTTTAATCCTAAACCGAAACCGCGACCGCGCGGACACCCACTAGCGCTAATGCGGAAAAAAGGGAGGAAAATATTTCGCAGATATTCGGTGGGCACGCCTGGCCCTTCATCGGTAACCTCAAAAATTAAGACTCCTGAAACGCGCCAAAGCCGCGCGGTTATAGCGCTTCCCGATGGAGCGTGGTTGAGTGAGTTGCGAAGAATATTCGCGATCGCCCGACGGATAAGCGAGTGGTTGCCGTAATAGGGGGCTGAATCTAAGCCTTCATAAATAATTTTAGTTTTAGTGGATGTTTCAAAGGAGAGATCCGCGACGCTTTCTTTCGCGATATAGGCGAAATCAAATAATTGTTTCTTAAAATCAGTGTCCGTTTGCGTTAGCATCCGAGCGCGCTCCAAAAGTTCGCCAATCATGTAATCCGCGCGATCGATGTCTTTTTCCAATTGAGTAAGGCTTTTTTCTATCGTTTCCAAACGCGCCGAGTTCCTTCTAATCAGAGAAAGCGCGATTTTAGCGCGCGTTAGAGGGGAGCGCAGATCATGGGAAATGTCTCTTAGCAAGGATCGCTCGTTTTCAAAAAGACGCGCGATATTAGCGGCCATTTGATTGAAAAGGCGGCTAAGAGCGCCAAATTCGTCCCCCCTTCGCGTGTCGCGGTCGTCAATTCTGGAGTCAAGCTCGCCATTGCTTAAGCGTTCGACCATTGGCCCCATTCGGGATATGGGAGCGCTGATAATTCGCGCGATGACGAGGCTTCCGACCAGGGTTGAGAAAACTATTACAAAGACCCAAAGGGAGAATTCCCAGAAACCGGAAGAAGAATTTATATTTAGATAATTTAAAAATTGAGTCATATAATCTTCCGCGCCCTCGCCAATAGCCACGACAGACGCTGATAAAAGGAGAGAGAGAGCGTAAATTTTACGGAATATGGAAAGATTGTTCCAAAAGGAGCGAATGGAAAATTTCATGTATTCCCCGAAAGAAAAGCGGAAAAGCGCGTCGGCAATTTACGAAAAGACTTTCATTCCATAGTCGGCGGTATCGTCGCGGGAGGCGAGATAGAGGCCACGTAGAGATAGCCTTCGCTTCTGACGTTCTTAATTTTTTTTAGCCCTTCGTCATCAGGCCATATTTTTTTGCGGATTCGACTGATATGCGTGTCTAAACTGCGATCAAAGTCTCGCTCACGGCGACCTAGCGCTTCCGTAAACAAAATTTGTCGCGACACAATCGCGCCGGCGTTCGCGAGCAGTAGTTGTAAAATTCTGAATTCAACGGTTGTTAAATTTAATGGGCGATTGTTAAAAGAGGCTTGAAGCGAGCTTACACTCAAAGTTAAACCGTCTAAAACTATAATATCGATCGCCGGCTTTTCCGCGTGAGCCACGACCCGTCGGGTAAGAGACCTAATTCTGGCTAACAGTTCTCTGGGTTGAAAAGGTTTCGCTAGATAGTCGTCCGCTCCCATTTCCAAACCAACTATCCTATCTACTGGCTCGCCTTTCGCGGTCAGCATGATAATTGGCAGAGTTTTATTCCGCTCGCGGATAGCGGAGAGAACCTCAAAACCGTTTTTATGCGGGAGCATTATGTCCAAGATAATTAAGTCAAAACGGGGAGAGTCGCCCAAAGCCCGAGCTAAACCGCTCTGCCCGTCCAAAGCGCTGAAGATTTCATAGCCCTCTGGGCTTAGGTAATCGGAAAGCAAATCGCGCAACTCAAAATCGTCGTCCACAATCAGTATTTTTTGCATAAGCGCTCCATGGCGGGATAAGGGTAAAGAATAATTTAGTTTAAGCGTTAAGTCATAAATATCAAGACCACGTGACAAATATTGGAAATTCTTAACTTAAAATTAACTCTCGGGTAGCTAGATTAAGAAATTACGAAAGGGTTAAAGATAAGAAAACTCTTCGCGTTAACTGGATTTAAGAGCGTTTAGAGGAGCGGCGCGAAAATTATCGGGGTTATTAATGGTTAAATCGCGGGGGTTCAAGCAAAGAATAAGCGGGACGGGCAAATGACTCGTCGCGGTAGACGCGTTTTACTGAGAAAAGGGGAAATTGGGGTAAAAAGACGAGTTAAGGAAAGAATTTAAGAAGGGATAGCTTTTCGCGAAATAGCGGATAGCCATTAAAAGGCTTAACGTTGATAATTATATGAAGGAGAGTCACGTGTGGGTTGTTTACGCGCTTTTGGGCGCCATTTTCGCTTCGCTTAACGCGATTTGCGCGAAAGTGGGACTTGTAGGGGTTAATTCTTATCTGGCGACAGGAATCCGCTCGGTAGTGATACTGGGGCTTTCCTGGTCGATCGTTTTAGGGATAGGCGGGGAAAAGGGACTGCCGGATTTAAGCAAAAATAATTGGTGGTTTCTTATTCTCTCTGGGCTAAGTTCGGGTTTTTCATGGATATGTTTTTACAAAGCCTTGAAAATGGGTGACGCCAGTAAAGTAGTTTCAGTGGATAAATTGAGCGTGGTTTTAACTATTATTTTTGCGACGGCGTTTCTGGGAGAGCCTATTTCGCGGAAAACTGTCGTCGGCGCGGCGATTATGACAATAGGAATTACGCTGTTAATCTAATGGGAAGAAAAGAAAAAGTTCCACGAGAGTTCGACGAAAAGAGCGAGGCGGGAATATCTAGAGAATAGACAATGAGGGATTCAAAGCGATTAATGAATGCTTTTAAAGGAAGCGTTGCTCAAAATAAAAGGAAACTCGCTATACGTTCATTTCGATTCATCGACGCCCCGGCCCATAAAATGTTCTATCTTAACTAAACATGATGAAAGTGCAAAAACCTTTAAGGGAAGCAACCAGACGCAAAACAATACCGCATATAGCTATTTATCTAATTAATTGTCCTCATTTAGCATTAGCGGCTGACAGAATTTAAGTTCCGGGACTTTTTGCACTCTCATCAAACATGAATTAGATGGTTAGCTTTCTTACGCGCGTATCGACAGGCGATGGCGCTATTTTTTTCGCGGTTAGACCGGGTCGCTAAACCGCTCCACCTCGCGTCGCCGAACCCCGGCGCGCTTCTTTGAAAACGTATGATAAACTGTTCGTCTTTCAATCTTTCGGCATAAATTGGGCCTGAAGGCGCAACATCATGCCACATATCGTCGGAAGACAGGGATACAGGCGAAGTCCCGCCGATTTTACGCTGACATCCACCAAAGGAGGTATAGCGATGTCCGAACGACCAGATATAAGTTTTTCGCTCCCCGTTCAATTAGGTTGTTGGAATTGACGTTCATGACAAGAAAACTTTGCCGCTACTACAGGCCTGTTTTTGCCGGTTACGGCCACGAGCGCGAAGAATTTAGCGCGTCGACGGAGGGAAATCGCGAACTCGTCGACTTGATCATTCACAAGGACGCGGAGGCCGTGATTATGGAGAATGCCGGAGTATACTTCGAAGACCCTCCAGAAGGCTCTCGCCAGCGCCGGCGTGTGGGTTGTCGCCCTCAACCCGAGGCTCGCCAAGAACATTCCCGGTCGCGAGACCGACATGAACGACAGCTTGCGTTTGGCCCAGCTTGGCCGCTTCGGGCTCCCGCGGTCCAGCTACGTTAGTCCCCCCGAATTCGCGCGCGCCCGCCACTTGTCGCGCCTCAACCAGATAATAACGCGAGATCTCGCCAAGAGCGGAAACAGGGTCATAAAGTATCTTGTCAAGCTCGGCGAGAGACTCGACTTTGTCGCGCGCGATGTATTCGGCAAGTCCGTCAGGATCACGCTTGAGGCCATCATCGCCGACGAGACCCCGATTGAGGCCGCCAAGCGCGTACACGCGCGGCTTAAGGCCAGGCGCGACGAGATCTTAAGAGCCCTGGCTACCGACCCTGGCGACAAGGGGCGAGCCGAACTCCGCCGACTCCTCGAACGCGTTGTCTGGCGCGAGAGGCGGAAGGCCAATATTGAGGGCGAACTCCTGGATAAACTGAAGCCGCCCTTCGAGATCCTGGATCGACTCGAGACCATACCCGGGAGCGGCGGGATCTCCGCCGCCTCCATCCACGCTGAAATGGGGCCTGACGTAACGGCGTATGAGACCGCGGACAAGCTAAGCGAGTGGGCCGGGGTCCGCCCCGGCGACAACGAGTCCGCCGCTAAGAGGATGTCTGGCAAGACCGCCCCTGGCGATAGGTGGATACGGCGTACCCTCTGTGAACGCGCCCACGCCGCCGCGAGGACTCCCAGCCACTTCGCTCGCGCGTTCAAGGGCATCAGGGCGCGGCGTGGTTACAAGCGAGCCGTGGTCGCCATAGCGCGCGAACTCCTCCAGACCATGTTCCAGACCATGTTCTTCCTGATTTCGAAAAACGATGTCTACAGGGACCGCGTGGTCGACTACGCCGCGCCGTTCCTCAAGAAGGTCCTTCCGAGGTGGGTGGTCGCGCTGAAGAACCTTGGGCGGCTCCCGTCTCAACCCAGGGTGGTCCCGGAGGAAGAGCTGAAGAAGCGCCCCCCCCAGACCGGTCTTTCTTCAGCGGAGGAAACGCCCTCCACGGCCTAGAAGCCCTAGCCCGGCGCGTGATAAACTCGGTGAATTGCCAGGATGGACGCGCCATGAGTCGCGTTGTCGCTGGAACCGCGTCTTAGCGGCCGTCTTGACAGTGTTCATCATGTCAACCTTCATCCTCATCATGAGAGAGGCCTCTATTTCTTAAATACCTGAACATCAGATGAAGTCACCTGTTGAGTGCGGCACACAGCATGTGGGGTAAGTTGCGCTCAGGTAGCGCAAAAATTACGTTTCATGATAAAACGCCTCACTTTTTCATCTAGGTACTTTTAAGCCGTTTTTTGGCTTTTTTGAGCTTTTTGGGGCTTTTTTGGGTCCAAAAGAATGAGCAAACGAAGTACAATTTTATATAATGGACTTGTGGAACGGTCGTGATAGCCATCTTGCCCAGGAGGAGCGCCATGCTGGACAACCCCAATCCCAAGCCGATTTACAATTCCGCGATCGCCGTCGCTAACTGGCTCATCACAATGAACCGGGCGGATCCAAGCGACCTTACCCACTTAAAAATCCAAAAAATGCTTTATTTCGCCCAAGGATGGCACCTGGCTCATTTCGACTTCCCCCTATTTGAAGACCCCATCGAAGCCTGGAAACATGGCCCGGTGGTGCGCTCCGTCTATTGGGAACTCAAATCTTACTCGAAAGACGACAGCATAACCGAATTAATTGAAGGTTATACGCTTAATGGCTTTGATTATGAGGCTCTGGGCACGCCAGAAATGCTCTTCTTCTGCGATAAGGCCAAAGATTTAATGCTGTCAGTATGGGACGAATATGCCAAACAAAGCGCTTGGGATCTTGTCTCCATAACCCACGCCAAAGACTCGCCATGGGATAAAGTCGCGAATGCGCTCCCTAATCGCATGACGGCCTCTGAAAATGAATGGGGCGGCGATTATTATGACTTAATTATCCCCATCGAACTCATGAAATCCTATTTCAAAAAATACTTGCCGCATGACAACTAGCGTGAAAGACCCCAATAAGCCGAAGCTTACGGGCCCACTCCCCGCCGACGAGAATTTTCCACGCGCTAAAGGCGAAGAATACGTTTTTGGTTCTTTGGAATTTGAAATAACAACTCCTCTAGAACACAAATACACCCTCAGCTTACGTCGGCTCATCTCTACCCAGGAACAGGACATCAAGGAACTTAAAAAGCAAGGTAAAAAATTAACATATCAAAATAAGAAAATAAGCGGCCTTGAAAACGCTAATATAAATTTGATGAGTGTGCAAAAAGTCCCGGAACTTAAAATTACTTGATTTCCAATGCCATATAAACGCATTATAGTATTATTGTATACTATATACAGCATGATGTTCCATCATGCAACTGTAATGAAGGGTTTTTGCACTTTCATCAAATTTGTCAAAATCTCTTGTCGTATGCGCCGCCGCCGCTTTTCTCTCTACTCTTTCTATCGGTTTAGGAAACACGGCTAATTTCTCAAATATACCTTATTGCGTCATTTTAGCTATCCAGGCGACCTGCACCTTTTTGGGGACACTGATATCAATAATTAACTCCCCTAAAAAAGACCAAAAACCGCCCTCCTCCGCTTATCCGCCCCAGGGCGAGCCCGCTGCTAAAGACTCGCCCCCTGACAGCCCCTAAGCCCTAGACGCGCCCCCTCTGGGGCGGCTTATTCAGATAATAGGTCCGCCCACATGGTAAATCAACGCGCGTTTTCCTATCGGGCCTCTCCGGGCTCGCCCCCGGCGGCAAATGACCATGATTCTTCGCCTCGTCATAAACCCGCCATCCCTTTTTATCGGCGTACCACCACCCGCTAAAATTCTTCGGTAAATTCCCCCACCGCGCCTCCTCGTGGGCTACTGTCCAACGGCTATAAGTCCCCATTCCCCAAGCCTTTATGAGAGGCAAAAAGTCCCGGAAATGACAATCGGCCATCTCTTAATGCCAAATAACAACTACTAATTAGGTAAATATACTATATAAGGTATCGTTGTCCGTCTGGGTACTTCGGCGAAGGATTTTTGCGCTTTCATCAAATTAGGAATAAGGCGGCCGCTTGGCCGCCGCGAAGCGGCGCTTCGCGACGGTTAAGCGCGTGGGTCCGGACGAGACTCTGGAGACCAAAGCGAGAAAAAGCGAAGAGAGGCGAAAAAAAATCTCGTCAAATAGTTAACTTATCTAGATATCTAGTTATTTTTAAAAAATCAAAGAATTAAGCTATGTTGCCCGACTCGGGTCGGCCGATGGGCTCGGCAAAGGGGCCGATCCGGGGATTTTTTGAGCGAAAGAGGGGGTTTAAAGGGTTTGCTTTCTCGAAATAGATGGTTAATATTATTACAAACGCGAAGGCGCGAGCCTTCAAGTTTAAGTTCGGGTAGAGCCTTACCCAGACTTTGGCCAGCAACGGGTTTCGCGGGGTCTTAGGGGAGACCTCAAAAAGCCCATCGGTTAAAAGATATTTAACCTAAATATCCGGATTTTATCTAAAAAATTAGCTCTGGGGTTTTTTCGGGCGAGTCTTTTGATGACAATTCGGAGTTTTCAACCCGGCGCTGGGCGCCGAGCGCGCGCGAAACGCGCGCGGCGCCCAAATCCGGGCGCGCCGCTCCGCCGAGCGTTTCGCCCCCAATTTGTTTTGTCAATTCCAGCGCTTATCCCGTCGGCCCCCTCTTTTTGATCCGCCTCCAGGGCGCCGAGGGGATCGCGCGAATGAAAAGACTAAAATAATGACTTGACAAATGGGTGGGGTTTGGGTTATTCGATTAGATACGCGTGCTTGTCTATTGAGACAAAACCTTTTTCCCAGAGAGATCATGACCTTAATTAGCCTCCAGCCTGAACCTTCCACGACCCTCTGTCGCGAGGGGTATTTCTCGCTTAAGGCGGTCGCGCGCTCAAGGGAAAAGGGTTTCCCCAAGCCCTTAACGCTGACCCGCGGCGTTCCATGGGGTCTTTGTAGCTATCCTATTAGGATAGCGACCGAGATCAAGTCGCGCTGGGACCGTTATTTTTGCCATCCGCGTTTTAAAGGCTTCAACCTTTAGCTCGCGGATTTTTTTTGTCTTTTTCCCAACGCGCCTCCCCAACCGCCGCGGCTGATTTTAAGGGCCGCGGGCCTTAGTTTTCCAAGTTTTTAACTCTCTCCCAAGCCTCGCCTCCGCGCCGGGCCTTCCCGCCAAGATGATTTCGCCTTCCGCCTCTCCCTTTCGTTACCGTGGTCCTTAAGCCTTGAGGGGGGAAAAGCGCGTCGCGACGGGTAATTAGGTCGCGGGAGCCCGCTTATGGGAGTTAGCTTAGAGACGCTGGAACTCCGATCCTCGCGCCCGCCCTCCCCTCCCCGCTTTTGATTTTTGAATATTTATGGCTTTTTTACCCAATTTTTTCATTTCGCGCTCTTTTCCGTTTTTTCTTTTTCGCTAAGCGCGACGATTCTTCGTCCGTATCCCCGTGGTTTTTTGGCAGAGAGAGCCTCCAAAAAACCAGCTAGCCCTAAGATTTCCTAGCCGAAATCAGTTCTTTATTTTTCCCCGCTCAATTTCGCAAACGGGGAAGAAAAAAAGGGACGCCGAGGGAAGTGACCGCCTTCCGCGCCCCCGTGCCACAAAGAGTCTCATTTTTTTCCCTTTAAGAAGCGGCTAAAATCTCCAAATATTGGCCGCCCTGAATTTCAGGAGGTGGATCTTGGCCTTCCAAGTAAGCAAAGTTAAGTATAGCGGGAAGATTAACGAAGTCCCGCTTGGTTCCCAAAAAGTCCTTGTCGGTGGACAGTCAGCCTACAATTTCCATGATTTTGAAGGCACTTTCCCCCACAAGCCCAAATTAGCGCTTCAGGTCTGGGACATGGATCCGGGCGAAGCCTACGCCGGCCCCTTGGCCGAAGCTTTCCCCGGCGTCCTCGCGGATCCCGCCGCCTGGGCCAAGAAGTGCGTTGAGTACGGCGCGGATCTCATCTCCTTGCAGTTGAAGTCCTCTGACCCCAACGATTTGGACACCAGCCCCCAGCAGGCCGTCGACGTCGTGGGCAAAGTCCTCGCGGCCGTGAACGTGCCCCTGATCGTCCAGGGCGTGGACAACAAAGATAAGGACGTGGAGACCCTCTCCCTCGTCGCCGAGAAATTCAACGGCAAAAACCTCATCTTAGGCCCCGTCACCGACAAGAACTACAAGCAGCTTGGCGCCCAGGCCCTGGCCTACGGCCACGCGATCATCGCCAAGTCCCCCATCGACGTCAACCTGGCCAAGCAGCTCAACATCCTTTTGATGGATCTGGGCGTCAAAGCCGACAAAATCCTCATTGACCCCACCACCAGCGGACTCGGATACGGCCTGGAGTACACCTACTCCATCATGGAGCGCATCATCATGGCCGCTTTGGTGCAGCAGGACGATAAACTGCAGCAGCCCATCATCAGCGTTATCGGCGACGAAAATTGGAAATGCAAAGAGTGCAACACCCCCGTCGAAGGCAATGAGACGCTGGGCAACCAGACCTGTCGCGGCGTCATGATGGAAGTCACCACGGCCGTCTCCTTCCTGGCCGCCGGCGCCAGCATCGTCGTCTGCGCCCATCCGGCCACCCTGGCGATCACCCGCGCCTACATCAACGCCATTTCCGACGGCGGCCCGATCAAAGCCGACGGAATCCCCGCTATCCCGATAACCGCGATTCCGTAGTTTCGGCTTCTAACCTTTAACCCTCCCGGGGGGGGCTCGCCTCCCCTGGGTCCCCTTTCTGGCCTTGCGCGTTAACCCCCGGGGGGCTTGGCCGGCCCCCCATCTTTTACGATATTCTTAGCGAGGATACTCAGATGTCCGCCAAAAAAGCCGAAGACAAAAAAGCGGCGGCGCCCGCCGCCGAAGCCGCCGAAGCCGCCAAGCCGGCCGAAAGCGCCTCCCCGAAGGATAAACCCGAGGAAGCTCTCGCCAACGCTCTCATCGCCGAGTTGGATAGGGTGCACGTGAGGATTCCCCGGTATTAAGCGTTAGAGCGGGGCCGCGGGCGCTTCCCGGACGCTGGTTTCCGCGCTTGGACGTTCCGTTTCATGGGACGCGACGCTTAATTTCTTGACCACGCGCCCCAAGGGAACGCGAAGGAGCGACAGGGAAGAAGACTCTTGGCCCGGATTAACCCCCACAGAGCCTTTTGCCGCGTAACTTAACAGAGGGCCCGCCGATTAAAGCTCATCCCCCTTAAGAGCTTTGCCGATTGGCGGGGTAGCATATTCGGCCGGAGGGATTGTCGCGCAAAGAAAATCCCAGAGGCTGACCTTTAGCGACCGTGAGGAGGCCTTCCGCCGTAAGCGCTCGGAAGGCGCTCGAGGCGCTTTTCGCCATGGCGCCCGCCAAGGCGGAAAGGACCACGCGGGGGCCCCCATAAGCTTTCGTCTAAAACAACCTATCTTCCCATATAGCAACCCCCTCCAGTTTTAGTTTCGCGGAGTCGGGGGATTCCATGAAGGAGTCATTTAATGTCTGAAACCAGTAGTCCGAAAGTGGCAGTGCCGGAAAACGTCACGACTGACAAAGCCACTATTAAGATGCTCCATCTCGCCCAGAAAAAAGGCGTCGATACCATATTCGACCGGGCGGTCAAGATGAAGCAATGCAATATCGGCACGGAGGGGATCTGCTGCAAAATCTGCGCGCAGGGCCCCTGCCGCCTGCCCCTGACCAAGGCGATTAAGGAGGGAACCGAGCCCGACGCCCGCGTGGGCCTCTGCGGGGCTACCCCAGAGACCATCGTGGCGCGCAACTTGGTGCGCCAGATCGCCGCCGGCTGCGCCGCCCACAGCGACCACGGCCGCGCCGTCACCGAGACCTTCCTGGCCATGGCCCGCAAGGAAGCCCACGACTATACCATCAAAGACGAAATCAAGCTCCGCGAGGTCGCGGGTTACTTCGACGTGCCCGTCACCGAGGAGAAGGATGGCGTCCAGGTCCCCCGCGACAAGTGGGATATCGCCGTGGACGTCGGCGAGACGGCCTTAAGCCAGTGGGGCCAGCAGAACGGCGAGTTGCGTTACCTGCGGCGCGCCCCCCAGCCCACCCAGGATCGTTGGGCCAAGCACGGCGTGAAGCCCCGGGGCATTGACCGCGAGGTCGTGGAAATAATGCACCGCACCCACATGGGCGTGGATCAGGATTACCGCAACCTCATTAAACAGGGTTCCCGCTGTTCCTTGGGGAACGGCTGGGGCGGCAGCATGATGGCCACGGACCTCCAGGACGTCATGTTCGGCACCCCCTACCCCAACACGGGCAAGATCAACCTGGGCGTGCTTTCGCGCGACAAGATTAACATTATCGTCCACGGCCACGATCCCCTCGTCTCCGAGATGATCGTCTGCGCCGTGAACCTTCCCGACATGCAGGAATACGCCCGCGAGAAGGGCGCCAACGGTTTCGTGGTCTCAGGTATGTGCTGCACGGCCAACGAAATCCTGGTCCGCCACGGCATGCCGATCGCGGGAGACTACCTGCAGCAGGAATTGGCGGTCATCACCGGCGCCGTGGAGGCCATGGTGGTGGACGTTCAGTGCATAATGGAGAGCCTGGCCAAGGTCAGCGAGTGCTACCACACCAAATTCATCACGACCATGCCCATCGCCAAGTGCGCCTCCGGCAAAAATACCATCCACGTGAACTTTGACGAGCACGAGGCTTTGGAGAAGGCGAAGGAGATCTTAAAGATCGCCGCCGACAACTTCCCCAACCGCGGCGAGGTGCATATCCCCAGCGACACCAACCGCATGGTGGTGGGTTTCTCGACCGAGGCCATTAAATACCACTTGGGAGGCACTTTCCGGGGCTCCTTCGTGCCGCTTAACGACAACATCATCAACGGGCGCATCCGCGGCATCTGCGGCGTGGTGGGCTGCAACAACGCCCGAGTGGAACACGATGAAGTCCACGTGGCCATGATTAAGGAACTCGTCAAAAACGACGTTATCGTGCTCACCACCGGCTGCTCGGCCATGGCCTGCGGCAAGGTGGGCCTCCTTACCCCCGAGTCCGCCGCCGTCTACGCCGGCCCCGGATTGGCTGAAGTGTGCGAAACCGTGGGTATACCCCCGGTCCTGCATATGGGTTCCTGCGTGGATAACTCGCGCATCCTCACCGCCGCGACGGAAGTCGTCAAAGCCGGCGGGCTGGGCAAAGAGCTGGCCGATCTTCCCGCGGCCGGCGCGGCCCCCGGCTGGATGAGCGAAAAAGCCATCGGCATCGGGCAGTACTTCGTTACCTCCGGTGTTTACGTCATGATCGGCGTGCCTCTGGCCATCGCCGGCTCCCCCATCGTCAAGAACCACCTGGAACACGACATGGAAGAGCTCTACGGCGGGAAATGGGCTTACGAGCCCGATCCCATTCTGGCCGCCCAGAAGATCATCGCTCACATCGACGAGAAACGCGCGGCCTTAGGCATTGACAAGGCCCGCGAGCGCGTCCTGATGGATATGAGCGACCGCCAAAAGATCGAAGCCGCGTAAACAGCCGCCTTTGGGACGGTCCGGGCTGAACTTTTGACCAGTCGGCGCGGGCCTTTCAGAAACGCGCATACCTTCGGAGGGTATAAAATTATATGTCCAAGCTTGTCGCTTTCGCCGCCATCCAGGGTGGCTACAATATCGTGCAGAAGGCGGAGGGGATCTACAAGAGGGCCTTGGAGGAATTCGGGCCCGACCAGAAGTTGGAATTCCCCAACACCGCTTACTATCTCCCCATCAACTATTCCCTTCTGGGCATCCCCATCAAGACCTTAGGGGACGCCAAGAAGTGCCTTGAGGTGTGCCGGAAACTTCTTCCCCCCCACATCAAGAGCCTTAACTACCTCCCCTATCTCGGGCCCCTGCTGGACGCCGGCATGGCCGCCATCCTGGCCGAGGAGATCGTGGAGGGCATCAAATACATCCGCGAGCCTGACTTCTACACCGTGTCCGAAGAGACTGACCCCGAGAATGGCAAGCTCTGGCTGGGCGCGGCGGAAGACACCATCTTCCGGAAACGCGGCGTCTCCTTCGTGGACGGCTCGGCCCCGGGCTTCGTGGCCATCGTGGGCGCGGCGCCCTCCCCGGAGATCGCCAAGGAGATCGCCCTCGAGTACCAGCGCCGTTCCATTTACGTCTTCATGTGCGCCAACCAGGGCGGCACCACCTTCTCCGAGCAGCTCGTGGAAGCGGGCGTCGAGGTCGGCTGGAACACCCGCTTGGTGCCCTACGGCCCGGACATCAGCGCCGCGGTCTACGCCCTTGGGTTCGCCAACCGCGTGGCCATGGGTTTCGGCGGCGTGACTCCCGGCGACTACCGCCGCGTCCTTCTTTACAATAAGGACCGCGTTTTCGCCTTCGTCAACGCCTTGGGCGAGGTCAACGCCGAGTGGGCCGCCAACGCGGCCGGCTGCGTCAACTGGGGTTTCCCGACCCTGGCCGACACGGACATCCCGGAAATCCTCCCCACGGGCGTGTGCACCTACGAGCACGTGGTCGCGAACGTTCCCTTGGAAGAGATGGTCCAGCGCTCCGTGGAAGTGCGCGGCCTCAAGACCACCGTGGCCACCGTGGATATCCCCCTGGCTTACGGTCCCGCCTTTGAGGGCGAGCGGATCCGCCGCGGCGACATGTACTGCGAAATGGGCGGCTCTTCCCAGACCCCGGTCGTGGAGTGGGTGACCTCCGCTCCCATGGACCAGGTCGAGGACGGCAAGGTCGTGGTCATCGGCCCCGATATCGCCGACGTCAAAGAGGGCGGCTCGCTGCCTTTGGGCATCAAGATCATCGTGGCCGGTCGCAAGTTCCAGGAAGATTTCGAGCCTATCCTGGAGCGCCAGATCCATCACCTCATTAACTACGCCCAGGGCCTCATGCACACCGGCCAAAGGGACATCGGCATGCTCCGGGTCTCCAAGGACGCCGTGGCCAAGGGCTTCACCATCCGCCATCTGGGAGTCATTCTCCACGCCAAGCTCCACCAGGATTTCGGCGCGGTCTTCGACAAACTCCAGGTCGAGATCAACACCGAGACCGAGAAAGCCGAGGCGGTTCGCGCCGCGGCCCGCAAAGTCTACGTGGTGCGCGACGCTCGCGTCGAGAACATGACCGACGAGACCACGGAGATTTACTACAGCTGCACGCTCTGCCAGAGCTTCGCGCCCAACCACGTCTGCGTGGTGAGCCCCGAGCGGACCGGCCTGTGCGGCGCCTACAACTGGATGGACTGCAAGGCCAGCTTCGAGATTAACCAGACGGGGCCCAACCAGCCCATCGACAAGGGCGAAACCCTGGACCCGGTCCTGGGCATCTACAAGGGGGCCAACGACTTCATCGCCATGGCTTCCCGCCAGGCCGTCACCAACGTCTGCTTCTACAGCATGGTCAACGACCCCATGACCACCTGCGGCTGCTGCGAGTGCATCGCGGCCATCCTCCCGAGCTGCAACGGCCTCATGACCGTTAACCGCGACTACACCGGCGAGACCCCCTCGGGGATGAAGTTCTCCACCCTGGCCGGTTCCATGGGCGGCGGCAACCAGACCCCCGGCTTCGTCGGGCATTCCAAGTACAACGTCATCCAGCGGAAATTCCTCGTGGGCGACGGCGGCCTCCTGCGGCTCGTGTGGATGCCCACCTCCCTCAAAGAGGAACTGCGGGAAAAGCTGCTCCAGCGCGGCGAGGAATTGGGATACCCCAATCTGATTGACCGCATCGCGGACGAAACTATCGGCCTTTCCGAAGAGGAAATTTTACCGCACCTCGAGAAAATGGAACACCCGGCTTTGACCATGCCGTCCATTTTCGGCTAAGGCTTTTTCCCGGGGCGGGTTTCGGCCCGCCCCGGCTTCCCGTCCTTAAAACGTTCTTCGTTCTTTTTTCCTCAGATAATTTTAACCCGACGCTATTCCCCCCGCGGCCACTCCAAAGCCGCCGGGGGAAAGCGGCGGATTTTAAGACTCTCGGCCTTTGACCGCGCGCGGGCTAACGGTATCACCACGACCACCGGCCCGCCCCATCTCAACCGGCCTTGCGTATCCCTAGTATCCAAGGCCTTTCAGGAGTTACCACAATGGCTCTGACCGGTATTCAAATTTTCAAGTTACTTCCGGGGACCAACTGCAAAAAGTGCGGCGTCGCCACCTGCCTCGCTTTCGCCATGAACCTGGCCTCGGGTAAGGCGGAGCTCGACAAGTGCCCCGACGTTTCCCCCGAGTCCCGCGACAAGCTCGCGGCGGCCTCCGCGCCTCCCATCCGCCCCGTGGCCATCGGTTCCGGCGACACCGCGGTGAAGGTTGGCGGCGAGACCGTGCAGTTCCGTCACGAGAAGACCTTCTTCAACCCCACCCCCATCGCCGCCCTTATCGAGGACTCCACCCCCGCCGCGGACATCGCGAGCAAGGTCAAACGCTACCAGAAAATGCAGTACGGTCGCGTTGGCTTGAACCTGCGCCCTGAGCTGGTCGTGGTCAAGGGAGGCGCCAACCTCGCCGCCGCCGCCAAGGCCGTCGTGGACAACAGCGACATGAGCGTGGTCCTCTACAGCGAAGACCCCGCCGCCTTGAAGGCCGCCACCGAAGCCCTTTCCGGGAAAAACCCCCTGATCGGGCCCGTCACCAAGGCTAACCTGGCCGCCGTGGCCGAGATCGCCAAAGCCGCCAAGGTCCCGGTCTGGGTCAAAGCCGCCAACCTCGACGAAGTTCCCGAGCTCACCAAGGCCCTGGTCGCCGCCGACGTCAAGGACATCGTCATTGACACGGGCGCCCGCGACGCCAAGCAGAGCTTCCTGGACAGCGTGGCCATTCGCCGCGCCGCCCTCGTGGACCAGAACCGCGACTACGGTTACGGCACCATCACCTTCCCCTGCGAGATGACCCCCAACCTGGCCCTCCAGGGCGCCATCGCCTCCAACCTTATCGCCAAATACGCTGGCGTCGTCGTGCTTTCCGACTTCGACGGGGCCGTCGTCTTCCCGCTGCTCCTCGAAAGGCTCAACATCTTCACCGACCCGCAGCGCCCGATGACCGTGGTCGAGGGGATCTACCCCATCAACAACCCCGACGAGAACAGTCCCGTCCTCGTTACCACGAACTTCTCGCTTACCTACTTCATCGTTTCCGGC
This sequence comes from Deltaproteobacteria bacterium, assembly GCA_031265205.1. GTDB lineage: Bacteria > Desulfobacterota > Desulfarculia > Adiutricales > Adiutricaceae > JAISCZ01. Next base: position 18,806 of record JAISCZ010000014.1, read on the forward strand.
GAAGTGGAGGGCAGCCGCGTGCCCAGCTGGCTCCTCATCAAGGAGTGCGAAGGCCTCTCGGTGCTCACCGCTTGGGCGGCCGGCAAGTTCTCTGGCGACGACGTGGGACAGTTTGTCTTGAAGAGGAGCCAGATCGTCGAGAAGATCAAACACAAGTCCGTTATCATCCCCGGTTACGCCGCCGCCATCTTGGGTGACATGGAAGAGGAACTCCCCGGCTGGACGGTCTCCATCGGACCGCGCGAAGCCGCCCACCTGCCCAAGTTCCTCAAAGAGTACAAAGTTAGCTAATCCGCGCGTAAGGATCGGCGCCGACCCCTGACGGGGCCGGCGCCGACCCGCGCGAGTTAAATCCCTAAATACCGCCCCTTACAGGGGCTCTATCCGCCGTTCCGATGGGTAAGAGCCCTCTAAAGTCCCCTTGAAGGAGGATTTGTTCTATGGCCAAAGATTTCATGGTTACCATCGCCGAGAACCTCAATGTCACCAACAAAATTATCGGCGCCGCTTTCAAAGACAAAGACGAGAAGCCCATCCGCCACATGCTGGAGGGCATCCTGAAAGCCGAGCCCGATTGGGTCGACATTAACCTCGGACCCGCCCGCAAAAACGGCGCGGAACTTATGCCCTGGGTCGTTAACATCGTGCAGAGCATGACCGATCTGCCCATCGTTCTCGACACCACCAACATCGACGCGATCGAGGCGGGCCTCAAGACCGTTAAGCGCCCCGCCATGATCAACTCCATTATGTGTCGCCCCGAGCGCTACGAAGTGCTCATTCCCCTCTGCGCCAAGTACAACGCCTTCTGGGTTGGCCTGATGTGGGGCCCGAACGGCATGGCCCGCGACGCCAACGAGCGCGCCGAACTCACCACCGAGCTGCTCATGTTCGCTTTGGGCAACGGGGTTCACGCCGAGCAGGCCTTCATTGACCCCATCATCACCCCCGTGAACATCCAGCAGGATCAGCTCATGAACAACCTCGAGTTCATTGAGATGCTCCCCGACATCGTCGAAGCCATTGACCCGGGTCACCTGGCCAAGAGCACCAACGGCGTTTCCAACGTGTCCAACGGCAACCCCGAGCACCTGCGCCCCATCCTCAACAAGGTCTATCTCTGCATGCTCCAGAAGAAGGGCATGTACTCCAGCATCGTCGACGCTTTTGACCCGGAGATGTTCGCTCTCTGCAAAGGCAAACTCGGCTGGTTCGCGGACCTCGTCCACGGCGTTATGGACGGCAAAGAGTACGACTACTCCAAGATGAAGAAGGAAGAAATCGACGTGGTTAAGACCGCCAAGGTCGTCTTGGGCCACTCCCTCTTCAGCGCCTCCTGGCTCGATATCTAACCCTTTTCCGCGAGCCAACCCAAAGGGATTCAAGTCCCCTCGGGGGCTCGCGCCAAAATGAAGAAAACCCGGCCTCGGCCGGGTTTTCTTGTTTTACGCTTATGGGCGACGCTCTGGGGGAAAAGCGAGGGGCGCGCCTCTCTAAGCTCCGCGGCGAGGTTTGACGCCCCGGCGCGAGCCTAGCTGACGGTGACTAATTCGCCGCTCGGGCTTCTTACGACCTGTTTTAAGGGGCGCATGGTCGCCGCTTCGGTAATTTGCCGGACGAAAATGAATTTGGCCAGTTCGCTTAAGTTTTCCCGCGGGCCGGTAACGGGGATGAAGACGGAGTCGTTTAAAGAGACGGATACTTTCCGGCTGGCCTCGAAACCCACATCCTTCGCGTAGTCGATAAAGGCGTCCAGGGGGAAGTCGCCTCCCCCGGCGGGCACGCGGCTGAGGTAGACTTCATAGGCGGCGCAAGGCTTATCTTTATCAAGCTTGAGACAGGAGTCCGGGTCGAGAGGCTCGACGCTTTCCAGGTAAGTCGCGCCGCGCGCGGCCTCACTGTCTGGCTTAAGAGCCATGATTTTTTGGGGCGCCGCCAGGAAGTCCTCGAAACGTCCGACGCAGAAAACCCCGAAGGTCCAGAACAGCCCTTGGGCGTACAAGGCGGGCGCGCGCTGGGTCGCGTAGTCGGGATCGTCTAAGTCTTCCACGTTCACCGTGAACTTCCCGCGGGGACGGACCTCGCGCCAGCGGGAGTCAAGATAAGTTAAATTAAGGCTCTTAAAAAAGGCCTTGGACGAAGGGACGCGGTCAAAGAGATGCGGCAGCGCGACGGCTTCCAGGGAGGCGAAGCCGCCCGGGCGCGCCGCCGGCGGCAAGGTCTGGTGCCAGTCGTTGACGGCGGCGAAGCGCTCGCTTAAATAATCGCGCGCTTCCTTGAAGTCGTAACTGAGGTAGTCCTTGGGGTCATCGGGGACGTCAGGCTCGTCGTATTCCTCGCTGCGCCCGATGGTGAAAGATTTGAACATGGCGGTTCCTTAAAAGGCCAGCGCTCAACCGGCGATCCCAAGCGCCTCGGGGAGGCGCCCGGAGTCCTAAGGAGAGTGAGGCCGGAAGGGAAAAAAGGGAGCGCCTGGCGGCGCGGCAAAGGGGGCGCGGGCCCGGCGGGGCCGGCGCGGGCACGTCACAATCGCGGGCGGAAAGGACAAGGGACTGAAACTTAAATAGGCCTTCCGCCGCCTTCAATTTTATTAGCGGGCGGGGCGGAAGGCAAAATACGCGGGCTAAATTGCGTTTGGCCAAACGCAAAGCGCGCGCCCAAGGCGGAACGAAAAGGCGCGGGCGACCCCTCCCCTTCAAGCCCGCGGCTTGGATTGACGGGCGGGCGAGGCGCGCGGGGAGGGTTCTGGGAGGCGCTCTTTTTTTAGGCGAAAAGGCCTTCTTTTTTCATAGTCGCGAAGACGCTTTCGACTTTTTCCAGGGCCAGATCAATTTCCTCAAAGATGAAGCCCGTGGAGACGAAAGAGGCCTCAAACTGGCTGGGGGCGAGCCAGAGGCCGCTCGCGAGGGCGAGGTTGAAAAAGCGCGCGTAGAGTTTTTGGTCGCTCTGGGAGGCCGACGCGAAATCAGTCACGGGGCCGGGGGTAAAAAAGAGGGTGGACATGGAGCCCACGGAGTTGACCGTGGCCGGGAGGCTTTCGGCCTCGATGAGACGCGCGAGGCCCTCCGCCCAGCGTTTACCCATGTAGTTGACGCGCCCGAAAGCCCCTTTTTCGCCGCGCAGCCGTTGGATGGCCGAGATTCCCGCCGCCACGGCCAGGGGGTTGCCGGAAAGGGTGCCGGCTTGGTAGACGCCGCCCAGGGGCGCGAGTTTTTCCATGACCGCGCGTCTTCCCCCCAAGGCGGCCAAAGGAAGCCCTCCGCCGATAATCTTTCCGAGAACGGTCAGATCGGGCCGCAGGCCGTAGAGACCTTGGGCCCCGGCGAGACCCAGGCGGAAGCCGGTAATGACCTCGTCGCAGATGAAAAGCGCCCCGTATTGGGAGCAAAGGCTTTGGATAGCTTCGAGGAAGCCGGGGGCTGGGGGGACAACCCCCATGTTGCCCGCCACGGGCTCGACGATGACGCAGGCCAATTCGTCGCCAGAGCGTTTGAAAAACTCTTTGAGGAAGGGGATATCGTTGTAGGGGGCTACCGCGGTGAGGGCGGCTAAGGCCTTGGGGACCCCGAGGGAACTGGGCAAACCGAAGGTGGCCAGGCCGCTTCCGGCGGCCACGAGGAGGCTGTCGGCGTGGCCGTGGTAGCAGCCACTGAATTTTAAAATTTTATCGCGACCCGTAAAACCCCGGGCGAGGCGGATGGCCGTCATGGCGGCCTCGGTCCCGCTACTGAGGAGGCGCGTCATTTCGATGGAGGGGACGCACTCGATAATAAGCTTGGCGAGGAAGGTTTCCGCCTCGGTGGGCGCTCCGAAGCTGGTTCCTTTGGAGATGGCCTTGACTATGTCGTCAACGATATTGGGGGAAGCGTGCCCGAAGATTAAGGGTCCCCAGGAAGAGACAAAATCCAAGTACTCGTTGCCGTCCACGTCAAAGATCCGGGCGCCCCGACCGCGGGCGACGAAGCGGGGGTAGGTTCCCACCGCGCCGCAGGCGCGGACGGGGCTGTTGACTCCGCCGGGTATGACGTTTAAGGCCTCGTTGAAGAGTTCTTCGCTGCGTGTTGGGGACATTTTAATCCTCCTAAAAAAGCGCGGGGGGGGAAAAGGCGGGAGGGCGGCGCGGCGCGCCTCCCGGACGGGGCGGATCGCGGTTCGCGAGGCTAAGGGCCGAGGTCGCGCGATAAGCTTTAAAGGCCGCGGCGGCGCTTCGCTGAGGGTTGGATGGCGAGGCGCGGGGCGGGCGGACGCGGCGCGCGGGCGAAAAAAGAGGAGCGCGCGCTGAAATATGTTAAAATCTATAAAATTATAGCCGAATAGAGCCTTTTCTAAAACGCCGCTAAAAGGTTCCGCCGGGCCTTAACTCTTGTCGCGAGCGCGGGGCCGCCGCGGACGGCCAAGGAGCCGCCGTTTGAAGGCATGCCGCGCGCTTCCGCGCCCGGCGCGCGGAGTATAGTTCCCCCCTCGGCCCCTCGCGCGGGCCTGGGGTTAGAGTCGATAAGTCGCGGCCAAATCGGCCAAGGAAAGCTAAATTGGCTTTGGAAGCCAAATAAGAGGCGGAAAAAATGGACGACGAAAGCCAATTGCTGCTTATGGACGCCGTAATTAAAGATATCCTTAAGGTGATGCAGGATATTGAGCAAAAACTCTATGAAATGGATAGCGAGGAAGCGCAAACCATCATTAAGATGCTCCCTTCAATCCTCATCAACGTGGGAACCGTGGGTTTTTGCGTGGAGGAGCCGCCTGAAGTCGTAAGCCAGCTTTTGGAGGAAATAAAGGTCAGGGTGGAGATAGGGGAATATCACAAGGTCCGTCGCGAGCTGGAGGAAGGCGACAAGAGCCTCTGGTCCTGGGGCGCGAACGTCAAAAAGAGCGATAGGACGTTTAATTAGGCGGAAGATCAAGGGCGCGCCCGTGGCGGCGGGGAAGAAGAGATGGCGATTAGCTTAGAAAAGAAAGCGAGCGGCGAGGAAATAAGCTCTAAGTCTTCTTCAGTCGCGAATTTTTGCGACCAATGCGGAGCGCGGCTCGTGGCCGGGCTCTGCCCGCGCTGCGCGCCAGTCGCGCCCAGACCCGCGCGGGCGACGACGAGCGAGGAACGAGGCGTTTTGTTTAGAGTTCCCGAAGAGGCCTCCCATTTCGGCGACGCCTCTGGATTGCCCGCGCCGGCGCCCATGGACCCTTTCGCGTTGCCCCACCCGAGTCCCGCGAACGATTCGGCTACCGCGACGGAACAACCGCCCACGGAGTACCCGAGCCCGCCCAGCGAACGCGTTCCCGCGCCGCCCGTGGAACGCGCTCTCGCGACGCCCACTCCGCCCATAAAACGCGCTCCAGCGTCGCCCCCGCCCGTAACGCCTTCTCCCACTCCGCCCGCGCCGGTAAGACCCTATCCCGCGCCGCCCACGCCATCCACTCCCGTGATTCTTGACAGCGCGCGCTCGCCTAAAAGCCAAGCGGCGCTTATCGTTCTTGTTTTCTTTTTCGGATATTTGGGGTTTCACCGCTTTTACGTCGGGAAAGTCGGCACGGGCCTTTTACAGCTTTGCACCCTGGGAGGATTTTATATTTGGGTGTTAATAGACTTCGTTTTAATTATTTGCGGGAAATTTAAAGACAAAGAAGGAAGATATGTCCGATAAAGCGCCGCGAGGGGCGGCCCCGCGCTTCGCGGGAGCAAAATTTATCTTTCGCGCCGGAGCCGCGATTTGGCCGAGGGGCCGCTCGCGGCCTATCGCGTGGGGGATTTACCCATGATTTATCGCGAGCGACGGGGAACTGGGCTAGCGGACGGGATCCCTCCCCAAGGCCCTTTCGGCGCGACCGACGCCGGAAAAAGGCGCGCGTCCGCCCTGGACGGGGACATGACCTCCTCGGGGACATCCATTCCCGGGAGCGACCCAAACCGCCTCTCGCCCGCGCCTCCCAGCGACGCGGGCGGCTCCGCCCCCTTTTCCCCAAGTTCCTCAAAATCTGGCAAAAGCCAGCTGGTCCTCTTCGCGCTCGTCGTCTTAATCGGATTTTTGGGCGTCCACCGCTTCTACGCCGGGAGAATCGTCTCGGGGGTTTTTCAGTTCCTCACCCTTGGGGGATTGGGGCTTTGGTGGATAGCGGACGTTGTTATCGTGGCCTTAGGCCGTTTTAACGATCGGGACGGCGAGTTCATCCGGGATAAGCCACGGCTGACCTTAATTATCGCCATCGCCATAGCCCTTTTGGGTTTCGGGGCGGGCGCCGCGCTGGATCCCCAAATTCAAAGACGGGTGGCGGGCCTGACGGACGGAAACGTCCAGGAGGCCTATTTCGCGGTCGCGCGCGCCGAGGACGCTTATTTCGGTCAAAAGGGAACTTACGCCAAAGCTTTCGCGGACTTGGAGGCGACCGCCGGCCTGGTCTTCGACGCGAAAGTGAATTACGAGAACTTAAAGATCTATCGCGACAAGGTCGCTCAAAAAGAGTGTTACTCCTTTACCGTGCGGGGCGCCTCCGACGCGGCGACCGCGTATCGTTACGATTCCTGCGCGTTTCAGACGGTGACCCGCCTCCAGTAAAGGCCGCGGACGGGGCTAGCGCCAGGGCGCCGCTTTGGCCGTGGGGCGGGCCCCGCCAAGAGCCCTTAGGGCGCTCGGCCTTGGGGGAAAAACGGGCGCCCTTTGACGCGAAAAAGGCGAAATCCTTCTTTTTTCTTGTCAATGGAAAAATATTTGTTTTATACTCTCAAAATGACGCGCGTTTTTCCCTCCCCCTTACGCTCCAACCCACTCAGTCTCCGGCCTTTTCGGAGCCTTCCCGGAACCGGCCCCGGCGGCTGTCGCGGCGCCTCCTCGCCTTCGCGCCTTTCCTAAAATTTATCCCGTAAAGATCGCTTGACTTAAGGATTGGGGCGTTTCCCCACAAGGGAGCGCCACGGTCTTGGAGGGGGAATATTCCCGTGGCCACGACAGTATTAAGAACGCGCCTCGGGCGCGCCCAAGGCGCGCTGGAAGCGCCTATCGCTTACGCTTATTTGGAAAACGCGGTTCTGGATGGGGTCATTGGGCTTCTGCGCGGAACCTACCACGGACAAATTACCATTGTCCTCCAGAATTTCCGCGTCGTCCAGGTGGAGAGAAAAGAGAATTTTAATCCCGAAGAGCTGGAGGGAACTCCCCTGGGCCTGACCCCTGGTGGCTTCAACCCTAAGGCGGTGCGCGACAAGATCGTCAAGGCCTTGGTCGGCTTGGAGTTCGGGCAGATAATTTTGGTCGTGAAAAAGGGCAAACTCGCCCAGTTGGAGCGTCTCCAGAAGGAACGCTTCTCCGATCTCCAGGGGCTGGGCGGGGACGGCATCTAAACCCGCTTGGGGCGCGCGAACGCCAAAGGCGAGCCCCTGGGCCTTAGGGCCATTTTTTAAAAAGATAGCGCGGGAGGGCCCGCCAATCGGTCGGCTATCGCGGCAAGGCCCCCAACCCAAAGGTTTCGGGGGGAGGTAACGCGAGTGGCCCCGGGAGACCGCGCCGACGCGGACTCCCGGAGGAAGAGGTTATTTTGCCCTCTAGAAGCCTTTGAGTCCCAAAACGCTCATCTCGGGAAATTCGAGGGAAAAGGGTGAACTTTGGGACTCGCTGGAGACGGGCCTCGGCGGGGATCCTTCCGTCCTAACGCCAAGCTCTTCGCGGGCGGTCGAGGCGTTCTCGCTGTTTTTCCGCGCGAGGATAGAGTCTCCCCACTCCAGCATGGCTTCGTAAGAGGGATAACCTAAAGCCAGGGCTATTTTGAGGCGCGCCGCGGGTTTCCCGAAGGAACGTTGGTGAAGGATGTCATTGAGGGTGCTTGGGCTAATTTTGGCCTCGCGGCACACGTAAACTTGGGCTCCGTGGCCTATGTCGGCCACGCGCTGCTGGAGCGCGGCGAGAAAGCGCTCGCGCTCGGGACTATCGTATTTCATTGAAATACACCTATATATCAACACCTTTTTCAGGCATGTTTAGTTTCTTTTCGGCCAGAGGCTCGTCTAGCGGGCCAGAAAGGGACGGACCATTCGGGCTAGGACGATCTTGGCCAAAGAAAGGATTTAGAGTGAGCTTTAGTGTATTTGTAAAATAGCCTTTCGCGCGGGAAAAGGCAAGAAAAAAAATAACCCCCCACGGTTGGCCGCGAAAGGGCGGGCGTGGGGGGAGCTAAATATTGGACTAACCGATGGTGATTTCCAGCGTCGCCGCGAAGCGAAGGCCCCAAAAATAAGAAATCCGAAATCCTGATCCGGCCCCATCGCGGGGCGAGCGCCGCGCCCTCTCTTTCTAGGATTCGCTTTCGGCTTCCTCGGCGGCGGGCCCCGCGTCTCTCGCGGCGTCCTCGACGGTGTACTCCGAACCGCGCCCGTTTTCGCCCAGAAGCTCTTGGACGTATTTAAAGACCTTGGGGGCGACGACTCCGAGTCCCACGCCCCCCAATAACCACAATAACCTGGCCATAAAAAACCTCCTGCCCAAAAAGGCGGTAAACTGTCCCCACCGGGAGGGGACAATCCATAATACTAAAAAAAAGCGGAGTTTGGTCTAGAAATATCGCCATTAAAAGGGATTTCGCCGTGAAATCCCTAAAGGTCTTGACATACTCCCCGGAGCGAGCTCCTGGGGATTCCGGGAGCGGCGAAGGACGCCGGTCGAGACCGGTCTTACCCCTTCTCCCCCGCGAGCCGACGCCCCGACTCGTTGGATCTTCCTGGCGGCGTTCACGTCACGATCATGATTGACGCCGCGCTTGATCCAAGTCCATCGCCTGGTCTTCAGATCAAGCTCGCCCTGGACGTGGCCGTGGGCGGAGCGGGTCTTGGAGCTGGGGAAGAGAGGGGGATCTTCACGAGCCTGGCCCCGTTCTTCAGGCGTTCCCAGCCGAAGGATCCACGCGAACGACGCGAAACCCAGGTCGGATATCTTTCTTCCCCAGAGACGCCGCGCGCCCTTCAGGCGCGGGTTCTCGACGCGGATCTCCGCGAAGTCGCGGGCCAGCCCGAGGGCGGTCTTGAAATGGAAGTCCTTCCTCCGCCAGCCTACCTTCCCGCGTGTCCTGGCAAGGTCCAGCCTGGCCTTCTCGCGGTCGCGGCTCCCTT
>JAISCZ010000034.1 GCA_031265205.1 Deltaproteobacteria bacterium
TAAGCGAGCCTCGGAAGTCTTTTAAGCTTATTCTCTCCAACTGACAGCTCCTCCGACTTAACCACTGAGGAACCTTACCACCTTAATTTGAACTTGTCTACCTTTTTTTTGGGACACCCGTCCAAAATTGCTATCTTGACTTGTCCCATTTTTGGTATTGATTCTGTCCTGCGTCATTTGAGTTTGACCCCCCATGCCGTTATGTGAGCGGCCCGTCGCTAACGTCCGCTCCCCTCAGGCGCTGGAATTCTCTCTCTGGCCATCGTCTCTCAGGCTAATAGCGTAACCCAGTCAATTCCAGAACTCTGAATTAATCCCCCCGCCGCCCTTGCCCGGCTAAGCTCTTACCGCGCGGTGTAACGGCGCGCAGAAAAGAATGCCCAGGCTATATTTTTTCCTGTCCCGCCCCAGTGAACACCGAAAGCGACCACATGGCCAAGACAATGTCACCTAATAAAAGAATATGCGAATATAAGATAATAGTTAAATTTTTATAACTTTTTTAATTATTTAAATAAAAAAATAGATATTTGTAAATATATTTTAATGATTATATTATATAAAAAGAGTAAACATGGAAGGAGTGAGGTGTGTTCAAGGCAGAGGGAGTCTCTGCAAGGGCGGGCAGGCGAGGCGGCAGTTGCTTTGCCTCGCGAAAGTAGATACAATTGTCGTTCGGTGGGTTTTCCCCGGCTCGGAGGCGACGCGCCATTGCCGACTCTGTTTTTGTTAACCCCGGAGCCAGCACCGCGCGGGCGTGAACAAATCAAAAGGTTATATTGGATCTAACCGAAAGCCCGCCTATGAAATTTTGGTCACATTTTTCTTTTTCGGGACTTTCTTCCGCTTCACTAAGGCGAAGGCTCATTTGTCACAGAGGTGCGGAGATGTTTTAGTACCTTATTTTAGTCCCTTCGTTCCTTCGTTGGATGGCTTTTTCTCGACGATAGTGATCGCCTCTCTGGAATATCCCCTTCAAAGTACTTTCAATGCCTTGAATACGGTATTTCACGTACTTCGACGCGGCGAAATGGCAATCCGCTGAGAAGTTGGAGCGAATATCTGAATTTAAACGACGAGACGGTTTACAAAGGGCTTGAACAACGGGCAATGCCCGGCCATCGCGTTAGCCGTGGAAGGATGTTCGAACAAGACGAAGTGGATGAATGGGTCCGTTCCGGTGGCGCGGCTTACAAATCAGATAAACCGGACATCTAGCGGTAAGGAGCGACCGTGGCCGAGTCGATTCATGACAAGATAAAACGATCCGTCCAGGCGGCCGAAGGCCTGTATCACCGACTGGTGTTGCTGGTGGGCGAGACCAATTCCGGCAAGACCGGCGTTCTTCGAGATATTGCCGAGGAGTTCGGCTCATCTGTCGTCAATGTTAATTTGGCGCTCTCAGGCGAACTACTTGAGCTAACCGGAAAGCAGCGGTCGCTTCGGTTGCCGGGAATTCTTGGAGAAATCGCGAACCAGGCCCAGTCACCAGTGGTGCTGGATAATCTTGAACTCCTCTTCGATAAGAATCTCCAGCAAGACCCATTGCGTTTGCTGCAGGGGATTTCGAGAAATAGGGCGGTGGTGGCGTCATGGAATGGGACCATGAATTCCGGGCGGCTTTTATACGCTGAACCTGGCCATCCAGAGCACCGTTGCTATGACTCTTTTGACGCGCTGATTGTGAATACAGATGGCGCGGCTACAATCAGTACGGAAAAAAACTCAAGAGAGGCTGGGAACGCGTGAAATACGAAGACCTTATTCAGTTTGAGCCGATTGAGTCGGTCGTTCAGTTGCGTGACGCGGACAAATCTAGCGCAGCGCGCGCCCTCGTGAACGCGTACGTCATTTCGGATGAAATGGCCGATCGGCTCGCGCAAGTTGTTATCCCGCAGTTACAGTTCGAGCGGCCAGCCGACAATAAGGGGCTGCTCGTCGTGGGAAATTACGGTACCGGTAAGTCTCACTTGATGTCAGTGGTCTCCGCGCTCGCAGCGGACGCCTCCCTGCTGGAAGGATTGAGCCGCGCCGACATCCACGAAGCGGTCGCTCAGATAGCCGGTCGTTTTAAGGTTATCCGTATCGAGATAGGAGCCACCACCATGTCCCTCCGCGACATTCTGGTGGCCGAAATGGAAGATCATCTTGAAAAACTAGGCGTGGAGTACGCGTTTCCCGGAATAGAAACCATCACTAACCACAAACGAGCCTTCGAAGACATGATGGCCAAATTTGGCGAAGTTTTTCCCGAATTTGGTCTACTACTTGTGGTCGATGAGCTGCTTGACTACCTGCGTTCCCGCAAGGACCAGGAGCTGATTCTTGACCTCAACTTCCTCCGCGAGATTGGCGAGATATGCAAGGATTTACGCTTCCGGTTCATCGCTGGCGTGCAGGAAGCCATTTTTGACAGCCCGCGCTTTGCCTTTGCCGCCGGTAGTATCCGCCGGGTGAAGGATCGCTTCGAACAGATCCGAATCGCTCGAAATGACGTAAAATTCGTCGTGGCCGAGCGCCTTCTCAAGAAAACCGCCGAGCAACAGGCGAAGATTCGCGACTATCTGATTCCTTTTGCCAAATATTACGACGGGTTTAGCGAGCGTATTGATGAGTTTGTCCGGCTTTTTCCGGTGCACCCTGACTACGTTGACACCTTCGAACGGATTACTGTAGTGGAAAAGCGTGAGGTTCTTAAGACCTTGTCCATGAGCATGAAAGGTCTCTTGGGCAATGACGCATCTCCTCTCCCTCCCCCCCCCCCCGTCTGATCGCCTTCGATAGCTACTGGAATACGATTAAGCAAAACCCCTCGTTTCGCGCCATCCCCGAGATCCGGGCGGTCATTGATTGCAGCCAAGTTCTGGAATCCCGCGTCGAAAACGCCATCACCCGCAAGCAGTACAAGCCAATGGCGTTGCGCCTGATCTACGCGTTGTCCGTCCATCGCCTCACCACCGGCGACATCCACGCGCCCATGGGCGCGACCGCCGAAGAACTGCGCGATCGCCTCTGTCTGTTTGACCCGTTGATTGACGAAATGGGTGGCGATGAGCCTGACAAGGATCTGCGGACTCTTGTGGAAACTATTCTACGCGAAATCCACAAAACGGTCAGCGGCCAGTTCATTTCGTACAACGCCGACAATCGCCAATATTATCTCGATCTGAAAAAGACCGACGACTTCGACGCTCTGATCGATAAACGGGCTGAAAGTCTGGACCAGTCTCAGCTCGATCGCTTCTATTACGAGGCGCTCAAAAGGCTAATGGAATGCCAAGATGTCACGTATGTGAACGGTTACAAGATTTGGGAGCATGAACTGGTTTGGCGGGAGCGCAAGGCAGCCCGTTCTGGCTACCTCTTTTTCGGCGCTCCCAACGAGCGCTCTACCGCCGTGCCGCAGCGAGACTTTTATCTCTACTTCATCCAGCCTAACGATCCACCGCGTTTCAAGGACGACAAGGCTAACGACGAAGTTTTCTTCCGCTTGAAAGGCGTCGATGAAGAGTTTCAGACTTCGTTGGAGAGCTACGCGGCCGCTTTGGACCTTGCGACCATCTCATCGGGCTACGCCAAGGCCACTTATGAATCAAAAGCCAACGGCTTCCTTAAGAAGCTGGTCCAATGGCTGCAAAAACATATGGTCGAGGTCTACGAGGTCACCTATCAGGGCCGCGCAAAGACAATGACCGAATGGGCCAAGGGCAAATCAATTCGCGACCTGTCCGGCCTGTTGCCCCACGAGACGATCAACTTCCGCGATCTGGTCAACGCCATCGCCGGCATCTGCCTGGCCCCAAACTTCGAGAACCAAGCCCCAGCCTATCCAAATTTTTCGGTATTGATTACCGGCGATAATCGCGCCCAGGCCGCGCGGGACGCTCTTCGGGCCATTGCCGGGCAGAATCGCGCCAAGCAAGCCATAGCCGTGTTGGATGCCTTGGAGCTGCTCGACGGCGAAAAGATCGCCCCCGACAAGTCAAAGTACGCCAAGTTCATCATCGATGCCGTCAAGGCTAAGGGCCACAACCAGGTGGTCAACCGTGGCGAGATCATCAAGGATGATCATGGACTTGAATACATGAACCCTGGCGGCTCGCGCCTGGAGCCGGAATGGGCTGTCGTCCTGGTTGCCGCGCTGGTCTATTCCGGCGACACCGTGCTCTCCGTAGCGGGCAAGAAATTTGACGCCACTGGGTTGCGGCAACTGGCCGAGACCAGCATGGATGAGTTGATCCGCTTTAAACATCTGGAGCGGCCCAAGGAATGGAACCTGCCCGCACTTAAAGCGCTGTTCGAGTTGCTCGGCATGACGCCGGGCATGGCTCACCTAGTCACCCAAGGTAAGGAGGAGCCGGTGCAGAGCCTACAACAGGCTGTGGGTAAGACTGTCAAGCGTATCGTTATGACTCAGCAGACTCTACGCGAAGGGATTTCCTTCTGGGGCTTGGATCTGCTCTCGGGCGCCGGGCTGGACGGCAAGGCCAGCGGGCTGGACGATGCCAAGAGCTTCTTTGAGTCGCTTCAGCCCTACTCCTCGCCTGGTAAGCTTAAAAACTTCCGATACGTCGTTCCCGAGATTTTAGCCCACGAAAATAGCTTAAAAACGCTCGATGAGATAGACGCCTTAGGAGAGTTCATCGTGGCCCACAGCCAGGCGGCGTTATGGCTTTCAACCGCCGAGGAGGTGTTGCCTGATGGCCATGTTTGGGTGGCTCGCGTGAAGGTCACCCGGCAAGATGTGTTGGACGACCTCAAGCGGGCCGAGTTAAGCGAGTTGGCCAGTCTGTCCCAGAGCGTCGGTGTTGAGTTGCAAAAGCTCAAGAGAGATTTTATCGTCGCCTACATTGGCTTGCACGCCAGAGCTCGAATGGGCGTGAAGGATGACAGGCGCAAGGATGGCTTGCTCAATGATCAGCGTTTGCGTATCTTGCGCGACCTGGCTGGTATCGACTTAATGCCTCGGCAGCGACTCGCCGGTTTTCAGAACCGCCTGGCCGGGCTGAAGAGCTGCTTCGCTCTCACCGAGCAAGACCTCTGCGTTAAACCCATCTGCCCGCATTGTGGGTTCAAGCCGTCGGTGGAAGCCGGCGAGGCGACTGGTTCGCCGGCGCTCGACCAGATGGATACCGAACTTGATGCCATGGTGGAGGACTGGACATCCACCATTCTCGGAAATTTGGGAGACCCGAGTACCAAGGCCAACATGGAGTTGCTAAAGGCCGACGACCGCGAGCCTTTGGAGACCTTCATTAAGTCAAAGGAACTGCCGGCGCCGCTGGACAATAATTTCGTTCACGCCCTTAAGGAAGCGCTCTCCGGCCTGGTCAAGGTCACCGTCAACCCGCGGGAACTCCAGCGGGCTCTACAGGTCACCGGCGGCCCGGCCTCCCCGGCGGAGATGAAGAAGCGGTTTGAGGAGTATATAGATCGGATCACTAAGGGTAATGACCCGATTAAAGTGCGAATCGTCATGGAGTGAAGATTCATGGCTCTCGAGGAATTGACTATCCGGCGGCAGACTGTCGAATGGGGTGATATCGAATTCAAGAAAGCGGCTTGGGTCGCGCCTATAGGTTCGCTGGTAATTGTGAGCCTCTCGGCAAACGCGGCGAGCGAACACTTGGTATATGGCGTGGAACAAGTTAACGGTATGTTCGCATTCACCGACACAGCCGATGCTGTTGAAGTTCGATATACCATTCATGATTGGGCGCGCTCTCAGAATAAGAGCAGCGCGTTCTCGCAAGGTTATGGTTCGTCGCCCACATTGACTGAAGATGCGTTGTTAGCGATCTATTCATATGAGACAATACTCGACGAAATGTCAGAGTTTTTTGATCGTTTTTTGCGCGAGCCGTTCATCGTCCGTTCAGAATCCCAGTTTCTAGCGCGAGACAGGCTGGACGCGTATCTTTTTGACCAGGAAGCGAGCGTTTTTGTCTATCTGATCAGCTATGGGGAGATCGAGCTGGCTTATGTGAAGGCGCTCGCAGGCCTTGCTGGAGAGGATACAATAGATCTTGCGCTATTATTCGATGTACACACATTGGCTATGACTAAAGGCAAAAGCGCAAACTTGTACGGTCAAGGTGAATGGTTACGTATCCATTTTTTATCTCCCGTTCGAGTGTTTTGGCGCGTGGATTTTATGAGCGTAAAGAGCTATTTCAGCAAAATAACGTTCGTAAATTTGTTATCTAAAGCGTGGATTGGCACAGCATCGAAAGAATCCTACGCGCTACAGGATCTCTATCAGTAATTTTTGAAGACTGTCAAAGCAGAGGCCATCGCTATCATGTCAAAGGAAGACACTGAACTACGCGCGGATAATGAAGAAATAGAAGAGGAAGCGCTCAATGGTTAAAATTTTTTCATCGAAAGTGACTTCGTCACTCTCTGGACCGGTGGAATGCCTCGGTCAGACATTCGCCAGCGATAGCGACCGGCGCGATCACTTCCGAAAGCTGCTCGCTGAAAAATTGAAAGATCCGGCGTTCCGCAATCAGGAAGGTTTCCCACATGGCACAGATGAGGCAATCATAGCCATGTCCGATCCACCGTATTATACCGCTTGCCCTAATCCATGGTTGGCGGATTTTATCGCGCATTACGCAAAAATCAAAGGCCCGGATACGAAATACAATCGCGAACCGCTGGCGGTTGACGTGAGCGTGGGCAAAACAGACGCGATTTTTAAGGCCCATTCGTACCATACTAAGGTGCCGCATTTAGCTATCGTGCCGTCTATCCTGCACTACACCCAGCCTGGTGACGTTGTGTTGGATGGTTTTGCTGGTTCAGGTATGACTGGTGTGGCCGCGAAATGGTGCGGCGCTGCCCCTGCCAGTTATCGATTCGGGTTGGAACTGGCATGCAAACATGAAGGCCGTTCCGCGCCGCGATGGGGCGCGCGCCAGGCTGTGCTCAACGACCTTTCGCCCGCCGCCACCTTCATAGCCGCGAACTACAACATTCCGTTCGATGTGGAAGCTTTTGCCAAAGCGGGCAGGCAACTGCTAAAAGACGTTGAGCGAAGCGTCGGCTGGATGTATGAGACGCTGCACAGCGACGGTAAGACCAAAGGGCGCGTCGAATATACGGTGTGGAGTGAGATATTCAGTTGCCCGGAATGCGCGGGGACGGTAAATTTTATTAATACGGCGCTGGACGACGAAAGCAAGCGCGTGCGCGACGTGTTCCCGTGCCCGCACTGCGGCGTGGAATTGAATAAGGACAGGTTGGAGCGCGTATTTGAAACACGTGTCGATCCGGCTACGGGAAAAATGTGGAAAAGAGTGAAATTCCAGCCTTCTATTGTCGTCTACAAGATCGATAAGGCGAGATTTGAGAAGGATCCAGACGCGATCGACTTAGCTGTGCTAGCCAAAATCGATGATTTGCCGTTGCCCGAGTCCGTACCGACGAGCCGATTTCCCATTGAGGAAATGTCCCATGGCTCACGGATTGCGCCCAAGGGTTTCACCCACGTCCATCACCTCTATCTGCCACGAGCGGCTCAGGCCATGGGTAAATTGTGGGAAAATGCAAACGCGCATCCCGAACCGCGAGTTCGCGCTTTCCTGCTTTTCATGGTCGAACAGGCGATTTGGGGCTTGTCGGTTTTTAATCGATATTGCCCGACGCATTTCTCCCAAGTCAATTCACAATTGAATGGTGTCTATTACATCGCTTCACAGCATGCCGAATGTAGCCCTTGGTACAACCTTATTGGAAAGCTAGATCGGCTCGCCAAGACTTTCCAATCTTTTAAGTCAACTCCGAATGTTGTGGTGACAACCGGTACAGCTGCCAGACTTCCTCTGTCCGACGATTCGATTGATTACATCTTCACTGACCCGCCTTTCGGCGAAAACATCTATTACGCCGATCTGAATTTTCTCGTCGAGGCTTGGCACGGTGTCGTCACTGACGCGATGCCAGAGGCAATTATCGACAAATTCAAGCGCAAAGCGTTGCATGAATATCAACTTCTGATGCAACGCTGCTTCGCCGAATACCAACGCGTGCTTAAGCCTGGTCGCTGGATGACGGTAGTATTTTCCAACAGCAAGGCGATTGTGTGGAACGCAATTCAGCTATCTTTGCAGCATGCAGGCTTCGTGGTGGCCGAGGTCACGACGCTGGACAAGATGCAAGGCAGCTATCGGCAAGTCACTTCCACCACCGCCGTGAAGCAGGACTTGGTGATTTCCGCTTACAAACCCGATGGCTGTTTTGAAGAGCGCTTCCAAGAGGAGGCGCAAACCGAAGAAGGCGCATGGGATTTTATCCGCGCCCATTTAAAATATCTACCGGTAGCCAAAAAACAGGGCACCTTGATGCAATTCGTATCGGCGCGCGACCCACGCGTTCTGTTTGATCAGATGGTAGCCTACTATGTTTTGAAAGGATTTCAGGTTCCCATTTCCAGCCCAGATTTTCAGATTGGATTGAAACAGAGATTTAGTGAACGCGATGGCATGTATTTTCTGCCAGATCAAGCTATAGAGTATGATAAGCAGCGCTTGCTTTCTCAATATATGGAAGACATTGCCTTATTTATTCAAGACGAAACATCAGCGCGGCAATGGTTGTTACGTCTTCTGACAGACAAACCACAGACTTATCAAGATATACACCCGCGGTTTATGAGAGAACTGGCGGGATGGAATAAACACGAAAAAATGTTGGAACTTTCCACCTTGCTTGAGCAAAATTTCCTTCGTTTCGACGGACGGGGAGAAGTGCCAAATCAGATTCATAGCTATTTGTCTACCAATTGGCCTGAACTCCGAAATCGGCCAAAAGATGATTCGGCGCTGGTAGCAAAGGCTCGCGACCGCTGGTACGTGCCCGATCTCAACAAGGCGGGTGACCTGGAGAAGTTGCGTGAAAAGACTTTGCTTAAGGAGTTTGGGGAGTACAAAGAGAGCAAGAAGAAAATCAAAATCTTCCGTCTGGAGGCTCTCCGCGCTGGATTCAAAAAAGCTTGGCAGGATCGCGACTACGCCGTCATCGTCGCCGTGGCTGAAAAAATAGCTACCAACATCCTTGAAGAAGATCCCAAGCTGCTTATGTGGTACGATCAGGCGCTAACAAGAATGGGAAGAGAATAATGACTAGAGCGGATTTACTGATTCACCTTGCCAAATCAGGCATGGGTATTGACAAGAGCTCGTTTAGGTATGCCCCCGATGCGATCGTCGCCGAAGATCGAACCAATTGGCGCGACGCGGATTGCCTAACTGTAAAGCGAGGATCTATCCAAAAAGGTATCTTCTATGATCAAAGAGCAGAGTCGTTCATAGACGATAATTTCATTGAAATCAAAGCGTACTACCTTTGGCACGCTGTAAAAATACAGAACCCCTTCGCGAACGGATAGGTCGCGTTTTTGAAGTGGCCTAGGCTATTGGCATCGCGGTTATATGCGTAATACGAATGAGAATCGCGCTCGTGACACAAAATCAACAAGCAAGAGAGCAATGTAGAGGTTAATTTGCTGATGGAGTCGCTTTGGAAATACAGTGTCGTTCATAATAGCGCCTGCAAGATTATAGAAGAACTTAATTTATGGGGGCAGACGGTGTGCCGCGTGTGGTTGCCGAGCCAGAACGCGGTGGCGCGCGTGCCACGCTCCGCATTGAGGCCGTTGAGCGCCGACCCGCAGCCGGAGATCGAGGCCGAACGCGTCGCTTACGTGGCCGCCGCGGCCAAGGTGGCCGAGGCGCTAGAAGGCTCATTCAGCGGCGGCGACGGTCATGTGCTGCTGGCTCCCATGGAATCAAACGTCATTCCGTTGCCGCATCAGATCCAAGCCTTGTCCCGGGCCATTTCCGGCGACCGCGTGCGCTACCTGCTGGCCGATGAGGTGGGGCTCGGCAAAACCATCGAGGCAGGCCTAATTATGAGCGAGCTTAAACTGCGCGGACTGGCGCGACGAACATTGATTGTCGCGCCGAAAGGAATAGCTACCCAGTGGGTGGCTGAAATGCGGAATCATTTTAACGAACAGTTTCAACTCGTTCTGGGCGACGACATCGGCGCCTTGAGGCGCTTGACCTCAGAGGCGGCACATCCTAGTTCAGCCTGGTCTATGTTCGATCAGGTCATCGTTTCCCTTGATTCGGTAAAACCTATGGACAAACGGCGAGGTTGGGCCGCTGAGCGTGTCGCCGAATATAATCGCGGCCGATTCGAGGATTTGATAACCGCCGGATGGGATCTGGTGGTAGTTGACGAAGCGCACCGCCTGGGTGGCAGCGACGAGCAGGTCGCGCGCTACAAATTAGGCAAAGGACTGGCCGAGGCGACGCCTTATGTGCTACTTCTCTCGGCTACGCCCCATCAGGGGAAGACAGATGCCTTCCATCGCCTGATGAACCTGTTGGATGATGACGCCTTTCCGGATATGGACAGCGTCTCTCGCGAGCGGGTAGCCCCATATGTAATCCGCACCGAGAAGCGCAAGACCATTGACGCCAACGGCAAGCCGCTCTTCAAACCACGGCGCACACAGATGGCCTCAGTGTCCTGGGAGAGCCGCCATCATTCGCAGCGTCACCTTTACGCGGCGGTGACTGACTACGCGCGCGAGGGCTACAACCAAGCCCTGCGTGAGAAGAAACGCCATATCGGCTTTTTAATGATCTTGATGCAGCGACTGGTTGTTTCAAGCACCAGGGCGATTCGCGCCACACTGGAAAGGCGACTCGCTGCGCTTAAAGAAGGCGAAGCGCAAGCCAGTTTGCGCCTGGTTAATCTTGAAAATGGCGCGGAGGGATCGGAAAATTTTGACGAATTCTTCGACATGGATGGTCAGGAACTGCTCGATAAACTGTTAAAATCCCATGTTTCGGCCCTGCGGAGCGAAGGTGACCACGTTGAGACCCTGCTCGACGAGGCGATTCGTTGCGAACAAGATTGCCCAGACGCAAAGGCTGAGGCCTTGATCGAGTGGATCTACAAATTGCAGGACGAGGAAAACGAGCCGGACTTAAAGGCGCTAGTTTTCACCGAATTCGTGCCTACCCAACTGATGCTGAAAGAATTTCTGGAGGCACGAGGATTTTCGGTCGTCATTCTGAACGGGTCCATGGATATGAAGGAACGCGAGCGGGCCCAGGAAGCCTTCCGCAAATCCCGCCGCGTGTTGATTTCCACCGACGCGGGCGGTGAGGGTTTGAACCTACAGTTTGCCCATGTCATCATCAATTACGATATCCCCTGGAACCCGATGCGGTTGGAACAGAGGATAGGTCGCGTGGACCGTATCGGCCAACCCAAGACGGTGCGGGCGATTAATTTCGTATTTGAGGACTCGGTCGAGTTTCGTGTCCGCGAAGTGCTGGAGCAAAAGCTTTCGGTGATTTTTGATGAATTCGGCGTTGACAAAACCAGCGACGTGCTCGACTCGGCCCAGGCGGGCGAGTTGTTCGAAGATGTATTCGTTTCGGCCATCCTTAATCCTGAAAGCGTTGAAACTGCCGTCGATAACGCTTTGGCTCGCCTTTGTGACGAGATTCAGCGAGCGCGCGAATCTTCCCCCATCTTTGGCGTCTCGGAAGAACCGGACGCGCGGGCGGCTGAACGGCTGCGTTCCCATCCTCTGCCCCACTGGGTGGAGCGGATGACGGTTGGCTATATTAACTCTAACGGCGGCGCGGCCATCCGTAAACGCTCATGGTGGGATCTGAACTGGCCTGACGGTCTGGAACATCGTAAAGTCGTGTTCAACGCCCGGGAAGCTGAGCGTCTGACCGACGCGACTTTGCTGAATCTTAAAAACAGCCGCGTCCGAGGGCTGGCCCTAAATCTGCCGCAGATCGCGCCTGTCCAGCCATTGCCTTGCGTAACCGTAAACGGATTACCTGCCGCTATTTCGGGTTTCTGGGGACTCTTTGAGATCCGTCTTCAGGCTGGAACGCTCCAGAAGACTCTATTCCTGCGCGTCCCTATAGCGCGACGGGCCTATTTAAGCGTGTTCTTGAGCGATGATGGAAAACTGTTTCTACCCACGGCCAAGCACATCTGGGACGCGCTGCAGACTGCCGAAGCCCAGACGTTGAGCGTTCTAGGCGATGATGAATCATTTGCCGTCCATGAGCGCTTGCGGAAAGTTGCCGAACAGGCTGGACAAGATATGTTCGACGCTTTACGGCAGGCGCATCTTGACTCCGTGGATCGAGAGGAGGAACGCGGAATCGTCTTCTTTGCCTCGCTCCGCAAGGCCATTGAACGGGTCGGATTGCCAGAGGTTAGACAATTCAGGCTGTCTCGTTGTGACGCGGATGAATCCGAGTGGCGACATGAGTTGCGCTCAGCAAGGCAGATCATTCCGGAAATTAGGCCATTGTTGATGTTACGAATTATCAATGGAGACGCTCAATGAGTAGTTGGCGAGACGCCATTCTGAGCGATTTTACGCCCAACGTCAGCAATCTGACCCTGGTCGCGGACCCGGATTGCCTTCTCTCCGAGGAAAAGCTGGCATTAGAGCTTCGCGGGCGCGGCTTCGACTTAATCGAATTTAGCGATCCTGTCGAATTCAGATACGCGTATGAGTCTAAGTACCGTTCGTTCTGGGACCGTGAGGAACGCTCCGATCTGGTGGTTATCCTCCATTTGCGTGACGTTGAGCTGAAATCGCTACCTTTCGACCTCCTCCAGGCGGGACGAAAGCTGTCATTCACCCTGGGTGATCTGTTTCCTAATCTTAGCTATCCGGTCATCGAGATACTCGATAGAAGTTTACTGGACGCGCTATTCGAGGCCCAGCGTAAGTACCCGCCGGATCGCTTGGGCGACAACGCCACCAAGGATTTCATTCTCCGTCATGTATTTCGCGTAGCGGCGGAATTGATCGCTAATGAAGAGGAACTGCTTAACATTCTTCTTCGTCTTCGCTATAGTAAAATTCAACTCCCGCTAACGTTGGCCGAACGGATCATCCAAGTTCTAAAAAACGATGATGGATTCAAAGCCTGGCCACTCTCTGAAATCGTTCCGGACGATGAGGCCTTCTTCGCCTTTTTGCAGGAGCGTTGGCCGCTCTTTCTTTCACGATTCGGCGGTGTAAATCATGAATGGGAAGACTCACTGCAATACGTCCTTAAATATCCCGGCCCTGGCCGCCTGCCGTTCGATCATCATGAGATCAAGATATACATTGAAAAATTTTTCCTGGAGGGTAAACTTACCCCTATCGAGCCAAAAGGCGTTGAAGTGGACGCAGGTTCATGGATCCGATGCGGTATCGCTATGTCCGGCGTGGACTATGGTGAGCCGCGGATCTCTCGCCTGCGCGATCTTGTCAAAGGGGAGATACCCACGGCGGGAGCGCGTTACTCTGACTGGATCGCTTTCGCGTTAAAATGGGCAGAGCTGTCTTCGCTGGTTCATTGTGGCTGCGACGCGGAAGATAAGACATGGCTAAGAGAAATCGGCGATTCATTAAACGCGACCTTTGCCGATTGGCTGACGGGCCACTACTCCAGCCTAGTCAACCTACCACCATCCAATCCAGCCATGCTGCACCATGTGCCGCGCCACTTGGCTCGGGATATAGAGGCTACCAGTGGATGCCGCGTCGCTCTGATTGTGCTTGACGGCCTGGCTCTCGATCAATGGGTGACTATCCGCCAGATTCTGCAAAAACAGGACGCGAATTTAGTCATGCGTGAATCCGCGATCTTCGCTTGGATTCCGACGTTGACCTCAGTATCGCGGCAATCGATTTTTTCCGGCAAACCCCCGCTCTATTTCCCTTCATCAATCAACTCGACCAACAATGAAGAGAAACTCTGGAAACATTTCTGGGAAGGCCAGGGCCTGTCCTGGCAAGATGTCGCCTATCAACGTGGCCTTGGCGACGGTGACGCGGCGAGCGCCCTCGATTCCGCGATCACCCCAAGGAAAACCAAAGTTGTCGGGCTAGTCGTGAACAAGATCGACAAGATCATGCATGGCATGCAGCTCGGGTCGTCCGGAATGCACAACCAGATCAAGCAGTGGTGTCAAGGTGGGTTTCTGGTTTCTCTTATTGCCCAGTTGTTGGAATACGGCTATGAGGTCTGGATGACGGCTGATCATGGCAACATCCAATGCGAGGGCAAAGGTCGTCCATCTGAAGGCGTGATCGCCGAAATTCGCGGCGAGAGAGTTCGTGTCTATCCCACACCGGAACTCCGCGCTCAGGTTGCCGATGCCTTTCCATTTGCCCATGAATGGCGGCCGATCGGACTGCCAGCAAATTACTTCCCTCTGGTTGCCGGCGCCCATGACGCGTTCTTGAACTCTGGTGACGCCATCGTAGGGCACGGCGGTATAACCATCGAAGAAGTCATCGTCCCCCTTGTGAAGTTCGAAAGGAAAACGCGCTGATGGGTGGCTTCATCGGAAATCGGCATGAAACCATTGGCGTCAAGCAGACTATTCGCTACGAGTGGATGCAGAATGTAGCGAATTTATTGTTGGCTGGGCTTGACGCTCAAACTATCCGCAAGGAGTTACATGACTACCTCGCTGACAGAAAAGGAAACGGTTTCGAGGGTGAGCGAAGCGAGAGAACGCGTACCTTTGTCGTCGACAACCTGATGAGAACTTGGGTCTCTCCTGACCCCAAGTTAATTCCATTTCGGAACGCGTCGCGGATATTTCTGCGGGAACACCCGTCCATGCACCTAGCGGTGCATTGGGGGATGATTTCGGCGGCATATCCTTTTTGGTTCAACGTGGCCCGCCAGGCCGGACGTTTGCTCGCCTTGCAAAATCAGGTGACCCACGCCCAGATCATTAATCGCCTAAAGGAACAATATGGCGATCGGCAGACCGTTAATCGCTCCGCAAGATATGTAATTCGCTCATTTGTCGCCTGGGGAGTTCTGAATGATTCTGAGACTAAGGGCTGCTACGAGAATGCCGCTTCTGTGAGCGTATCCGAACCGAACCTAGCCATCCTGATGCTCGAGTCCGCGCTCCTGGCCATCCCAGAGGCTGAAGGCGCATTGGGTTCGCTTCAGAATAACCCGGCGTTCTTTCCATTCCAGCTCCCCGTTCTGACTGGCGATTATATCTCCCAGAGAAGTGAGCGCTTGGTATCGTATAGCCATGGATTAAACGATGAACTGTTAATACTGAAGGTTTGACACGAGCGTTTAAGAAGTCGAGCTAGAGAATCGCGAACCGGCACTATTTGCTGACTTTCATTTAGATAATGCCTTAAATCACGGATACTTTTAGCGCCAACCATTTGAAAGGCTCAAGAGCGTCACCAGCCAGCTCCACTACTCTAAATATCACCTCCGCCACCGTTGCCTGGCTATACTATCCACGTTCGGACTATACCCACAGTAAGGCGGTGCCTTCGGCAAGGGCGTCACGTACCGTCTCGGGGGCCTTCTCAATAACTTTCAGGTAGGAGCTAGCCGCGGGACCGGGCCGCCTTTTGCCTAACTCCCAATCACGAAGAGCTTGGAGCGAAAGCCCGAAACGGTTAGCGAAGGAAGTCTGTGACAAACCAAGTCCCTGACGAATGGCTTTGACGTTCACCTGGGCGGCGGGAAAGTGCACCCGAAAGGCGTCGTCAGGCATCTCGCCGCGAGCGATGGCCAACGCCTCTTTCATGCTTTTGACTATCCGATGTTCACTCATGAAAAATCTCCCTTTGTATATTCACTGGTCAAAAAACGATAATCGTCTTCAAGACGGCGATATGACAACGGCTCTATCCTGGCGCCCACTCTAGCGTAAAGCTCAATCTCTCTGAGGCGTTCGGACAGAACGGACAGCTAGGGTCAGGACGTTTGAAAAGTCAATGGCGACCTTGGCGTCCAGAAGGTATTTCATTTGGACCATTCGTCGCGCCACCGCCTCCGCGAGGTCGCCCCGTCGCCGTCAAAAGATTTTGTTTTTCAAGACCCCGGAGAGGCCCTCAAAGGGTTTGTTGGCCAGGAAGGCGCGAAGCGGGTTAATGGTCAAGCGCGGCTCCGCCTTCCCGGTCGGAAGACAGTCCGGCGACTCCAGGTCAAGACGTTAGCTGCGATCTTCCGTTATTTCTATAGTTTCGCTTATAACGGTCATAGGCCGCCTCCATCGCGGGCCCAAGAAAAATGGCGCGCCACCACTGGCGGCGCTTTTTTGACGCCTCAAAGCGGAATATGGCGAGCGTCCTAACTGAATTAAGTTTACGCTAATTTGCCGGAATTGGCCAGCGGCCTATCGGCGTTTCGGCGTTCGCGCGCGGAACGCCTCGGCCAGGCGCGAAAGCGGCGTCAATTAACTCCAGAATTCTAAATACGTCCTCCACCGCCGTTACTCGGCAAAACTTCCAGCGCGCGGAATAACCGCGCGCGGGAAGCTATAGTTCAGGATCATAGTATGCCCAGTCCCACCCCCGAGAGTCCCGAAATCCGCGCGAACCCAGGGTAATTCCATCTCGCTAACGGGCGACGAACCGCCTGGGGAGCGCCTTCGCGCGGTTTTCTCGCTTGGGCGAGATAGCCACGAGCCAAAGCGCGCGCCGCCGTCCCCAGCGACGCGCGAAAGATTCTTAACTACGCCGATTAGCCCATACGCGCGGTTAATATTAGTGGCGGCGAAGAGACACGCCGCTTGGCCGTCATTTGCCCATATATTATAATCGCCTATTAATCAAGGGACTTTGAGTCGCGCGAGCGCTTTCGCGCTGTCTTCCGCTTGACGGACGCGACCGCCGCGAATGGCGAGCCTTGGCGTAACGCGCGAGTCAACCCGCTTTTCGCGAACGCTTCTTTCCGTTTGGGATAAGCCCCTTCCGTCATGGGCGCGGAAGGGAGCGAAGCGCTTTGGGGAGACGCCGCGCTCTTCCATAAAGCTACGCGGCCCCATCGGAGAGTCGCCCCACCAGGTTGGGATAACCCCCAAAATTTAGCCCGCTCGCCAGGAAAATGTCCGCGCGGGAAGAACGTTTGGACCGAAAAGCGCGCCTTTTTTCAGCCTGGGCGATCCGCGTCGTTTCGCCGTAATCTTGGGGATAAGCGACCTTAGGCCATAATCCCCCAAAAAGAGCGCCGTCCTCGGGAAAGCGCGTTTACGCGGCGACTCCGCTGGCGTCGCCGGAGAGCGAGAGGTAGGCGCGTGGATTTGAGGGTGGGGAAACGCTTTCAGGCCAGCGAGTTTATCGCCGCGTTGTCTTTTGAGATATTTTAGGCCGCGGGCACCAAGGCGACGAGTGGGGCGGGCGTCGGCCTCGGCGCGCAAAGCGGCCATGGGGAAGGGGAGAGGAAAGAGAAGAAGAACGCTGACGGAAAAAGATGGAGGAGGAAGGATGAGCGAGGAGTCGGAAAAGGAGTCGGAATAGGAATAGAAATTGGGAATAAGAGAAGGAGAAGGAGAAGGAGAAGGAGAAGGAGGAGAAGGAAGGGAAAAAAAGAACGGCTTAAGGCGCGGGCGACGCGCGCGCGCTCCCCTCGTTGCTCCCCAAGCGCGCTCTTAATTTTTTACCATAGAGCGCTTTTCCGTTTAGTTTAATATTTACCGATTGTTGATTTGGCTACATTACGCCATTTGGCGCTGTCGCCAAAGGGGTGGGTATTTTTATTTGCATTTTGGGGCTGACTCTTTTATATTTTTTCACGCTCGCGGGAGCGCGGCGCCGCGCGCCGCGATCGCCCGCGCGAGGCTCGCGGGTCTGGAGCCAAAACGGCCCGCGCGCGACGCTTTCCCTATGGGGCTTGCCCCTCGGAGTTTCGCGCTCCCTCGCCTCCCCTCCGCGGGCGAGGGGGCGCTCTCCGCGCGCGTTTTAACGGTTTGAGGCCAAAAGCCTTTAACTTCAACGGTTGATCAGTGGACCTGAAGACCGAAGAGCGATTTTTCTCGCTTTTCGGTCTTTTTTTTGTCAAATCGCTCGCGCTTCTAGAGCGGTTAAGCTTGGAGAGAACAATGTCGCGCTTTTTTATCGCGCTCTTAGCGCTTCCCTTAGCCCTGGGTTGGGCCCTGGCGCCGGCGAGCACGGCGTGGGCGGCCCCCAGGGAACTGACGAATATTTCCTACGACCCCACCCGAGAACTTTACGACGAGTACAATAAGGCCTTTACGGCCCATTGGCTGGAAAGCCAAGGCGAGGAGATCGCGATCGTCCAATCCCACGGCGGCTCCAGCAAACAGGCCCGCACGGTTATCGAGGGCAACGAGGCGGACGTGGTCACTTTGGCCCTCGCCATCGACATTACGGCCATCGAGGAGGCGGGCCTTATCAAGGCCGGGTGGCGGGAAGAATTCCCGGACAACAGCTGCCCCTACACTTCCACCATCGTCTTTTTGGTGCGCAAGGGCAATCCCAAAAACATCAAAGACTGGGGCGATCTGGTCCGGGAAGGCGTGGGCGTCATTACCCCCAATCCCAAGACCTCGGGAGGGGCGCGTTGGAACTATCTGGCCGCCTGGGCCTACGCCGACAGGCTCTATAACCATGACGAGGCGAAGGTTATCGATTTTATGAAAAAGCTTTTCGCGAACGTTTTGGTCTTAGACGCCGGGGCCCGCGGCTCCACCAACACCTTTGTCCAGAACGGGCAGGGCGACGCGCTCCTCGCCTGGGAAAACGAGGCTTACCTGGCCTTGGCCGAGACCCCCGACCAGTTCGAGATCGTGGCGCCCCCCACGAGCATTCTCGCCGAGCCCCCGGTGGCTATCGTGGACGAGAACGCCGACAAGAAAGGGACCCGGGATCTCGCGACCGCTTATCTCCAGTATCTTTATTCCGAAAACGGCCAGCGGATCGCGGGCAAGCATTTCTACCGTCCCTCCAATCCGGCTATCGCCCAGGAGTTCAAAGACGTCTTTACCCTGAGCATGGAACTTATCACTATTGACGATCCCCTCTTCGGCGGCTGGGATATCGCCCAGGAAAAGCACTTTAACGACGGCGGGGTTTTCGATCGGATCTACTCCAACGACTGACGCCTCCCCGCGTCCCCCCGCGCGCTCGCGCCCCTGACGGGCGCGAGCGCGGAATGGGAGGCGCGGCGCTTTAGGGAGAGCCAATTGCGCGCGAAAAAAAGCAAAACGCTGCCAGGGTTCGGGATAAGCCTGGGCGTGACGATGAGCTACGTCAGTTTCATCGTGCTCATTCCCATGTTTTCCTTGGCCCTGGAGAGCGCGGATCTGGGGCCGCGGGGCTTTTGGCGGCTCGCGACCGACTCCAGGACGCTCGCCGCCATCCGCGTCAGTTTTCTCTGCTCCTTGGCCGCGGCCTTAATCAACACCGTTTTCGGGCTTATCCTGGCGTGGACGATCGTCAGGTACCGCTTCCCCTTCCGGAGGCTCATCGACGGCTTAATCGAGCTGCCCTTCGCCCTCCCCACTGCGGTGGCGGGGATCTCGCTCACGGTCCTGACGGCGGACAAAGGCTGGGTCGGCTATCCCTTCGCTTTACTCGGGATCAAGCTCGCTTACGCCAAGATTGGCATTATTATCGCCATAACTTTTGTCACCATCCCCTTCGTGGCGCGCGCCGTCCAGCCCGTTTTGGAAAGGCTCAGCCCGGACTTGGAGGAAGCTGGCCTGCTTTTGGGGGCGGGGCGGGCGCGGATTTTCTTGAAAATTATCCTCCCCGAGATCTTCCCGGCGCTGCTTACCGGTTTTTCCCTGGCCTTCGCGCGGGGCCTGGGGGAATACGGGAGCGTCATCTTCATCGCGGGCAACAAGCCTTTTTCCACGGAAATAGTCCCTTTAATCATTATGAGCAAGCTGGAACAATTCAACTACGACCAGGCCACGGCCGTGGCCATTCTGACGCTCGTCGCCTCTTTCGCCATCATGTTCGCCGTCAACCGGATCCAAACGCGGGCGGCCCTGTTCGCCGGGGAGAAATAGGATGGCCTACGTCCGCGAGGAACGGGGTTGGGCCCGCCTTATTCTCATTACCGTCTCTTTCCTTTTCGTGGCGCTCATGCTCATTCTTCCCTTGGCCCAAGTCCTTTCCAAGGCCTTTGAGCATGGGATAAAGCCCTTTTGGGAGGCCGTCTCCGACGAGTACTCCGTCAAAGCCGCGCGCCTCTCGGCTCTCACCGCCATCCTGGCGGTTCTTCTAAACACCTTTTTCGGGATCGCGGCGGCCTGGGCCATCACCCGTTTCGCCTTCAGGGGCAAGGGCTTTCTCATCACCATCATCGACATTCCCTTCGCCGTGTCCCCGGTGATCGCGGGGCTGGTCTTTGTCATGACCTTCGGGAGGCTCGGGTGGGCCTACCCTTTTCTTCAAGAACACGACCTGAAGATCATTTTCGCCACCCCGGGCTTGGTCCTCGCCACCATTTTCGTGACGCTGCCCTTCGTGGCCCGGGAGATTATTCCCGTCCTCGCGGCCCGGGGGACGGACGAGGAAGAGGCGGCGGTCCTCATGGGCGCGGGCCTGTGGCGGACTTTTTGGAAGGTCACGCTGCCCCATATCCGCTGGGCCCTCCTTTACGGGATCATTTTGTGCTCGGCGCGGGCCATGGGGGAATTCGGGGCCGTCTCGGTGGTCTCGGGACATTTGCGGGGCAAAACCAACACCTTGCCTTTGCATATTGAGATCCTCTTTAGGGAGTACCATACCCTCCAGTCTTTTTCCGTGGCCACCATTCTGGTGATCGTGGCCATTCTGATTTTAATCGCGCGCCACGTCGTGGAGCGCGTCGGGCGCAAAGAAGCGGAATATTATGTACGTTGAGCTTTCCGGGATAAATAAAAGCTTCGGGTCCTTTCAGGCCGCGCGCGACGTGTCCTTCGTTCTCGCGGAAGGGACCCTCGGGGCCCTCTTGGGCCCCAGCGGGAGCGGGAAGACGACCATCCTGCGCATGATCGCGGGATTGGAGTCCCCCGACGCGGGGGATATCCGCGTCGGGGGAGTTAGGGTCAACGACGTGAGGCCCAGCCAGAGGGGCGTCGGCTTCGTCTTCCAGAATTACGCCCTCTTTAGGTACATGACGGTCTTCGACAATATCGCCTTTGGCCTGCGGAGCCAAAAAGCGCCCAAGGCCAAAATCCAAGAACGGGTCGGGGAACTCTTGGCTCTCGTCAACATGGAGGGCCTGGAAAAAAGGTATCCCGGGCAGCTTTCCGGGGGCCAGCGGCAGCGGGTCGCCTTCGCCCGGGCCTTGGCGCCCAGTCCCCGGCTGCTGCTTTTAGACGAGCCCTTCGCGGCCATCGACGCCAAGGTCAGGCGCGATTTGCGGTCCTGGCTGCGGGGCATGATTGACCGCCTCCGGATCACCTCCATCTTCGTCACCCACGATCAGGCCGAAGCCATCGAGGTGGCCGACCAAATCATCATTACTAATGGGGGCAGGGTGGAGCAGACCGGGACCCCCTTGGAGCTCTACCGCGAGCCGGCTACCCCTTTCGTGGCGCGTTTCGTGGGGGACAGCCAGGTTCTGGAGGGCTACGGCCGCCTGGTCGGCTTCGGCGGGGCGCCCCCGGACGGCCAGTGCGCCATCCGCCCGGAATTTATCTCCGTCTGCCCGCCCGGGGAACCCGTTCAGTACGAAAATTCCGCGGAAGAGGCCGAGGTGGTCTCTTTGGCCTTTCGGGGCTCCTCCCTGGAAGTGGGCCTGCGGGTCAAGGAGTTCGCCCTGACCGCGGGCTATTCTTTGGAAAGCGGCCCCTTAAGCGTGGGGGACAAGGTCAAGATTCTCATTTTTCGGGTTTACGCTTTCCAGGGAGAAAAGGTGAAACTGGTCAACAACGATCGCCTCGCGAGCCTGGGAAACGGCTATAACTTCGCGATTTAAGCCAGAGTCGCGCGCCCCAAGAAAAAGGGCGGGGGCGAGGCCTTCCCGCGCCACGGCCTTTCCGCGCGTCCCGCGCGCGTTCCGCGCGCCGCTCAAGGCTCCGCCGCTCGCGCCCGAGGGCGGTCGCTTATTCGAAAATTGTCAAATTCATGTATTTTAAGTGTAAAAACTTTAGCGATTCCAAGACGGGGCGAAAGTCCGCGCCGCTCTCCCCGCGAGGCCTAAGGCGAGGAGTCCGCGGGCGGCCTCGGCTTGAGGGGAACGAGGGGGATATTGACTAAAAAGGCCGGAAGATTTAAGGTTAGCGCGGGTTTTTAAAGAGGCCTTTCCTCCGTTGTGGGTCGAAGTTAGGGCGCTTAATTTAGAAAATAAATAATCTTGCCGAAATCATTTAGGCCGCGCTAATCCTTCTTTTTTTTCTTTTTTTGTGGGGAGAATTCCCTTAAGGCGCGCGGCGGTTTTTTTTCGCTTGGCGCGCCCGCCGCGCGATCGTCTTTTTCTTTGGGGCTTTTCCGTCGCCTTCCCTCTCTCGGATTTTTTTCCCCGCGGCTCTTGGGAGTCGCCCTCTCTCTTTTCCTTTTTTTCGCCTTCAAGTTTTTCGCCTTAAGGCTCTTTTTCGCTTTTCCCTTTCCCCCTTCTCCCAAAGGGCTTTCCCCCTTCTCCCAAAGGGCTTTCCCCTTTTTTCCCGAGGGGCTTTCCCCTTTTTCCCCGAAGGGCTTTCCCCTTTCTCTCGCGTGGGGGGCTCGCGGAGAAACGCCGCGCGCCCGCGCGCTTAATGAGGTCTAACGCAACAGGTGTCGCAGCTTCCTTGGCCCGCGCGCGTCGCGGACATCAAAACGGGCGTCCTTATTATCGGGGGCGGGACGGCGGGCTGCGCCGCGGCGCGGCGCCTGGCCGAGCTCGGGGAGAGGGATATCCTGGTCCTGGAAAAAGCGTCCGTCAAGCGGAGCGGTTGCCTGAGCGCCGGGGTCAACGCCCTAAACGCCTGGGTGGGCCCCGGGGCGAGCCCCCGGGATTACGCCGACTACGCCTTAAACGACGCCCACGGGATCGGCGACGCGCGGCTCTTGCTCTCCATGTCCGAGGGCCTAAACGGGGCGGTGGAATTTTTGGCCTCGCTGGGCCTTAAGATCCACCGGGACTCAAAAGGGGCTTATCTCTCCCGCTCCTGGCGCAATCTGAAGGTCAACGGGGAAAACGTCAAGCCCCTGCTCGCGGGGGCCATCCGCGGCTTTCCGGGGCTCAAGGTCCGGGAGAGGGTCCACGTGTTCGCCCTGACGCTCTCCCGTGGCCCGGACCGGAGGATAGCCGGGGCCTTGGCCATGGACCTTTTAAGCGGGGACATTCTTAAAATCCGCGCCCCCAAGGTCCTCTTGGCCACGGGCGGGGCGGCGGGAATCTACGCCCCCAACGCGCCTGGGTCCATGTCCCATCGGCTCTGGTATCCCCCCTTCAACGTCGGGGGCGGCTACGCCATGGGGATCCGCGCGGGGGCGGAGATGACGAGCTTGGAAATGCGTTTCGTGGCCCTGCGCTGCCAGGACACGCAGGCTCCCACGGGGACCTTGGCCCTGGGGGGCGGGGCGCGGCAGCTGAACGCCTTGGGCGAGGATTTCGCGGAAAAATACGGGAACACGACCAGTCAGCGGGTCTTGGCCAACCGCCGGGAACGGGAAAGGGGCCTGGGGCCCATCCGCCTGGAGGCCCCGGAGGCGGGCGAGGGCGAGCGCGAGCGGGCCTTACGGGCCTATTTCAATATGGCGCCCCAGCAGCCCCTCAAGTGGCTGGAGGAGGAAAGGCTCGCTCTGGGCCGGGGAGAGAGGATTCCCCCGCTGGGCGCGGAGGTGGAGGGCAGCGAGCCCTTTCTGGTCGGGGGGCACGCGTCCTGCGGCTTTTACGTGGACCCGCGGCGCGAGACGAGCCTTCCGGGGCTCTACGCCGCCGGCGACGTCGCCGGCGGCTGCCCCCAGAAATACGTGACCGGGGCCATTAGCGAGGCTTTTATCGCCGCGACCGCCATCGCTTCCTCCGCGGCGGAGGGCCCGGAGGAGGACGGGGAGCTCGCGCGGGAGTATTTAGAGGCGGCGCTGTCCGGAGGAGCCCCTGGCGCGCGGCCTTCTTGGGACCGCGCGGAATTGGAGGAGGCCGCCCAAAGGGCCATGGACCTTTACGCGGGCGGTCGCGGCGCGGGCTACCGTTACAGCCAAAAGGGCCTCGCGACCGCCCTTTCCCGGATCGCGGAGATCGCGGGGATGGCCGCTTCTTTAAAGGCCGTAAGCCCCAAGGAGCTCTCCCTCGCCTGGGAGCTGCGGGAAAGGCTGACCGTGGCCCAGGCGCTGGTGGGGCATTTGCGGGAGCGGCGGGAAACCCGCTGGCCGGGTTTCGGGGAATACGGGGACTTTCCCTTGGAAGACCCCGGGCTCGCCCTCTTCGTGAACTCGCGCCGCCTCGCCGTCGGTCCCGAAAAGGACGGAAAAACGGGGGAATTTGAGTTTATTTTTCGCGACCTGGAGAGCGGGGAAAGACTCCCCGCGCCGGGGACGGAAGGGGGAGCCGGCCGATGAGCGTCGCCATTGATCCGAGGCTCTGCCAGGGTTGCGGGGGCTGCGTGGAAGTCTGCCCCGGGGGAATTTTGGGTCTTTCGCCCGACGGTAAAAGCGCCGTGGCGCTCTATCCCAATGACTGCTGGGGCTGCGCCGCGTGCCTCAAGGAGTGCTCTCGCGGGGCCGCGAGCCTCAGCCTATCTCCCGCCATGGGAGGCCGGGGCGCGAAAATGACGGCTTTTTGGGAAGGGGGCGAGCTCTTTTTCAAGGTGGAATTTCTCGGGGGCGACAGCGTCTCCGTTAAAGTCGACTCGGGCGACCCCGAGGATTATTAAAAGGCCTCGCCGCGGGGCGGGGACGCGCGAGGCGCGCGGGAGAGTTAAGGAAACGCGAGATGAGTCACCTCGAGGCTTTGGAAGCCCAGAGCGTTTACGTATTAAGGGAGGCCTTCCGCTCTTTGGGCAAACTGGGGCTCCTCTGGTCCATCGGCAAGGACTCCACGGTCCTTCTGTGGCTTTCCCGCAAGGCCTTTTACGGGCATTGCCCCTTTCCCCTCATCCACGTGGACACGGGCTACAAGATCCCGGAGATGATCGCGTACCGGGACCGGGTGACCCGCGAGATGGGCTTAGAGCTCATCGTCTACCAAAATTCCGCGGCCCTTCAAGCGGGCATGGGGCCGGAAAAGGGCCGGCTCGCCTGCTGCAAGGCCCTCAAGACGGACGCTTTGGCCGCTATGACCAAGGCCTACGGCTTTGAGGGGCTGATAGTGGGGGTTAGGCGCGACGAGGAGGGCTCCCGCTCCAAGGAGCGGGTCTTTTCGGAGCGTGACCGCGACGATTCCTGGGACTACGCCAACCAGCCCCCGGAACTCTGGGGCCAGTTCAAGACGGATTTCCCCAAAGGGCACCACATTCGCGTCCATCCCATTTTGGACTGGACCGAGATGGATATCTGGCGCTATATCGAAAAGGAGAACATTCCCGTGAGCGATCTCTATTTCTCCCGCGGGGGCGAGCGTTACCGCAGCTTGGGCTGCGCGCCCTGCGCCGGGACGATCGTCTCGGAGGCCCGGACCGCGAGCGAGATAGTCTTGGAACTCGCGCGCGTCAGCGCCCCCGAAAGGGCCACGCGCGCCCAGGACCAGGAGGACGCCTACGCCCTGGAGAAGCTGCGGAAAGACGGGTACATGTGATGGAGGAGGCGCGCGAAACCTTAAAAGTCGTCTTCGCCGGTCACGTGGATCACGGCAAATCCACGGTGATCGGTAGGCTTCTCCTCGATACCGGCGCTATCGCCCAAGGGGCCGTCGACAAGGCCCGGGCCGCCGCCAAAGAGGCGGGCCAACCCTTTGAGTTCGCCTATCTCCTCGACGCCCTGGAGGAAGAGCGGAAGCAGGGCGTGACCATCGATATCGCGAAAATCCGTTTCCGCACCGCGAAAAGGGATTACCTCGTCATCGACGCCCCGGGACACCGGGAATTTCTGAAAAACATGATCTCCGGCGCGGCGGACGCGGAGGCGGCCTTTTTGGTGGTGGACGCCGAGCGCGGGGTGGAGGAGCAGAGCCTCAGGCACGCCCACGCCCTGTCCCTTTTAGGCGCGCGGCGCGTGGGGGTCATCGTCAATAAAATGGATCTGGTGGGCTACCGCGAGGAGGCCTTCGCCAGGATCCGCGCGGAAATTACGGCCTATCTGGGCAACCTGGAGATCGACGCCTTTCCCGTCGTGCCCCTGTCCGCGAAAGCCGGGGAAAATATCGTCACCCGCTCCGAGTTGATGCCCTGGAGCGCGTCCCCTCCCTTAAGCGAGGCCATGGACGAGCTGGAGCGCGACAGGAGCGACGAAAGCTTAAGGCTCCCGACCCAGGACGTCTATAAGTTCGACGGGCGGCGCATTGTCGCGGGCCGCGTGGAGAGCGGGGGCCTTCAGGTCGGCGACCGCGTCGTCGTCAGTCCCGGAAAGAGGGAAACCCAAATCAGGGCCCTGGCCTCCTGGCCGCCCGCGCCGGAGAAAGTCGCGGCGCGGGAAGGCGAAAGCGTGGGGCTCATTTTAGCCGACGAGTTTTTCCATCGGCGCGGGGAAATCATCAGTCACCTAGGCGATCCCCCCCAGGTCGCGGATTCCATCAAGGCGAGCCTTTTCTGGCTGGGGCGCGCGCCTCTGGCGCGCGGGAAAAAATATAAGCTCAAGCTCGCGACCGCGGCCGTCGAGGCCACCGTCGCGGAGATAGTCTCCGTCACCGACAGCCAAACCCTAAACGCGCGCCCCGGGGCCCCGGAGGTGGGCGCGAACGAGGTGGCGCAGATTTGGCTCAGCCTTAAGGAAAAAATCGCCCTCGACCCCTTTTCGCGCCACCGCGCGACGGGCCGTTTCGTCCTGGTGGACGGCTATGACGTCGCGGGGGGCGGAATCGTCTTGGAGACGCGCGCCCTCGCCGCGGCCGCGGGTTTCCTGGAGGGGGAAATCAGCGCGCGCTCCGAGATCTTCGCGGAGTATTTTTACCGGTACCGGGACGGCTCCATCGTCCGGGAAAACCCCGCCCCGCGGGTTTTCGCCAAGGGGGACAAGGTGCCCTTGCGGGGGATAAGTTACTCCTATCCCGCGAGCTTTGACGTCGCCATTTTCCGGGACCGGGCGGCCGTCTTAATCCGCGAGGGGGCCGTCGCGGACATTATGCCCTTGGAAAAATACTCCTACGGGGGCTTTCCCCTGGTCAACGGGCGGGGCTTCGCCATCAAGGCGGGGAGCGCGGAGGAGTGGGAAAAGGCGCGGGACGCGCTTTTGGGTCAGGGACCCCCCGGGGCCCTCGGGAGCGTCGGCTCCATATTGGATTTTAACGTTTACCGGAAAATCGCCTTGGGCGGGGATCTTTAAATCCGCGCCAAAAGGCGCGGGCGGGGCGGGTTACGGAAAGCAATGGCGTTTTTTTAAGTGGGAGGCCAGCGAACGTGGAAATTGATTACAAAGCGTTAAAAGACGGCGGCTTTATGCGCCAAAAGCAAAAGGGCCGTTTTTCGGTGAGGCTCAAGGTCGTGGGCGGAAACCTCACGACCGCGCAGCTGCGCGTTATCGCGGACGTGGCCGACCGCTACGGGGTTGGCCGCGCGCACCTGACCGCGCGCCAGGGCCTGGAAATACCCTTTATCCGCGCCGAGGACGCGGCCGCGGTCCGCGCGGCGCTGGCGGCGGGCGGGGCGCCCACGGGGGTGTGCGGGCCAAGGGCGCGGACGGTCACGGCCTGCCAGGGCTCCGAGGTCTGTCCCAGCGGCTGCGTGGACTCTTACTCCTTGGCCGCGGAGATTTCCGACCGCTATTTCGGCCGCGAGCTTCCCCACAAATTCAAGTTCGGGGTCACGGGTTGCGCCAACAACTGTCTTAAGGCCGAGGAAAACGATTTCGGAGTCAAGGGGGGGCTAATCGTCAAATTGAACGGCGCGGAATGCTCCCTCTGCGGGCTCTGCGTCGAGGTCTGTCGGGCGCGGGCCTTGGCGATCAAAGACGAAAAAGTGACGCTGGACGCGGATAAATGCGACAACTGCGGCCGGTGCGTTAAATCTTGCCCCACCGGCGCCTGGGAGGGCCAACCGGGCTATATCCTTTCCTTCGGCGGCTCCTTCGGAAACGAGATCGCCATCGGGCTGCGCCTGACGCCCATCGTGGAGGACAGAAAGACTCTTTTCGCTTACGCGGACCGGGCCGTCGCCTTCTTCGTCAAATACGGAAAGAGCGGGGAAAGGTTCCGCAAGGCCATCGACCGCGAAGGCGCGGCGGCCCTGAAAGCTTTTTTGGAGGCTTAAACGATGGAGGATTTCGCCATTGAATGTCATCTTGATTTAACGGACGAAGTTTGCCCCATGACTTTTTTGAAAGCCTTGGCGGCTTTGGACGAGCTGCGGGGCGGCGCCGTCGCCTCCTTTAGGCTCAACGCCGGGGAGAGCGTCGCGAACGTCCCCCGGACCCTCAAGGAAGAGGGGCATAAGACGCTCAAAATATCCGACAACGGCGACGGGACCTTCACCCTCGTCGTTAAAAGGTCCCTCGAGGATCTTTAGCGGCGCGCCAGGCCCTTAAATTGTTTTCCGGGCCCCGCCCCAATTTTTTTTAAAGGAAGAAAGGAGCGCGCGCCGTGCGCCTTGTCATTTCCGGAGTCTCCAAGGAATATCCCCAGGGGCTGACGGTCAAAGAGCTTTTGGAGGCCGAAAAGGTGGCCACCCCCGAGTACGTGACCGTGGCCTTAAACGACGCCTTAGTGGATATCGGCCAGTTCGCCGCGACCGTCCTTAAGGACGGGGACAGCGTGGAATTTCTCTATTACATGGGGGGCGGGGCCCTCTCCGAGGAGGAGCTCCGGCGCTATTCAAGGAATATCATTTTAAAAGAGGTGGGCCTGAAGGGCCAAAAGAGGCTCGCGGCGGGCAAGGTCCTGGTGATTGGGGCCGGGGGCTTAGGGTCCCCCGCGCTCTTTTACCTGGCCGCGGCGGGGGTCGGCGTTTTGGGGATCGCGGACGGGGACAGCGTGGATCTCTCGAACCTGCAGCGCCAGATTCTCCACGGCGCCGCGGACGTGGGGAAAAAAAAGACGCGGTCCGCGGAGGAAAGCCTTAGGGCCTTAAATCCCCAGATCCGACTGAGGGTCCACGAGGGCCTGGCCCGCGCCGACAATATCCTCGATCTGATCGCGGACTACGATTTCGTCATCGACGGAACGGACAATTTCGCGGCCAAATTTTTGATTAACGACGCCTGCGTCTTGGCCGGCAAGCCCTTTTCCCACGCGGGGATAATCCGCTTTACGGGACAGCTTCTGACCTACGTCCCCGGGCGGGGCCCCTGCTACCGCTGCCTTTTTCAGAATCCCCCGCCCCCCGGGGCCATTCCCACCTGCCGGGAGGCCGGGGTCATCGGGGCCCTGGCCGGGACCATCGGGACCCTGCAGGCCATGGAGGCCATGAAATACCTGATGGGGATCGGGGAACTTTTGACCGGCGCCCTTCTGACCCACGACGCCTTGAACATGGATTTTCGCAAGATTAAGGTGGCCGCGCGGCCCGGCTGCGCCGTCTGCGGCGAGCGGCCCACTATTTTAGAGCCCAGGGACTACGAAAATCCCGCCTGCGAGCTATAAATGGGCGAAACTATTATTATCGCGCCCGCGGCCCTCAAGCTTTTAGAGACGACGGCGCGGGAAAGCGCCCCCCTGGAGGCCTGTGGCCTCATCGCGGGCGCGCGGGCCCCCGAGGGCCTTATAAGGGTGGAGCGGGTTTTTCCCCTTCCCAACCTCGACCGGAGCGGGACCCATTTTTCCATCGATCCCATGGCCCAACTCCGCGCCGTCCGCGCCATCAGGGAGCTGGGCTTGAATCCTTTGGGCAATTTCCATTCCCACCCCGAGACCCCGTCCCGGCCTTCGGCGGAGGACCTCAAATTTATGGTGGATCCCCAGGCCGTCTATCTGATTATCTCGCTGACGGAAGACCCTCCCGTCATAAACGCCTTTGGAATTGACCCGGAGAGCGGCCTCGTCGCGCTTATTCCCGCCGCGCGGCCTTGATCGCGTCTTGCCCGCCCTTTTGGGCCGCGCGAGGCGCGCGAGGGACGGGGCCGCCGCCGGAGGGGGCCCTCGCGCCGGAGCGAAACGGAGGGTGGGGGATCAAAAAAAAAAGCCTTGCTTTTGCCTTCGCGTGAATTTAGAATCTTTTTTTGTTCTGAGGCGAGGTTCCCCCCAAGGGGCTTTCGCTCGCGTTTCCCGCCCAATATCGTCCCCGCGCGCTCCCGCGCGAGGGGGCGTCGATTATCTTCCCACGCGATTTTTCCTTAACTTTCCACTCACAATTTTTTTGAGTTTTTAAGGGATAAAGATTAGCCAAGGGCTTTCGCCGTCAAGGGCTCGAGCGCGAGCCAGCCGCGAAAGGCCCCGGGCGCGTCTGGAAGGCCGCGACGCGGTCTCCCGGCGGGAGGCGGGTTACGCTTTCCGCGTTATTTTTTCCGTCTTTTTTCTCCGTGGGCGGCGCCGCGAGCGCTCCCTCAAGGGGCGGCGGGGGAGGAACGCGCGCGCTCGGGGGCGCGATCTGTCTTAAGGGGAGGCGAAAAAAAATTGTCCTTTAAAGCGAAACTTGGAATAATCGTGGCGCTTTTCGTCGTGTTGGCCGTTTTTATCGGCGCGACCGGAACCATCGCCATCAAGTATCAGGAGACCGCGGCCGAGTCCAGCCTTAGGTCCACGGAACACTTTTCTTCCCTGCAGATGACGGCCTACGACATGGAGAGGATTTCCTCCCAGATTAAGGACGTGCTCTTGGAAGAGCACGCCGAGGAAAAGTCGCGGACCAAGGAAGCGGTTCTGGACATTATTTTCAACGAGCTGGGACCCATTCTCGCCGCCTACGATCCCGGCCCCGAGGACGCGGCCCAGTGGGAAACCCTCATGGGCTATTGGGAGAACTACGTGGTCCTGATGGACCAGGTCTACGCCGACAGCGAGCGGAACACCGGCTATTACGCCAAGGTGATGTCCTCGGGCGCCTCCCTCAAATATTGGCTCTCCTACGAAAAGCCTCTGCGTTACCTCATTGAGACGGCCCGCCAAAGCGACCATCCCCGGGCCGTGGAACTCATGTACTACGCCTCCAACTGCCTGGAGGCCGTCAAGGGCTTGCAGCTTTACGAAAAACTGGCGGTCATGGCGATCAGCGGCGCCGACCGCGATTCCTTTCTGGCGAGCGGTCGCGCCGAACTCGCGCGGGTCACGGCTTCCCTAAACGAGATCGAAAAGATTGTCATTAACCCCGCGGTCACGCCCGCGGAGCTCAAAGACTTCGACGATAAATTTAAGGCGGCGGGGGTCGGCAAGATTAAATTCGGGGATCGCGGCGACGCCTCCTGGGGCGTCACCAGATTTGAGCTGCCCCCCGATTTTATCAACGATTCCTTGCGGGACGTCAGCGAGTATTATTGGGGGAACATCAAACCCCTGCGGGGCGGGGGAACGGAAATCTTCAACAAGGTCGCGGAACTCGCCGAGCAGGACTCCAACCTCTTGGCCCTCCAGGCCTTCCGCGACGAGCTGACTCCCCTTAGCGACTCCATCAACGAGATCATCGGCGCCCTAAGCCTGAAAGGCAAGGCGCGGACTTCCCAGGTGGTGGCGGACACCCGCGCGACCACCCGAAACGCCACCCATATTCTCTTCCTGGTGACGGGCGTGGGGCTTCTTTTGGGGATCATTTTGGCCGTCAGCCTCACGCTGCGCCTCAATAAATCCCTTTTTAAGATCACGGCTGACTTGGAGGAGATCTCCTACCAGGTGGACACGGCCACGCATCAGCTCTCCCTGTCCTCCGACGCCTTAACCCAGGGCGCCTCGCGCAACACCTCGGCCATTTCCCTGACCCGACGCTCCCTCGATCTCCTTTTCCAGGAGATTGAAAAGAACAACTCGCGGTCCACGGAGGCTACCGAAATCATGCGGCAGACCACCCAGGACGTGACCGAGGCGGAGGGCTTCATGTCCAAGACCAACGTGGCCATGACGGAGATCGCCGCCTCGGGCAAGAAGATCGAGAAGATCTTGAAGGTCATCAACGAGATCGCCTTCCAGACCAATCTTTTGGCCTTAAACGCCGCCGTGGAGGCCTCCCGGGCCGGGGAAGCGGGCGCGGGTTTCGCGGTGGTCGCCGACGAGGTGCGCAACCTCGCCGGCCGCAGCGCGGAGGCCGCCAAGGACAGCGCCGACCTCATCTTCCAGATGATCCGCAACATTGATTCCGGGACCGGGCTCGTCAATTCCTCCTACGCCAAATTCGAGGCGGCCGCCCGCCTCATCGAAAAGAGCGCCTCCATTTTCACCGACCTCTCCGCGGCGACCAAGATCCAGGCGGACAGCGCGCGCGAACTCTCGGACGCCGTCTTTGAAATGGACAGCGTGACCCACGACAACGCCGCCGCCGCCGAGGAGACCTCTTCCGCGGCCAGCGCCCTGGAGGATCAGGTCGAGGTCTTAAGGCTCGGGATGATCCATCTGAACGAAATGACCCAGGGCCGCCGCGGCGACGGGCGGGGCTAAACGCCACTCCGGGCCCGCGCGGCTTTTCAAATGGGCCGCTGGCTTCCCCAAGGGGCCGCGCGGCCGCGGAGCCGCGCGATTACCCAAGGAGCCGCGCCAGTCTCAAAGTGGCCGCTGGAAGGGACGGGAACGCGAGGGGCGCCGCCCCGCGCGCGCTTTGGCGGAGAGCCCCGCCTCAAAAGACGAATTGGAGGCGCGAGCCCCAGCTCGGCGTCGGAGGCGCGAGCGCGTCCCGAGGGGCGAAAAGCGTCCTGACGGGCGAAAAGAGTTCCGCGGGGCGAAAAGCGTCCCGGCCTTTCTGGGAAGGCGCGCCTTCATGGGGCCCGATGGGCGAAGAGCGCTCCGAATCGTTGACGGGAAGGCTTGGGGCGCGTCCGCTAAGGCGCGAGCGCGGAACGTCGACCGCGCGCGGCCTTAAAGAGTATAGGGCCTTTGGGCTCTCCGCGATTCCACGGGGCGAGCGCTTTGGAGTCGGCGCGACCTTGGGGCCTCGGGCGGGCGGGGCGCGCCCGCCCGAGACTTTTCGTTTAAGCGAGAGGCGCCTCGCGCTTGGCGCCGCGGGAGTTCTCGCGTAACGTTGGCGCCCGTCGCGGTCGGCGCCAAAAGGCCGCTTTCTGGCCGCGCGCCCCTCGGGAAGGGGCGGTGGCCTCTAGGCCACCGCGCTGATTTTGGAAAAATCGGCGATAAGCTCGAAGAGTTTGCTCGCGCGGTTCAGGAGGGCCAGGCGGGCGTTTTTGAGTTCCGGGTCGGGGTCGTCCACCAAAACGTCGTCAAAGAAAGCGTCGACGGGGCCCATGAGGCCGACGATCCGGTTAAGGAGCGTGGGGAAGTCTCCCTGGGCGAGCATCGCGCCGGACTCGCTTTCGAGGAGCGCGATTTCCGCCAAAAGGTTTTTTTCGGCCTCAGCGTCGAGAAGATTGGGGTCTAAGGCGAGTTCTTTGCCCCCGAACTTGCGGATAATGTTGACGACCCTTTTGAAGGTCTGGGCCAGATCCCGAAAGCCCTCCCTCTTTTTAAGCTCCTCGAGGGCCAGGGCCCGGCGCGTCGCCGCGAGGGGACTCGCCCCGTGGAGGCATAAAACGGCCTCGGCCCCGTCGGCGCTCACTCCCTGGGAGAGGACGTGGCTCTTGAGGCGGGCCTGGAAGAAATCCAAGATCTCGTTTTTGGCCTCCCGCGCGGGCCGCTTCGGCGGCTGGGGCAGGCTGGCCAAGGCCCGGTCGATATAGGGCTCAAGGGAAAAAGCCCAGCCACGCGCCAAAAAGATGAGAATGACGCCCAAGGCCCCGCGCCGCAGGGCCAGGGGATCGGCGGCCCCGGTGGGGACAAGGCCCACCGCGAAACAGCCGCAGATAGTGTCGAGCTTATCGGCCACGGCCAGGACGGCCCCCGCGGGGGTCTGGGGGAGGGCGCCGCCCGCGCGGGTGGGGAGGTACTGCTCGGCGATGGCTTCGGCCACCTCCGGGGGCTCCCCGTCGGCGAGGGCGTATTCGCGCCCCATGACGCCTTGGAGGGACGGAAACTCCTTGACCACGCCGGTCACGAGGTCGCATTTGGCCAAAAAGGCGGCCCGTTCGACGGTCTTGGCGCGCTCTGGGGCGGTTTCCTGGGCCAGGGCTTGGGCCAGGGCGGAAACCCTTTCCATCTTTTCCCGGTAGGAGCCCAAAAGGTTATGGAAGACCACGCGTTCCAGATCCCGCGCCCGGTCGGCTAGGCTGACTTTTTTGTCGTCCTCGTAATAGAAGCGGGCGTCTTCCAGGCGGGCGCGCAGGACGCGCTCGTGGCCCCGTCGCACGACTTCCATGTCCCGGGCCCGGGTGTTGTTGACCGCGACGAAATACGGGGCCTGACGGCCCTGGCTGTCCAGGACCGGGAAATAGCGCTGGTGTTCCTTCATGGCCGTGGCGGAAACGGCCA
This sequence comes from Deltaproteobacteria bacterium, assembly GCA_031265205.1. Classification (GTDB taxonomy): domain Bacteria; phylum Desulfobacterota; class Desulfarculia; order Adiutricales; family Adiutricaceae; genus JAISCZ01. The sequence continues at coordinate 34,281 of JAISCZ010000034.1, forward strand.
GGGGCAGATCCAGGAATTGGGAGTCAAAATGCCCGAGGATAGCCGCGGGCTCTTCCAAAAGGTTGGCTACCTCCGCGACCAGGTCCTCGTCCAAGACCACGGAGAGTTCGGCGTTGGACTTGCGGGCCGCCTCGCCGATTTCGGCGAGAACCATCTCCCGGCGCGCGTTGAAATCCACCTGGACGTGGGTCTCGGCCAGGCGCTCCTGGTATTCCCCGGGGGAAGTGATGACCACGGCCCCCGGGTGGAGGAAACGGTGCCCGAAGCTGACCTTGCCGCTTTTGACCCCGGCGAAGGAGAGGGGCAGGACTTCGCCCCCCAGAACCGCCAAGAGCCAGTGGACCGGGCGGGCGAACTGTTGGTCGCCCTGGCCCCAGCGCATGACCTTGGGAAAGGGGAGGCTTCCCAGGATGGCGGGGACGATCTCCTGGAGGATCTCGCCCGCGGGCCGCCCCTTCAGGGAACGGCGCGTCGCCAGGTATTGGCCTTTGGGGGTGGCGATGGTAAAGATGTCGGAGACGGCGACGCCCTGGCCCTTCGCGAAACCCATGGCCGCCCGGGTGGGGTTGCCGTTGGCGTCGTAGGCCGCGGAGAGGGGCGGCCCGATAAGCTCCTCTTCCACGTCGGGCTGGAGGCTTTCCAGTCCCCAGAGGCCCAGGGCGAGGCGTCGGGGGCCTCCCCAGGCTTCCATTTTGGCGTAAGGGAGGCGGCGCGCGCCCAGCTCCTTGGCGAGGCGCTCGCGGATATAGGCGATGGCCGGCCCGAAATAGCTCGCGGGGATCTCCTCGACCCCCAGCTCCAAGATAAAATCCAGCTGACTCACGGATTGACCTCCCAGCGGCCCAGAAGGGGATGGCCCATTTCTTCCCGCTGCCGGACGTAGAGGGAACAGGCCTCGCGGGCGAGCCGGCGGACGCGCCCGATAAACCTGGTCCGCTCGTGGACGGAGATGGCGCGCCGCGCGTCCAGGAGGTTGAAGGCGTGGGAGCACTTCAGGCAATAGTCGTAGGAGGGGAGGACCAGGCCCAGCTGGGCGAGCTTTTTGGATTCGGCCTCGTAGAGGTCGAAGAGGGCGAAGAGGCGATCCACCGAGGCGTGCTCGAAGTTATGCTTGGAGTATTCCACCTCGCCTTGGTGATGCACGTCCCCGTAGCGGACTTTGCCGTTCCAGTCCAGGTCGTAGACGTTGTCCACGCCCTGGAGATACATGGCGAGGCGCTCCAGGCCGTAGGTGAACTCCACGGAAATGGGCTTAAGGTCCAAGCCCCCCACCTGCTGGAAATAGGTGAACTGGGTGACTTCCATGCCGTCGAGCCAGACCTCCCAGCCGATGCCCCAGGCCCCCAGGGTGGGGGACTCCCAGTCGTCCTCGACGAAACGGATGTCATGGTCCAAGGGGTCGACGCCCAGGGCCTTGAGGCTTTCCAGATAGACGGCCTGGGATTCCAGGGGGGAAGGCTTCAGGAGCACCTGGAACTGGTAATAATGCTGGAGCCGGTTGGGGTTTTCCCCGTAACGGCCGTCCGTGGGGCGCCGGGAGGGCTGAACGTAGGCCGTCCGCCAGGGCTCGGGGCCCAGGCAGCGGAGGGTGGTGGCGGGATGGAAGGTCCCGGCGCCCACCTCGGAGTCGTAGGGTTGATGGATTAAACAGTCGCGATCCGCCCAGAACTGGGTGAGGGTCTGGACCACCTCCTGAAAGGAGAAGGGGGCCTTTGGCGTCATATAGGGAAAACTCCTTCGCGCCGGGGGCGAAAGGCGCGCGGCGCGCCTCTTACCCAAACGATTCGCAAATTGCGAGTATAGGGAAAAAGGGCCTAAAAGGCCAGAGGCCGAGCGGGCGCGCGGCGCGCGGGGCTAGGCGGCGCTTCCGGGGGCGCGAGCGGCGCCTTAAGGTCGCGGGGGTAGGGGGCCATCACGAAGGCCACGCGGCGTTCCCCGCCGTTGGCGAGTGGGGGAAAGGCCTTGCGGAAGGTAGCGAGAGAACTCGGGTTCCTTAAATCCAGAAAATGGGCCCCGGCTTTTAAGGTGGCGTGGTGAAGGAAGGTTTCTCCTCCCTCGCCGACGCGGATCAGCCCGTTGTGGTAGTAGGAGAGCCCTCCCGGAAAGCGGCGGTCTGGTTTGGAGATGGCGAAAAAATAGATCCGCCCGGGCGCGAGGGCGCCTAAAATTTCCGTAAACTCCGGGGCGTGGATGTTGACGCCCCAGCCCACGGGTCGGCCGCGCGCGTTCCGGCTTAAGGGGTATTCCCCGTCCTGGGGAAAGGGGCGGTTTCCGCCTCCGGCCAGGTTTAAAATGACGTCGAGGCCAAAATCCCAGTCCTCGCCCCAGGGGGATTGGGGACCCGAGTCGCCTCGGATATCGCGCCGCGCCTCGGCGAGGGTGATATTCGCGCCTAAAAGAAAACGGGAGACGGAGAGGAGATAGCCGCTGCAGTTGAGCCCCGGGTTCCGGAAGCTTCTCTCGGGGGCGCTCCAGAGGCTGTGGCGGCCGTCGTCGGAGACGACTCCGTCCGCGCGGTAGGGGACGCGGTTAAAGGCCGCGAGGATTTCCGCGGCCGTCGCGCCCAAGGGCGCGCTTAAGCCCGTGGGGACGGGGATGGGGGGATAGGGATCCGTCCAGAGGGGACCGGGCTCCAAGAAGGGCCCGGCGTCTCGGGGGGCGGCCCCGGCGGGGGCGGCGGCGAGGCCGAGGATGAGGCATGCCCAAAGGAGGCGGGCCCAAAGTTGGCGGGCGCGAAAGCGGCGAGCGCGGAGGAGGAAGGCGCGGATGAGGCCGTCGCGGAGACGGAAGGCGCGGAGGGCGCGGCGTGGGAGGCCCAACGAGAGCGGGGCGCGGGACACGCGTCTTTTAGCCCGCCGCGCTGGTGGAGGATTTTTTGGCCCGGCCTTTTTTGGTGGCCTTGGGCGCCACCGGCGCGGGCGCGCTCTCCGGCGTGGCGAGGCCCAGCCCCGGATCGTCGCGCCAGAACATGAGCCGGTGGCAGTTGGGGCAGACCATGAGCTTGTCGACGCGCTGGAGCTCGTTAAAGAGCTGGGGCGGAATGCTCATGTTGCAGGCCAGGCAGGTGCCGCGGGAGACGGGGGCCAGGATTTTGCCGTGGCGGTTGGCGGCCAAGCTCAAAAAGCGCTCCGCGAGGGAGCTGTCCAGAGAGGCCAGGGACTCTTCCCTCTGGCGCGTCGCCTCGTCGAACTCGTTTTGGGCGCGTTTCCGGTCGCTTTCGATGGCGCGGTTGGCCTCCGCGCTCAGGCGCGTGGCCTCCGCGAGGGCGGCCTCCAGTTGGGGAACGCTCGCGCTGAGCTGGTCCAAGGTCAGCATGAGGGCTAAAGTGGCCTCCTCTTTTTCGGTGGAACGCGCTTTGATGACCTCGGATTCCTTGTAGATGGCGTTGTATTCTTTTTCGCTGCTAACCCTGGTTTGGCGCAGCTTGTTCCCGGACTTGAGCTCTTTGAGCTGCTCCATGTCCAGTTCCAGGCTTTTGAGCTCGGCGCGGGCGGCGCCCAGTTTGGCTTTGTTTTCCAGAAGCTCGGTTTGGATTTTTTCCCGCTCGCCCAAGGCTTGGGCCAGTCTATCCGGGATCTGGCTCAACACGGCTTGGCTGGCGATGGTTTTCTGTTCCATCTCCTGCAGGGTGAGGAATTTAATGATGACGTCGCGCACGGGGTTACCTCGGAAGAATGAAAGTCGCCTTAATCATGGGTCTCGCGGCCGGGGGCGCGGCGGCGCGGGCCTAAAGGGCGAAAGGCGAAGCGAAAGGGAAAAAGCGCCGCGAAAATTTTTCTCTGGCGGAAGGCGCTTTTTTCGGGAAAAAAAGAAGGGCGCGCGGCCAGCGGCGCGCGGCTTGGAGGCGGCGCGCCGCGCGCGCCCCTCCACTATAAGGATCAGGGCGGCGGGATCGCGAAATGGCGGATGGGGGCTTCCTCGGGAAGGCGGATTAACTCCAGGCCCGCGCCTTGGGTTAAGGCCCGCAGCTCCCGGAGGAGTAAATCCACGCCGGGGCTTTCCGTCGCGAAATGGCCGGCGGCGACAATCCCCACTCCCAGGTCCGCGGCCAGGAGGGCCTGGTGATGGGTCAGATCCCCAGTGACTAAAATCTCGGCCCCGACCGCTTTGGCCCGCGGGAGATAGGAGGCCCCGCCGCCGGGTAAAAGGGCCACCCGGGAAACCAAAGGGGGAATGGGACCCGCGACGGCGAGGGCGGGAACGCCCAGTTGGCGCGCGATCCAGGCGAGAGGCTCCCGGGGGGAGGAAAAGGATCCGACTAGCCCGAAGCCGAAGCGGCCGGCGCGCTCCAGGGGGTAGATATCCGCGGCCGGCTCCTCGTAGGGGTGGAGGCGGCGGATAATGGCCCGCGCCTCCCCCAGCTTGGAGGCGGGGGCGAGGATTTCCAGGCGCTCTTCCGCGACGGAGGCGAGTTGGCCCGGGGCGCCTGAAAAGGGCCGCGCTTGGGCCGAGGGCCGAAAGGTCCCCACGCCCGGGGCGCTAAAAGAGCAGGAATCGTATTCCCCGATCCGCCCCAAGCCCGCCTGAAAGAGGGCGTCCCGGACTTGGGCCGCGTGGGTCGGGGGGATAAAAAGCGTTATCTTAAAATAGGGGTCGGGCGCCTCCTCCAGGAAGCCTTCGCTCTTTATTTCCAAAAGTTCCGCGAGGGCCCGGGGAACGCCCGCCGCGTCCCAGTTGGTGTGGGCGGAGAGGACCGCGAGATCGCGCTCGATGGCCAGTAAGGGGCCCGCGGCGGCGGCCTCGCCGCGGACGAGATTGGAAAGGGGCTTGAAGATGAGGGGGTGGTGGGCGACGAGGAGATCGGCCTTCGCCGCGGAGGCCCTTATAATCGAGGCGGGGGAAGGGTCCAGGGCCAAGGCGACGGCGCGGACGCTTTTTTCCGGGTCCCCCGTCTGGAAGCCCGAGTTGTCCCAGTCCAGGGCCAGGCTAAAGGGGGCTATTTGATTGACGAGTTCCCAGATATCTCTCGCCTTCATCTTTGGCCCTCCGCGCGCTTGGCCCGGGGGCGCGGGGCCCTAAAACAAGAAACGCCCTGTAGTGGGCGTTTAGAGAGAGCCGTGGGCCTTGTGGGGTGGTGGGGACTGGGGGCGGGGTCCGCGAGGGGACCTCCCAGTCCCCGGGGAAAGGGGAGGCGGCGGGCGAGGATTAAGTTGAGCCAAAGGCGCATCGTTGTGGCTAATCCTTAAATTGGACCCTGGGGTAGGGAAATGGCGGCCAGCCTTAGGCGCCCAAGAGCCAGGCGCGTCCCACGCCGAAAGGGCGTCTTCTCATCCCGCCCGCGGAGACCGCCCGCGGAGGCGACGTTTTCTTTCGCCGCCAATTCCAAGGGCAATCCGCGAACTCTCCGGCGGGAGGGTTAGTTTTTCTGTATAACACATCGTCTAGACGTAGCGCAAGACAAATTTAAGAGATCGCCTTCCCAAAGAGTTGGCGCCACGCGGCGCGGCTACGCGAAGCGAAGCGGGGCGAAGTGGGGGCGCGGCGCGGCGCGCTCTTCATGGGCTTTCCTCGCCTCCGGGCGGGGTGGGCCGCCAGCGCGAAAGAGCGTTTCGCTTTATTTCTTTGTCGCGCGGTCTCCGCCGAGTTTTTCGCGCGCTAAACGAGGCGTTCTCTTTCGTGGCGCCGCGCGAAGCGCGGAGTCCGCGCTTTTCGCGCCCAAAAAAGGTATCCAGCGTAGCTCTTCTTTTCGTCGGACTTTTTCCTCTTGAGCCATTCCAAGGGCGCGGTCCCGATGGTCGCGGGGCCCGTGGCCTCCTCAAGCTATCTGGCGGCCTTTCCACGGAGTCCAGGGTCAGCCCCCTCTCTTAGAAAAAGCCTCTTCGCGTAAGCGAGCTTCTCGCGGGTCTCTCGCGAGGACAGGTTCGGGTAGGTTCCAAAGGCTTTGGGCGCCGCGCCCTCCCTGGAAAGCGCGCTCGCGCCTCCAGGACTTGAGCCCGCTTGTCGCGAAGAAGAGGAAGGGGCCTCCCCCGTCATAAAGCTTCTGGGGTTTCTCTGGTGGCTTGAGGTTCTTGGTTTCCAGGTCTTTTAGGGGCCTTACGGCGCCGCCTCCTTCACGGCTGTCGGTACCGTAAGAAATATCGTAAAACCTTTCCGTTGTCAACGGTATTAGGCGGACTTCCGAGGATAGGGGCTCAACAAAGCAAAAGTCCGAAAGCCTTATGTATCACGGCTTTCGGACTTTTTCGGTCCTTTTAGGA
>JAISCZ010000047.1 GCA_031265205.1 Deltaproteobacteria bacterium
TGAACTGAACTGAAATTTGTGAAATCAGGTGAACTGAACTGAAATTTGTGAAATCAGGTGAACTGAACTGAAATTTGTGAAATCAGGTGAACTGAACTGAAATTTGTGAAATCAGGCTGCTTTTTTCGCCTTTCCCCTAAAATACGCCAAACCCTCCACGCGCCCCGCGCGCGATTCCCGCTGCCGTCCAAGATCCGCGAAGCCCAGCGCTCACCCTCTCGAAGCCGGCCAGGGGCCCTTGTCCGCCGCCGGGAGGCGCCACCGGATTGGGAGGAAAAAGGGCCTCGCCCACCCAAGGGCTGGGGGCCGCCCTTGGGGCGCGCCCCACTCTCCTCCCCTTGGAAGGGGTACCCCAGCGGCCGCCAATCCTCTATAATTGAGTCAACCCGCGAGGCGTTTTATGATCAAAAAGACTTTTTCCCCTCTCTTTTTAAAATTTCCCGAGCTTAAAAGGAATATTTTGGGGGGACTCCTTATTTTCTTTCTCGCTTTCGCCTCCGCCTTGACCCTCAATTCCCTGCGGGCCAAGCCCCTCCCCCTGACCCTTTCTCCCGCCCCGAACGTGGGCGGTCGCTTCGCGGACTTCGCGGCGCTCCAGCGCCTCCTCGCGGACCCCACCGTCACCGTTATCGACGCCCGCTCCCCCGAGATCTACGCCCTCGGCCATCTCCCCAGGGCCATCAACGTCCCCCCCTCCGCCCTCTTGGCGGACGCTCCCTGGGCCAGTGACTATCTCCCCGCGCTAACCTTAAACAGCCACATCGTGGTCTACTGCGCGGAGACGCTCTGTCCTTTGGCCGACAGGCTCGCCGACTCCTTAAGGGAATCTGGGTTTATAAGCGTTCTCGTCTACGCCCCCGGGTTTGACGGCTTTGCGGCCGAGGGCGGAAAGGCGGTGGAATAGCGTGCCTCAAATCGCCCGCGCCTCCCTCTCTTTCTGGGGGAACCTCCTCATTCGCCTGATCCTCGCCGCGACCTTTGTCTACGCCGCCGTCTCCAAAATCATGGACCCCGTCTCCTTTGAGGCCTCCCTTCTGACCTTTCGGCTGCTCCCGCTCCCCCTCGTCCCCCTCATGGCTTTGACCCTCCCCTTCGTCGAGTTTTGGGCGGGCCTTTTCACCCTCCTGGGTCCCCCCGCCTTCCGCCGGGCCGGGGCCTTTATTTTGGCGGCCCTCCTGGCGGTCTTTATTGTCGCCGTCACCGTCAGTCATTTTCGGGGCCTGAACTTTAACTGCGGCTGCTTTGGGGCCAATTCCCTCAAAGAGCCCGATTTCCTCTTCTACGCGCGCGATTTTATTTTGCTCTTCCTGGCCCTTTGGGCCGCGGGCCTTCTCCCGCGGAAAGGCGCCCTCCGGAAAAAGGCCGCGTAGGCGCCTATATTGGCCCTTCCGGCCCTTCCCCCCTTAAGCCCTTCCGGCCCTTCCCCCCTTAAGCCCTCCGGGGCTTTCCCCCTTAAGCCCTCCGGGGCTTTCCCCCTTAAGCCCTCTGGGGCTTTTCCCCTTAAGCCCTCTGGGGCTTTTCCCCTTAAGCCCTCTGGGGCTTTTCCCCAAATCCCTCTGGGGCTTTTCCCCAAAGCCCTCTGGGGCTTTTCCCCAAAGCCCTTTTTGGGGCTTTTTTTAAAGCATTTTTTAGGCTTTTTTCCCCATTTTTTCTTTTTCCCCTTTGCCCCCAAGGTTTCTCCCATGACCATTCCAGCGGGATTTCGCGTGGCCAGCCTGGCCGCCGGGCTCAGATATCAAAACAGACTCGACTTAGGCCTCATCGTGGCCGATAAGTTATTTGGGTCGGCCGCGGTTTTTACCCAAAGCCGGACCCGGGCGGCCCCGGTTCTCTGGTCCGCGCGCAAGCTCTCCCACGGGCGCGCCATCCTGGCCAACGCCGGCCAGGCCAACGCCCAGACCGGGGCGGACGGCGACCGCGACTGCGCCAGCGCGGCGGAGGCCTTGGCGCCCCTTTTGGGCCTCAAGCCCAAGGAGATTCTTTTGGCCTCCACCGGGGTCATCGGCCAGAGAATAAACATGGAGGCCCTCTTGAAGGCCATTCCCGCCCTGCCGCCCGCCCTCGCCCCAACGCGAGACGCTTTCGCGCGCTTCGCGGAGGCCATCATGACCACGGACAAGGTCTCCAAGATCGCGGAGGAAACGGCGGGCGACCCACCGGTCCGGATTTTAGGCTGCGTCAAAGGAGCGGGCATGATCGCCCCCAACATGGCCACCATGCTGGCCTTTGTCATCACGGACGCGGCGGTTTCCTCCGACATTCTCCAGAATGTCTTAAGGGAGGCCACGGACCGGAGTTTTAACCGGATCACCGTGGACGGGGACGCCTCCACCAACGATTCGGTCTTTCTTCTGGCCTCGGGCGCGGCGGAGGCCGCCCCCTTCTCCACCCGGGAACCGCGAAGGCTGGAACTCTTCGCGGCCGCCCTCCAAAAGACCCTGGATTCTCTGGCGACCGCCATCGTCCGCGACGCCGAGGGAGGCACCAAATGCGTCCGCGTCGCCCTCAAAGGCGCCCGCAACGAAAAAGAGGCTGTCTTAGCCGCCCGCGCGGTCGCCGAGTCTCTTTTGGTTAAAACCGCCCTTTTCGGGAGCGACCCCAACTGGGGCCGAATCCTCGCGGCCCTTGGCAGAAGCGGGGCCGTTTTTGACCCCTATCTCGTCGATATCGACGTCAACGACGTTCCCCTCGCGCGCCGGGGCCTGGACGCCGGAATGGAAAACGCGGCGCGCGAAGTTATGCTCCAAAGCGAGTTCGCCATTCGCGTGGACCTCCACAACGGCAACGGCGAGGCCTCCTTTCTCACCTCTGACCTCTCTCGCGAGTACGTCACGATTAACGCCTCCTACCGCTCTTAACCGCGCCTCGCGCCTCGCGCGCCAAAAGGGGAAAGGGTTGGGGGAGGCCCCTTTAAGGACCGGCGCGTGTTAACTTTTTTCCTCTACCTGGCGCTCTCTCTCCCCTCCCCCGGGGACGGCCCCTCCTTCGTTCCCGCGGCCCGCCCCAATCCCCTCAATATCGGCAACTGCTATCAGTACAAAAACTGCCTCGGGGAGAGTATCGGCAACATGTGGTTCGATTCCCCCTTTTTCTGCAAACCCAACGGCGGCAAAAGCTGGCGGAACAACCTCGGCCGCTGTTTTAACCTCCCCGAGGGCCAGACGCCCCTCAATCCCCAGGATTTCCTCTAGGGAATCCCGCCTTCCGCGGAAAGGCGCTGGCGCGGGCGGGGGCGATCGCGAAAAAGGCCTTATCCCCCCGAAGGCGCCTTAAGGCGGCCCGGGGGGATAAGGCCTTTTTTAATAAACGGGGGAAGCCCAAGGCGGCGGGCTATCTCTTCATCTCGATAACCTCGGCGAGCATGGTGTCCGTGGTGGTGACGACCTTGGAGTTGGCCTGGAAACCGCGCTGGGTGACGATCATGTTGACGATTTCATCGGCGAGGTCGGTGTTGGACTGCTCCAGGAAGTTGGCCCGGATGGTGCCGGTGCCGCCGTAGCCCGGCGGATTGATGGTGCCCGTGCCGGACCAGCGGGTTTCCATGTAGACGTTGTCGCCGAGCTTGGAAAGCCCCCAGGGATTGAGGAAACGCGTAAGCCCAATCTGATAGAGGGGCTGATGGCGGCCGTTGGTGTAAATGCCCGTGAGGATCCCGTCCTTGTCGATGGAGACCCTCTGGAGCGAGCCCGCGGGGTAACCGTCCTGGCTGGAGAAGATGTTGAGGGATTTCGAGGCGTATTGGGTGGTTCCCTGCTCGTCCAAAATCCATTCGGCGCGTTCCCCGTTGGGATTGCGGGCGCCCATGTCCACGGCGATATGCTGGATAATGGTGGGCATTCCCGGCGGATAGGGGGGATGGAGGGCCATGGTGGCGGACTGGACAAAGGCCACGTCGAAATCGAAGTACCCTTCGGCGTTGGGGGTCAGATTGGTCCAGCCGATGGCCTCGCTGTTGGCGATTAAAGTCATGGAATCCCCGGAGGTGAAGCGCATGGGGGTTCCGCCCTTGTCGAAGTTAATGGTGAGCCCCGAGCCGAAGGGATAGGGCCCGGTGTAGTTTTTCTCGTAGACGGGAATCGTGCCGCTGTTGCCGTCCAGATCGCTCCAGACGAAACCCGAGACCGCGGGGACGGTGTTAAGGTTGCCCGCCCAGGTAATGACGTACTCGCGCTTGGTGGGGACCAAGGAGCCCGTGGCCGCGGAAAAGACCGGCTCCCCGGTGTAATAGCCGCCGAACTCCGCGAAATTCATGGAAGAGGCGGTGGCCGGATTGATGATGGAGGCCGAGGCGCTCGTCAGCCGCGCCACCGCGGTCTTGCTTAGATCGATATTCTGGGCCTCGATGTCCTTGACCTCGCCGCCGTGCCGGTCCGGGCCGTCCGCCGTGAAGGTGATCTTGCCCTTCTGGATGAGTCCCGCGAAGGTGGCGCCGTTCCCCACGATGTCGTTGTTGATGTCCTTGCGCGCGTCCTCCGTGGGATCGCAGGTGATAATGTAGTCCCAGACGTTTTCCATATAGGGGTTAGGCTGGTAGTAGACCATCAGAGTGTGGGCCGTGCCCAGGGAATCGTAAATAGTCCAGGGATTGGCGTGGGTATAGTTTTCCGGGTCAATGGGGGACTTGAGATCGGTGCCGTCCCAGGCGCCCGCGAAACCCATGCCCTCCAGCTGCCAGGGCGAGAACCCGGTGAGCTGGCTTAAGGCCAGCTGGTACTCGACTTGGTACACCAAATCGTAGGCGATTTGCCCGGCGTTGGAGGCCTCGGTCTGGGCCGCGGCCTTGGCGAGGGCCTGGGCCGTGAGGATATCGCTCGGGGTGGGGGAGGAAGTGGCGGTCTTGGTAAAATAGGGAGGCCCCGAGACTTGGACGTAATTTAAGACGTTTACCATGTAGTCGCGGTAAGTGTTGTTGTAGGCCGCTTCCACCGCCGCGTCCGAAGTGGAGATGGGATACGTCGCCGGAAAGCCCAAGGCCGCGCGGCCGGCGTTTTTGGCGAGCGTCGTCGCGGCCGTTTCTTCCGCGGTCGTGGGGTTATTGACCGTGACTTTCTGGAAGTTCGTGATATTGGGGGATGAGCTAAAACCGCCGGGGAAGCCCGCGTTGTACGCGCCGAGATAAGCCGCGTCCCAAGCCGCGTCGCCCGAGGGGTAAGAATAGGTACTCGGGGCGTTTAAGGACTGGGCCGCGGCGACGCCCAAGGCGTCGGCGGCGGCGATTTCCGTCGCGTTGGCCGGGCGGGTAAAAAGGGTTTCCGGAAAAGTCGCGGGGTAGCCCACGCCGGGCTGGTAACCGGAATCAATATTATAGCCCAGATCGTCCAAATAATGGGTATATCCGTAAACGTAGGCGATCTTGGCGGCGGCGTTGGTGGAAGTCGCGTAGCTGATAAAGCCTGGCTCTATCTGGACCGCCGCGGCCCGCCCGGCGTTTACCGCCATCGACAGATCGTAGGCCGTGGGCGTATTGTCAAAATCCGTTATCGCGGGTTCCGTCGCCGGGAGGACGTACGAGGGGTCAATGGTATAAGCGGGAACCAAGCTGTTGGCGTAAGCCGCCACGTAAGCCAGGTTGGCGGCCTGGTTGGTGGAGGGATAGGTAAACGTGGCCTCGCCGGTAACCGCCTTGGCCGCGCTTTCGCCAGCCAGATTGGCCGCGATGGCGTCGGGGGCCGTGGGAGGCGTGGTAAAACCCGGGGTGGTGGGGGTGGGATAGGCCCCGTCCAAGTCGTAACCGGCGTGGAAGAGGTTTTTAGCCATGCCCGCGACGTAGGCCAAATCCGCGACTTTATTGCCGGACGGATAAGTCCCGTACGTGCCATCAACCGCGAGGGCCGCCGTCATTCCCGAAGACTGGGCGGTCGCGTATTCCGTCGCGTTGGGATTGGGGTCCCAGTTGGGGACGTTGGGGACATCGGGGTAGGCCGGGTCCAGGCTGTAGCCATTCTCGGCCAGGTATTTGGAAAAGGCGTTGAGGTAAGCCAGATCCGCCTCGGCGTTCCCGGAAGGGTACGAGCTAAACGTTCCCAAAACGGCCTGGGCCGAGGCGGCGCCCGCCGCCATGGCCACGGCGCCGATCCCGCCCGTGGGGGTGGTCCGGAAGTCCGGGGGCGCCGCGGTGTAGCCGGCGGTATTGACCATGTACTCGCTGTAGGCGTTAAGATAGGCGGCGTTGGCGGCCGTGCTGGCCGTGGAGGGATAGCTTCCGAAAGTGGGGTCGGTATGCGTCCGGACCGAGTTTTCGGCGTAGGCCTTGGCCGCCGTCAGATCGACCTGGGCCGCCGGGGTTTTGACGGTCTTGTAAAAAGTATTGGTATTGACGTTTTCTTCGTACTCTAAAACGTCTTTCATGTAATGGCTATAGGCTGAGTTAAAGTTGGCGTTGTAAAGCGTGGAAGTGGAGGTTTCGGGATAGGTTCCGGTGGGGGCCACCAATGTCCACGCCGCCGCGGAGGCGCTCTGGGCGGCCGCCTTAATTTCCGCTGGGTCGGGCGTGAGGGTCGTGGTCTTGACGAAGGCCGAGGAGCCGGGGGCCGTCTCCACGTACCCCAAGCCGCTCATGATGGAAACGTAGGCCCTGTTGAAGGCCGAACTCACGTTAATATAGGCCGAGCCGTGGGAAGAGAAATTGTAGACCGCCTCGGCGGCGGCGATCCGGGCGGACTCGGCGGGGCCCACGGCTTTCTGGTTCGCGTACATCACCGCGAACTCGGCGGAATTGTAGATGTAGGCCGAGGAGTCGTCGGCGTTAAGGTTACAGACGACCTTGATCTGCGAGGTTTCCACGGGCGGGGCGTTTAGGATAACGACTTTCACGTCGGTGGGAACGCCGATGCGGACGGCTTCCGCGCCGGGCTTGGGGATGGAGAGTTCCCAACCCTGCAGCACGTAGCCCGCCGGGGTCTCGAGAACCCCGTTGGCGTCAAAGGTGAAATTGCCGGCGCGGGTGTACATGAGCTCATTGGTGACCCGGTCGCGGACCTGGAAGAAGCCTTCCCCGGCGATGGCCATGTCGGTGTCCTGGGCCGAGTTGATGAAGGCGCCCTGGGTAAACATCTGCTGGACCGAGGCCACCTTGACGCCGCGGCCGATCTGCTGGATGCGCCCGTTGGACAGGTAATCCTGGCTTATCAGATCCTCAAAATTTGTGCGCGCCGCCTTGAAACCCACGGTGTTCACGTTGGCGATATTATTGCTGATAACCTGCATGCCGGTGGAAAGGGCCGAAAGGCCGGTGACCGCCGCGTACATCGCGCTGGAGATACTCATTATAAATTCCCCTCAAAAATCTTTTTAAGTCCGCTTGGGGGCCGGCGCCGTATTGGCTCGCCGCCCGCGAAACGCCTTAGGCCTCGTCGTCGGCGGCGGCGCTATCGGCGCCGCTATTCCCGGTGAGAGCCCCGCCCTGGAGGATCTCCATCACTTGGGAAAGCGCCAGCTGGGCGTAGCCTAAATGGACGATGGGCTGGCCGTACTCGTCAAAGGAAACGGAAGTGACTTTGCCGGCCACCTCCGGAATGACGCCGTCGGTCATGGTCTCGCCCTGAACGTTGGTGGCGGTGATTTGAAACTGGTAGATCCCGTCCGGGACCTTGGCGCCGTTATTGTCTTTGCCGTCCCAGTTGAAGTCGTAGAGACCCGCCTCGGTGAGCCCCCAGTCGTACATGCGCACCTGGTTGCCGGAGTTGTCGATGATATAGAGCTGAATCTTGGCGGTCTCGGAAAGCTCGAGGGTGGCCGTCAGATCCAAGGCGCCCTCGCTGACCGACAGGAGGTTGGACTGGGCTTTGACGTCTTTGCCGATGAGCGACAAGGTCTGGAACTGGTTTTGGGCCTGGATGTAACCCGACATGGAGGTGACGTTGGTATTGAGGTTGGTCAGCTGCTCCAATTGCGAATACTGGGCGAGCTGGGCGGTCATTTCCGTGTCTTCCATGGGGTTGAAGGGATCCTGGTTCTGCAGCTGGGTCAGCAAAAGAGTTAGAAAGGCGTCTTTGCCGAGCTGCCTTTCCGAGCCGTCGGTCACGGGGACCGTTTCCGCGGTCCAAGCCTCCAGGACGGTGGTCCGGGCGGCGGGAGGATTGTCGGCGCTGTAGATTTGACTCATGGTTTTCGCCTCGCGCGCGGAAAAATGTTCCGCTTCTCTTTCAAATTTGCAAAATTAAGACCAGCCGCGCCGTTAGGGGATGGCGCCTTAGACCACCTGGCTAAAAAGCCCGCCCGCGCCGCTTTCCCGCGCCCGCGCGCCTAATCCCTCCGCCATTCGCGCCTCCCCCATATCCGCCGACTCCTCCGGGCCGTCTCCCGAAAGGCCGTCCCCGCCGCCGGCAAAAAATTCCCGTCGCGGATTTTCCCCCGAAAAGCTTAAGGTCAGCTTCAGTTCCAGGCCCTCCTCGCCCAAGGCCTCCCTTAGGGCCGCCACTTCTTTTTCCAGGGCGTTATAGGCCTCGAGGGACTCGGCCTTAACGTTGGCCGTCAGCTTATTGCCTTTCACCCGCAGCTCCACGTCCAAACGCCCCAGGGACTCGGGATTGAGGCTCATCTTGAGGCGGCGGATACCGGCGCGCGCGCCGTAGACCAGCTTTTCCTTCAGCTGGCGCGCCAAAGTCTCGCCGCCCCCGTAACCGGCCACCTCGTCATAGAGGGAGGCCCCCGTCGCCCCGGAAAGGGGAGAGGCCATAGAGAGAGCGCCGGAAGCGCCCGCGAGCGCGCGCCGCTCTTCCCGCTCGCGCCGGCTCTCGCCGTCGCGCTGTCCCCCGCCTTGGGAAAAGTCGCCGTTCCCTCCCGCCGCCCCGTCCCGCAGGGCCGAGACCCCGCCGCGCAGGGCTTGGAGCGCGGGGGAAAGCTCGTAAAAGTTACGGTCCATTTCCCGGTCCCCCAGAAGGGAGAGTTTAATAATCACTTCGTTAAAGAGGATGGGCCGCCCTATCTCCTCCTGGCTCTTAAGCTCCCGCAGCACCGTCTGGATATCGGCCGCCATCTCTTGGGGATTGGCCGTCCGCGGCTTGTCTAAAGTCGCCAAAAAGTCCAAAAGCCCGCCGAGGGAAAGCTCCCCGCCGCTCCCTTTCAGTAAGAGATTGATACCGTTTACGGCCTCCTCGCCCGCCCCCATGGACTGGAGGGCGAGGGCCAGAAAGCTTAAATCCCCCTCGGTAATAAGGGGGGAAAGATTTTCCGCCCCCGCCGCCGCCGTAATTAAATCCCTGAGGCTGGACGCGGGAAGAATGGACCCGGGGCTCGCCCCGGAGGTGACGGCTTTGATGGTCTCGGGGGAAAAGCCCAAACCCAGGAGGAATTGCCCTAAGTTATTGAGTCCCTCGGAGGTGGCCGTCATGTCCCCGAGCGATTGACCGTCCAAGCTCGCGCCGCTCTCTTGGGTGGCGAGAAACTTTAAGAGATCCGTCGCCTTGATCTCGGCCGCTACCCCGCCGGGGGAGAGAAATCCCGCTATTTTTTCCCCATCCACCCCGCTTTGGGCCAAAATGTTCGCGAGGGCCGGATAAGCTCCCTCGCCAAGGGTAAAGAGCGCGAGATTGCCGTCCACGCCTTCCAAGGCGTCCTTTAAGACCCCCGCCGCGGCGGTCGCGTCGCCCAGATAGAGGCCGCTTAAGGCGTTTTCCATATTCCCGGATAAGAGCAGCTCCTGGCTGACCCTGCGCCGAAAGCCTCCCGGCAGAAGGGTTTCGGCCTGGATTCTGGCGTAGGCCAACCCTTGGCCGCGCGCCCGGTCCGCCTTAAAGTCAAAGGCCGCGGAGGATTTTTCCCCCAGGGAGCCCGCTCTCGCTTCCGGCCCATAAGAGAGGATTTCCTCCCCCGCCGCGCCGCCGCCTTCCCTTAAAGTTAAATCCTCGCGCTGTCCGCTTTCGCCCCGCGGGCGCGGCTCGTCGCGCCGCGCCCGCGCGGCGCGGGCCGCTTCCTGGCGATAACTGTCGGCCCTATCCAGAATCCGCTGAAAATCGTCTTCGGCCCCGTTTTCAAAATTGACCGCGACCGTACGGGCGCTGGCCTCGACGGAAGTCGCGTATTCGGGAGCGACGCTATTGACTGAAAGGCTATCTAACATCGTCTTCTTACCTAAAAATCACCCCGCCCTCTCGCGGCCTAGGACTTTTAATGGTCCTGGTCGCGCGGCGGCCTTGTCTTCGCCAAAATCCGCGCGTGGCCGCCTCCGGCTTCCGCCCCCTTGAAGGGGGCAAAAAAAACCCTTCGGCGTTCGCGCGGAACGAAAGAGCAAGAAACGCGCCAGCCCGATTGAGGGCCGCGCGCGCCGCTTTTGGGAACCCGCGCCCGCGCGCGCTTTTCCTTTAGGGCGCCCGCGCGCCGAGCCTCGCCGCGACCAACAAAAAAGCGCGCTCCCGGAGGCTCGCCTCAATCGCGCGGAAAAGAAAAACTATCCCAGAAGACTTTTCTAAGGTTTCCCTCGACCTTTTTCGCGTCGGATATTCGCGCGGCGCCTAAAAAAATAAGCGTGGGCGCGGCGCCGAGGCGACGCGCGCTCCCGTAAAGGCTCTCCGGACAACGGTCCCCTTGTTTGGGGCCGTCTTGGCCACGGCGACGGGGCGACGAGGCGCGGCGCCGAGGCGGCGCTCCCCTCAATTTCTCCGCCGCTCTTCTCGCCGCGCGCTTCAAGCGAAATCTGGCGACAACGCTTTGAAACGCGACCGCGCGTTTGAAAAAAAAATTCGCGCGCGCGCTTTACGCGCGCGTAATTTTTATCAAACTCGCGTTTTAAACGCCTACGCGGTTAAACCCCTATAGCGTGATTCTGGAACTCTCGCGAAGCGGCGCGACAGGGATCGCCATCTTAGGCGATCTTGAAATTATTGTTGACAACCCCCCGCGACAATGATATAAATTTAAGGGTTGAAATCAAGTCGCCACGAGGAGACCGCCATGGGAAAAGGATACATAAGAATTCAAACGAAGGGGAAAAAACAGTACGCGACCCATTTTATAGCGAGGCGAGAAGGCGATAAATCAATAAACGCGACTCAGTATCTTGGCGCGCCAATTGATTTGGAAAACGGTATTTTTTACAGCCGTAAGCGCGGCGCGTTTTATTACGATATTGATAATGGATTCGGTAAAGTTTCCCAAGAGGAGCTTGATAAAATAGACTTGAAGAACAAATCTTTAATCGCGCCGCTTGACTCGGATACGCCTCCTAAAGCGAATAATAGAAGCTCCTTGGAGTTCGGAAACGCGTGGCTTATCGACGCGATGATTAGAAAAAGCGGATACGATAAAGTTTTAAACAATATAATTCCCGCCGAAACGGATACGCTACTCGCGAATATACTGTTTAGGCTTTTCAATAGGCGCGAGCCGATTAGCTTCGCTTACGCTTGGTATCGCGGATCGTACGCGAATATTCTGTATCCCGACGCCGCTTTCGATTTTCCGGGCGTAGCGAATTTTCTGTCGCGATTGGGACAAAACGCCGTATTGGATAATTTTTTCCGTCGTCACTTGGATTATTTCGCCAATACGGACGCGCCTGAATTAAAAAGTTCCGGTTATGTTCTTGTCGGTCGCGCGGACGCGAAAAATATTATTAAGACGCCGCGCGCCGCGCGCGAAAACTATAATATCTCGGAGAAAAATTCACAAAAATTAGTCTGCGCCATTGACGTATTTTCGAGTATTCCGCTAATGTTTAATCTTTTTGACGAAAATGTCGCTGACGCGTCCGCCTTAGGTAACGCTATCGCGTCGCTTAAATCATACGGATTCAATTTCAAGCGCGCTATCGTCGACGCGGGATATTTTTCGCGGAATAATATATCTGAATTGTACGCTCGCGATATTCCCTTTATAGTTAAACTTGATTCCAGTAGCGCTCTTTACGCGAAAATTTGGAAAAATCTTTCTCAAAATATCCGCGTTTCAAAAAATTCCCTGTTTTACGGAAAACGTTCGCCATATGGAAAAAAAGATAGGATTAATCTGTTTGGACGCGCCGCTTACGCTTACGCGATAACGGATTTCCATAGAAAAAGCGATCCGCTTTATAACCTTAAGTTAAGCGAACATCGCGGTAAAATAAACGCCGATCGCGAAAATGACTTACGGAATTATAGCTCTTTCGTCATGCTATCTTCCGCGAATATCCAGCTTTTGGAGGCGCTCGCGCTATATCGCGCCCGCCTGAAAATAGAACGCGCCTTTGATATCCCCAAAAACCGTATAAGTTCGCGGATCCCAAGAGACCATAGCCTTGAAAGGCGTAAGGGACGCGCGACGATAAATTTTATTGCCGCGACTTTGCGTCTTACGCTAAGTAGACTTCTTGGCGAAAGCGAATATGACGCCAGCCGCGCGCTGTTTGAGATGAGACGGCTTCGCGTTAATATGGAAAACGGAAAACCCCATTCCATCGAGGAGATAAACAAAGACGCTAGCGCGATTATCCAAGCGCTTAGCTTGAAGCTCCCTGTGGCGTAAATATTACCGTTGGTTCGCGTTAAGCTCCGGAAATCACGCGCCTTCCCGCGCGCGCCCATGGCCAAAGCGGAAAACTTTAGCCCCTTGGGGGAGAAAAAGCGCCCAAGCGCGCGAGCGCGCGCCAAAAACGAAAGAACGCGAGCGCGCGCCAAAAACGGAAAAACGCGAGCGCGCGCCAAAAAACGGAAGAAAAAACGGAAGAATTAGCTCCGGCGACGGGCGCTTACGCCCCCTCGCCTTCCTCCTCTCCCGTCCAGAAGGGGAATTCTGGCTCTTCCCCCCGCAGGACAGCCTCCACGCCGCGCGCGCGCGCGTCCACGACGTTCCCCAGAAAGGAATCGCCCTCCTCGCGCTCGCGGATATCCATCGCCTGGCTCATGAGATGGGTCGCCTCCACGCGCTCGCCGCGGTAAAACATGGCGGCGGCGGTCCCGGCCAGGGCCACGGCGTGGATCAGGGAGTCAGAGGGAAGGGTTGGCTCGCGGTTTTTCCGCGGGACGCCCCTCTCCATAAGTTTATTGAGCGACCCGTAGATCTTTTCCGCGGCGGCGACGTCCCCGCGTCCGTAATGGGCCTCGGCGAGGAGCGCCGCGCACTCCAGCCTCTCCTGACCCGCCACCACGCCCCGGCAAGCCAAATAGAGTTCGTCCGCCTCCGCCAAAATACCCGCCGCCAGGCCGTAGTCGCGCTCGGAGAGCGAAACGAGGCCGATCCGGCGTTTAAGATCCGCCTCTTGAGCGGCGTAGCGCTCTCCCCGACCCGCCAAGGCCTCCAACGCCAGAGCCCAAAAAACGACGGCTCCATCCTTGGCGCCCAACATGTCCCCCGCCAGCGCCAGAGAGCAGGCGGTCTCCGGATGGCGTCCCCCTAAAACGTTCCGGCGGCGCGCCAAAACGATCGCGTGCGGAACGGAGACCATGTCGCCCAAAGCGGCGCGGACGCCCAGCGCGGCCAGATCGAAGCCCCACCGCGCGGCCCCCTCCTCGTCGCCGTAGTCGCAAAATTCGCCGCCATCGTCGTTTCCTTTCGAGCTCGCGGACATAAGCCGGGCCATAAAATCGCCAATCGCTCGCGCCGCGGCCTCGCGCGCGTCCAAGCTCGCCACGCGCCCGACCCCGGCCGCGACCAAGCCCGTCTCGGCGCGTTTCCTGATAAGCCTCCCCGCCTCTCCCTGGGGCGCGAGTTTTATGATATCCCGAAAATACTCGCGAGCGACGGCCAGATCGGGGATATCGGGAATCCGCGTGGGCGAGGGAATGATTTTACCGTAGCCGTACAGCCCCGCGTGCCGCCGCGCCAGACGCTCTTTAGCCGCGAGGGCCTCCGGATCCCCGGGGCCCAAAAGTCTGTCCAGACCCGCGGAGGCCTCCCTCAAGAGTTCCGTCGCTTCCCACGCGAACGCGGAGTCCCCAGAGTCCCAAAGCTCGAGGCCCAGGCGCGACATAAGCGAAAGAGCCTCGCGGGAGCCCGGGCCCGGGCCCCCCACGCGCCCCACGCGCCACCCGCGCCACCCCGCGCGCCCGAGAGCGTCGCGCAGCTCCGCCTCGGAGGGAAAGAGCGCCCCAAGGGGCTTCTGGCCCGCGCGCCCTAAAAACGGGGCGTCATCGGGGTACAAAGCCTCCGCGAGGCTCCGAGCGGCGCGGGGCGCGAACGCGGCGCGTCTCTCGCTGGGAACGGAGGCGTTTATCCGTTCCAAAGTCTTAAGCGCGAAGTCCCTCTCGCCGGCGGCGACGGGCGGCGCCGGCGGCCCGTCCCCCGCGCCCTTGGCCGCCGCCCGCTCGACTTCGTCGAAGCCCGCGAGCGCCCCCATGGCGACGGAAGCCGCGGCGCGCAGGCGGAACTCCCGCTCGCCCCCCTCGGAATCAGGTAGGCTTAAGGCGTGATCGGAAAGGGAGCGCGCCGACCGCGACAGCGCCGCCCAAGCCCGCGGATCCTCGGGGCCGAGAAACAGAAGCGTCACGGCGCGCGCGCCGTCCCAGCCGTGGGCCGCCCCATGCGGGGAAGAGTTTTTCGCGTGGCCCTCGGCCCAGCGGAAGGTCTTTTCGACTAAATTTTCCGCGGGCGGGTAATCCCACTTCGGCCAATCTCCCGGAAGCCCTCTCGCCTCCTTCCGCCCGCTCGGGGAAAGTTTTACGGCGCTCTTCCGCGGGCTTTTGTGGCCCTTGTGGCCCTTGCCTCCGCGCTTTTTCTTAAAGGCCAGGGCCGTCCCGCCGGTCAGGGCCGAAAAGGCCAGAAAGGCGAGGGCGAAAAGCGAAAATAGCGTTAAGGACATCGACTGACCTCTGGAAAGGCGAAGGGGCTTAAAGGATCTGAGGGGAAGGGTCGGCGGGTCGCGCGCCGCCCGCGCGAAAAGGCCTTTTAAGGCCTCGCTGGGAGGGCCATGGCCCCGGCGCGGCGGGCCCCCGGCGCGGCGGATCCGCGAGCCAATGGCTAACCCTCAAGCCACGCTTAAGGGGCTTCTAGCGCTTTAATAGGCGCCTTAAGCCCGTCTTGACGCGAGGGAGGCGAAAATTACGCCTCTTCCCCTAAAGGCTCGCCTTCATAGAGCGCGCGAGCGTGTCCACGTAGGTTCCCAGAACGGAATCGCCGCCCTCGCCCGCGCGGCCCTCCATCGCCCGTTTCATGAGACGGGAGGCCTCCTCGCGCTCGCCCCGGGAAAACATGGCGGCGGCGGTCCCGGCCAGGGCGGACGCGAGGATCAAAGCGTCAGAGGGAAGAGTGGGCTCGGGGTCGCGCCTCGGCGGGGCGCCGTCCAAGAGCGCCAAAAGCGAGCGGGAGATTTTTTCCGCCCCGGTCGCGTCCCCGCTCTCACGAAGCGCTTGGGCGAGAAGCGCCGCGCACTCCAGCCGCTCCTGGCACCTCTCGCCCCAAGAGTCTAAATAGAGCTTGTCCGCCTCCGCCAGAACGACGGCGGCCAAATCGTAGTCGCCCTCGGAAAGAAAAAAACGGCCGATCCTAACCTTAAGTTCCGCCTCTTGAGAGGCGTAACGGCCTCCCCGGCCCTCCAAGGCCTCCACCGCCAGAATCCAATACGCGAAGTCCCCCTCGTGGATTTCCGACGGGACCATCGTCAGCGCCAGAGAGCAGGCGGTCTCCGGGTGGCGTCCCCCTAAAACGTAACGCCGGCGCGCCAGAGCGAACCCGTGAGCTTCGGCGTCCATGTCGCCCAATCCGGCGCGAACGCTCACCGTGTCCAGATCGAAGCCCAAGCGCGAGGCCCCCTCGTCGTCGCCATAGTCGCAATATTCAAAGCATCCGCCATTTCCCGCCATGGTCGCTTTGAAATGCTGGGTCATGAAATCGCAAATCGCTTCCTCCACGGCGTCGCGCGCCGCCGGGCTGACTTCGCGGCCGACCCCGGCCGCGAGCGCGCCCATCTCGGCGCGTTTCCTGATAGGCCTTCCCGCCACTCCCCGGGGAGCGAGCTTTTTAATCTCCCGGAAAAGCGCGCGGGCGGCGACCAGATCGGGGTCAGCGGGGATCCTCAGGGGGTGGGGCATGATTTTCCCGTAGCCGGGAAGGCCCGCGAGGCGCCGCGCCAGTCGCTCTTTGGCCGCGAGAGCCTCCGGATTTTCCGGTCCCAAAAGGCTATCCAGGCCCGAAGAGGCCTCGGTTAAAAGCTCCGCCGCCTCCCGCGCGGCGGTCGCGCCCCCAGAGTCCCAAAGCTCGAGGCCCAGGCGCGACTTAAGCGAGAGCGCCTCGCGCGAGCCAGGGCCCGGGCCCCCGGGCCCCTCCGCGCGCGCGAGAGCGCCGCGAAGCTCCGGCGCGGAGGGAAAAAGTTCCCCGACGGGCTTCTGGCCCGCGCGCCCCAAAAAGGGCCCGTCCACGGGGTATAAAGCCTCAGCGAGGCTCCGAGCGGCGCGGGGCGCGAACGCGGCGCGCCTCCCGGCGGGAACCGCGGCGTTTATCCGGTCCAAAGTCTTCCGCGCGAACTCCCTCTCGCCGGCGGCGATGGGCGGCGGCCCGTCCCCCGCGCCTTTGGCCGCCGCCCGCTCGACTTCGTCGAAGCCCTCGAGCGCCCCCATGGCGACGGAAGCCGCGGCGCGCAGGCGAAACTCCCGCATATCCCCTAAGGAGACACTCATTTCGGCCGCGTGGTCGGCCAAGGACTTGGCCGACCGCGACAGCGCCGCCCAGACCCGGGGATCCCCTGGGCCGAGGGCCAAAAGCGCCACGGCGCGCGTTCCGTCCCAACCGTGGGCCGCCCCGTGCGAGGAGGTGACTTTGGTGTGGTCCTCGGCCCAATGGCGCATTTTTTCGAAGACGTTTCCCGCGCGCGGGTAATTCCACTCCGGCCAGTCTTCCGGAAGGCTTTCCCCCTCCGCGATATCCTTCTGGCTCAGTGGAAGGGTGATCTGTAGCGGGCGCGCCCTGAGCGGGCCTCCGCGCTTTTTCTTAAAAGCCAGGGCGGTCCCGTGGGTTATGGCCGAAACGGCCAGGAAAACGATCGCGAAAAGAAAAAATAAGGCGAAGGACATCGACTGACCTCTGGAAGAGCGCAATGGCTTAGGGGAAACGGCGAGGAAGGGGCGATGGGCGAGCGCGCGCCGCCCGCGACGGATAAAAGGGCTTAAGATGGCCTCGTGGGGAGGTCCACGGCCCCCGGCGCGGCGGGTCCGAGAGCCCAGGCCTCAAGCCGCGCTTAAAGGGCCTCAGGCCAGCTCTAAGACGCCTTGAACGCGTCTTGGCGCTAGGGGACGGAAATTACGCGTTTTATTATACGCTATTTCGCGGCGCCGCGCGCGATAGCGAACCCTTAATGGGCTTAGATAAAAAAATTACCTTTTGGCCATTTCAGTTTCACGTCGCGCTTAGGCGTCGAATTCTGGGACTCGGGGCCCGCGGCGCGCTTGGCGGAGGCGACGCGCGAGGGCGCGGAGGGTCGAAAGAACCCTGGGGCCCACGGCGCCGAAAACCCTCGGCGCCAAGGCGGGACTGACCCGCCGGCTCGCGGGCCAGAACGGTTATGGCCGGATCCCCCCCGCTTTTCCCGCGGCCTCGCGCCCGCGACGAATTGGCCTTGGCCCTCGAATTCTCCCAGGAGACGGTAGAGAGCGAGCCGACGGACGACGCGACGGAAGCCCTCTTGGGCGCCGCCGGGAAAGATGGCGCGACGGCGCTCGCGAGCTCTGGAAAAAGACCCGTCGGAAACAAGCGTCGCCGCGGACATGGACGACGCTGGCGACATGGAAACGCGACGATTTTACGGTCCGCCCTTGGCGATGGCCGAGTCCGGGGACGAAAAATCCGCCAACGGCGCGCCCGCGAAATCACTGTCGAGCCGCTTGGCCTTTTTCGGCGGGAGCCACCCGGATACGGCCCACTCGCTCGCGCTCATGGGGGCTCTCCAGGTTGAGGGCCCTCTCGCCTTCCCCGCTCAGCCCTGGCGCTTGAGGCCATTTCCACGCCGATAACTTCGCGAGCGCGAGATAAGTTTGCCGCGCGAGCGAAAATGTCCTCTCCAAGACTCCAATCCGGCTCGCTTACGACCCCGCGCTATCATCCGCCTTGGTTTATTCAAGTCGATTTAAAGCCCCACTGTCCAGAACCGTAGTCTCGCCGTTTTTGACAAATACGCGGGCCCCGAGGTTACGAATTTCTAAAATCACGGCCATGGAGACGAGGATAGGATTTTTGTGGGCGCCTCCGTAGTCGCGTTTCCGAATTTGAGCCATCCCCGCGCGGGCCGCCTTCATGGCGGCGCGAGCGCCTTGGGCCGTTTGCGATTCAATAACGTAAACTTGATCTTTATAGCTGACCTCTAAATCGATCCGGCCAAGGTTATTACGCGCGTCAGGACGCGCGTAGGCTTCAGCCCCCCACAGACACGCCCGCGAAGTAGCCCGATAGAAAGATTCGCCAAGCTTCTGGCGCGTCGCTTCCAAATAATTATTCTCTGGGTTTAAATGAGGAATGTCTCGTGGTTTTTTTCCAAACGTCTTCGCGACCGCTCCCAGAATTCTTCTGACTAATTTTTGGGAAACAATATCCGTATGATCCAGATAAGTCAGGACAGAGTACGCGCGTCTAATACTGGCTACCATTTTCGGAACGTCGCCGGCGCCCAGATATTTGCCCATTTCTATCTTGGCGGCCCTAGCCAGCGTCACCGAGGAGTATAAATTTTCAAGGAACAGGGCCGCTAGCGCGGACCGGACTTCAAAGTTGGGATAGTCCAGAAAGTAGGCGCCGCTGGCGTCTTTGCGTAAGGTTAAGTAACCTGCCTGATAAAGAAAACCTTCCGGTGGCGTCGCTCCGATTTCTCCAGGCGAATCGGCGAAATCCATGTCAACGGGGATTCCAGAAAATCGCTCCACGGTGAGTTCCCGCTCTCTTAATAATTTCCGAATAAGGGCGTTGGAACCTGACAAAGACCAATATTTTTTAAATTCTTTTTCTCCAAAAAAAAGCAAAGTTGAGAAAGGATTGTAAACCCTGGTCACGCCGTCAAAGGAGAATCCGTCATAATAGCTTCGGATCCGCTCTAAAAGCTCTCTTTCTCCCATTTGGAGCCATTCGGC
>JAISCZ010000056.1 GCA_031265205.1 Deltaproteobacteria bacterium
GCTTGAAAGCCTGAAGTCGATTTCCGTTCCCTCCATCGCCTTTAAAGATCTTAAAACCGGCAAGAAGGCGAGCTTTATTTTGAGGCCTGAGTTAAGCCCGCTTCAGCAAAAAGCGTGCCAACTTATAAAGGAAATTCCCAAGTACCCATGATTTAACTGCTGTTTTTTTGCTACCCCCCCTAAATCACTAAATATTTTTGTTTTTGCTCTGGAAGTTTGGTCTAAGGATAAAAGCCGTCCCGCGCCCGCGCCGCCCCAAAAAGGCGGGAAGACTACCGCTTCCCGCATTTGGCGGCGTCTTTAATACAGCGCGGTCAATAGCGCGGTTCCCTTATCTTTCACGCTCGCCGCCGACCCGCGCTCCGTTTTTTCTCGCCGCGACAAAAAATCTTTGACGCTCGCGGCGGACTTCGGCGTAACGCCCCGAAAAACCGATTCTATCTAAAGTCTAGCGCTATCGCGATAGCGGACGCGATAAACGGGTATTTCCTCTGGCGTCAAAGCCCGATAGCGCGCTAAACCGCGATTCGTTTCCCGCCCCTCGCCGCGCGCCGCCGCCCAAAAAGCGCCTGAAACCAGCGCCTTCGCTCCGTCCTTAGGGGAAGTTTTGGGCTCCTCGGGGCCGCCTGGAGCTCCGGGGAGTCTCGCGCCGCCCGGGAGGGCCTTGGATCGCCTTTGAGAACCTGGACAGGCGCCTTTCCGCCTTTTTGACCTTGTTTCCGCCTTTTGGACCTTGGGGCGGGCGCGCCGCCCTTTTCCCCGCCGCCCCGCCCCTTCGCGCCGCGCTCGCGTGCCTCTCCTGGAATTATCGCTCCAATAGCTCTATTTATATTATATAAATATTATTTTTATATATATATTAAAACACTTATTTATATTTTTACATATTATAATCTTTTAAATAATGATAAATTATTCATTTTCCCCAATAGGCCGCCTCTTCGCGCTCGCGCCCGCGGCGCGCCTCCGCGCTGAAGCGCTCCCCGCGGCGACGCGCCGCGAGCGTCCCCGTAAGCGCCGAGCGTCCCCTCAAAAGGCCCAATCGGCGCTTAAGTTCGCTTTATTTCAAGCTTTTTTTAGTGTAAACTCAAAAAAGTTTTTGCTTTGACGTTCGCTTACGAGGATTTCGACCCCTCTTTTTCCCAAGGACTCCCGCGCGGCTCGCGCGGCGCCACGCGCGAATTTTTTCGCGTCGCGCTTTTTTTTGCCGCCCTGAAGAGAGGCGAAATCCCCCCTTTTTCCCGCCGATTGGCGTTTAGCCGCGCGCGGGCGCGCCTTTTTTTGCGTAAAAGACTGGTTTTAGCCTAAAAATATCCTAAAATAGTTAAAGGAGGCGCCCGGAGTTGAACCCCGGCACCCGTGGCCGAATTTGACTCTGGTCCACTGTCATGACCAGGATAATTCGTTTCCTCGCCGTCCTCTTCGTCTCCCTGGCCTGCGGCGCCTGTTCCTCGCCGGACGAAAGCCAAACGCTTAACGCGGGCCAGAAAGCGGACGTGACCGTGATTTTCGTGCCCAAGATCACGGGCAACGCCTTTTTCGAGGCCGCCAACCTCGGCGCCCAAGAATACGCCGCTCGCCAAGGCTTTAAGGTTAAATATCTGGGGTCTCCGGAAGCCAAAGTGGTTTCGCAGATAGCCATTATCGAAAGCGCCATCGCCGAGCGGGCCCAAGCCATCGCCGTCTCCTCCCTGGACGCCCGCGCCCTAGACGAGGTCATGAAAAGGGCCTTAAAGGCCGGGATCAAGGTCGTCACCTGGGACAGCGACGTTTCGGGAGACGCGCGGCTCATCATGGTCTCCCAGGGAACGCCTTCCCAGCTAGGCCGAATGCTGGTGGAGATGGCGGTCAAAAGCTTGGGGAAAAGGGGGAAAAAACCAGCCACCGACCCCATCAAATACGCCTGGCACTACAGCCAGGCCTCCGTCGCGGATCAAAACTCCTGGCGGGTCGCCGGGGAAGAATATATCCGCGCCACCTTCCCTTCCTGGATAAACGTTAATCCCGACAACTACTACAGCGAGCAGGACCCCGAAAAGGCCCTGGCCGTGGGACTGAGAATCTTCCAGGAACATCCGGACATCGACGTTATTATCTGCAACGATTCCACTTCCCTGCCGGGCCAGGCCCAAGCCCTCCAGGAATTAGGCTTGGACGCCACGGCGGTGACGGTCACGGGCTTCGCCTCGCCCAACGCGATGCGGCGCTTCGCCAAAGACGGGACGGTGGATCGTTGGGGACTGTGGGACTGCCAACTCCAGGGCGCCCTGGCCACCTATATCGGCTATTACCTGGCCTCGGGCAATCAGCTTAACGTCGGGCAGATGGTCGACGTCCCGGAAATAGGCCTCATTGAGGTGATGCCCAACGCCGTCTTGGACCCCGCGGCCTACACCGCTTCCGACTCGGGCGTGGTGCTCCTCCCTCGGCGCTCCGAGTTCACGGCGGAAAACGTGGATGCCTACAATTTTTAAAAGGGCCCCAGGCGCCTCCCCCAAACTTTCCTGGGGCTGGGCCCTCTGGGCCCCGCTCCTGGCCCTTTTTCTGACCTGCGGCTGCGCCGAGCCCGTAAACCGTCTTCACGACGGCTATTTCACGGCCGAGGCGCAAAATTACGACGAGGAGGGCTGGAAGAATTATTTGACTATCTACGTAAACAACGGCCAGATCACCATCGTGGAGTTTGACGCCGCCAACGTCAGCGGGTTCCGGCGCTCCTGGGACATGGACTACGCTTTGGAATGGAACAGCCGCCAGGGAACGCGCCCGGGAAAATACCACCTGTCCTATCAGAACTCGCTTTTAACCCTTCAGGACCCCGCCAAGATCCAGCCTTTGCCAGGGGGGCGCAACATGCACCTGATTTTTACGAAACTCGCGACTTCGGCGATTGAGCGGGCCCAAAAAGGCGACAAATCCGTGGCCTTTATCCAGCTGCCGGATAAGCCGTATCCCGACGACATTTAAGAAGGCCAAAGGGAAGAAAAGGACTTGCCCGAGGCTCAGGGCGGTTTTTGAAGGATTCATGACAACCAATTTACGCGTAAAAGCCCCTAAAAGCGTCGCCACGAAGATTCTTTTCGTGACCTCACTCGTGGTAGTGGTCTTAACGGCGGGCCTGGTCTTTATCATGACCTTTTTCATGAATTCTTTGACCGAGACCATCCTTTTGAACGTCCTCCAGCCCATGAGCAAATCCGCCTCGCAGAACTTGGAGTCCAAGCTCCATACCCTGGTGGACCGTTTTTACCTGATCCGCAACAACAGCATTTTAAGCAGCACCTCGGTCGCCATCAGCGGCAAAAAGAAAATAATCGACAGGACCATGACCACCATCAACTTTGAGTGGCTGGGCCTCTACGACAGCGAGGGCTCTTTGATCACGGGGAGCGATTTCGCGCCCTTCCGCCTGACCACCCGAAAGATCTGGGACCTCTTAAACGTCACCGCCAACGTGGTCATCGAGGACACGAGCGTGGGGGAAACGGGCCTGGAAGTCGCCATGGGCATCCCCATCTGGAGCACCGAGCAACTGTCCAAAACCGTCAAGCCCGCCTTTTACCTGGTGGGAAGCTACTCCTACGACGTTATTCACGAAATAATTTCCAACCTCAATATCGGGCCCCACGGGACGGCCTTTATCGTCAACAAGGACGCCGAGTTCATGGCCCACCTGACCCAGGGCAAGATCTTCAGCCATCAGAACATCGAGAGCGCCATAGGCTCCGGACCGGTGGCCAAGGAAATCGTAAGGCTCATGCTGGACGGGCACACGGGCTCCGCGGCCATCGAGACCGCGGAAGGCCCCATGTTTATCAGCTACGCGCCCGTGCGTGGCACGCGCTGGTCTTTGGGGATCCTAGTCTCCCGCAACGACTTCATGGCCGCGGTCCGCCAGGCGGACATTACTGGCTTTCTTTTAACCTTCCTCTTTCTCGTGGCCTTCGCCTGGTTCAACCGCCTCGCGCTCAAAAACATTGTCACCCACCCCCTAACGATCATTACCGAAAACGCCAACCGCCTGGCGTTGGGCAATTTCGAGACCATCGACCTCGAGCCTTTGAGCCAGCGCGAGGACGAAATCGGGAAACTTTCCTCTTCTTACCTGGTCATGGCCGAGTCCATCCGCGCGGTCTTGGACGAGATCAGCGGCCTGACCATCGCCGCGAGCGCGGGGGCCCTGCGCCACCGGGCGAATCCCTCCCGACATCAGGGGGACTACCACCGCATCGTCTCCTCCATCAACAAAACCCTCGACTCCATCTGCGGGCACCTGGATTCTATCCCCAACGCCTTGGCCCTCTTCAGCCTTAACCGCAAACCCGTTTACCTCAATATCGCGATGAGGCTCCTCTTGGAAATCCACTACCTCCAGGAAGACGACGGCCTCCTCCAGACCCTGCTCCAACAGGGGGACGCGGACGGGGCCGCCCCAGAACTCGAGCACCTCTTCGGGCCCGACGGCATCAACGGGGAAACATTCGAGATGGAGATCCACTTTACCGATGATGACGGGGAGCGCGTCTCCTACAGCTTAAGGCTCAAGAGGGCGGAAGAGGAGAGCGTTAAAAACCAGTCCGGCGTCTGCGTCATCATGATCTTAAGCGACGTGACCCAGCTCACCCGCGCCATCAGCCAGGCGGAACTCGCGAGCAAAGCCAAATCGGAATTTCTGGCCAACATGAGCCACGAGATCCGCACTCCCATGAACGCCATCATCGGGCTCACCCATCTGCTTTTACAGACGAAGCTCGACGAGCAGCAGTTGGAGTTCGCCGAAAACGCCCATAGCTCCGGGAAAGCCCTTTTGGGCATCATTAACGATATCCTGGATTTTTCCAAAGTCGAGGCCGGCCAAATGACTTTGGAATCCATCCCCTTTTCCCTCGAAAAGACCCTCAAGGACGCGGAAATCATGTTCCGCGAAAAGAGCAAAAAATCGGGGATAGCCCTTGTCATCCAAACGAGCCCGCGCGTTCCCGACCTCTTAATCGGGGACCCCCTGCGCCTCGGCCAGGTCTTTATCAATATTTTGGGCAACTCCTTCAAGTTCACCAAAGAAGGGTCCATCGCCCTCAAGACCGAACTCCAGTCCCTTGAGGGCGATCAAGCGACCATCGCCTTCCATGTCGCCGACACGGGCATCGGCATGAGCCCCGAGCAGACCGACAAACTCTTCCGGGCCTTTTCCCAGGGAGACGCCTCCATTACCCGCCAGTACGGGGGAACGGGCCTCGGGCTCACCATCACCAAGCGCCTGGTGGAACTCATGGGCGGGACCGTGTCCTTAAGCTCCCAGTTGGGAGTCGGGACCACGGTCTCCTTCACCTGCCTCTTTAAAGTGGACCGCGCCGCCGAGGAACAACGCGCGCGGGAGGCCCTCCGGCCCTCCCGCCAAGCGCGCGCCGCTAAGAAAAACGCGGTCGCCCTGGACAAAGAACTCGAGGGGCGCCGGGTCCTCCTGGTCGAGGACAATGACGTGAACGTCCTCGTCGCCAAATCCCTGATGCGGAAGATGGGCCTTTCCGTCACCGTCGCCGAAAACGGGCAAGTCGCCATCAATATTCTCCGCGAGTCCTACGCCAAACGTCCCCCGGAGCCCTTTGACCTGGTGCTCATGGATCTGCAGATGCCGGTCATGGACGGCTACGAGGCCACCCGCCGCGTCAGGGCCATGCCCGAGTGCCAGGGCCTCGCCATTGTCGCCATGACGGCCCACGCCTTCGCCGAGGAGCGCGACAAGTGTTTCGCCACGGGCATGAACGGACACCTCTCCAAACCCATTGACGTGGCCATTTTGACCCAAACCCTCCGATATTTTATCGTGGAGGGCGGGAGCGACTTAATCGCGCCCCCCTCGCCCCCACTTTCCGCAAACGATTAAGCGAAGGCCCGCCATGAACCGTCCGTCTGTCCTCGCGCCCGCGCCCCGCCCCGGCGGCGCGTCCCGCGCTCCGCTTTTCGGGATCCTCTGGAAAATTTTACTTTTCTCCGCTCTTCTGGCTTTTTCCTTCCCCGCCTTCGCCCAAGCGCCCGCGGACGGCGCCGCGACCGCGGTCCTGACCGCCGATGAATGGTCCGCCCTCGCGGCTAAGGCGGAGAAAGGGAACCCAGAGGCGGAATATCAGGCGGGGCTGATTTATTTCAACGGGCTCGGCGTCCCCGCCGACCCCGAATTGGGTTTAAGCTATCTCGCCAAGGCCGCCGACCATGGCGTGGTCGCCAGCCAAAGCTTTTTGGGCTTCCTCTACGAACGCGGCGTGGGCGTCCCCCAAGACTACCAGCGCGCCCTGACTTATTACGGGAAAGCCGCCAGAAAAGACGATCCCCTAGCCCTGATGGGCCTGGCCGGGATCTATTTTTACGGAAACGGCGCGCCCGTGGATTATAAAAAGGCCTTCGGCTTCTTTAGCCGGGCGGCGAAAAAAGGCGAGGCCCTCGCCCAGATCATGCTCGGGGAGATGCACGAGAAAGGCCTGGGGACCGCGCCTAATCCCCAAAAAGCCTTCGCGAGCTACTTGCTCGCCGCCGACAACCCCGCCGACGACGGATACGCCCTCTTTATCGTGGCGGAACTCTACGCCTCCGGCGCCAACCCCGCTGCGCCCAAGGACGAGGCCAAGGCCCAGGAGTATTACCGACGCGCCGCGGACAAGGGTTTCGCCGGCGCCGCGGAGCGCCTCACCCGCCCCTAAGGGCGACGGGAGGCGTTAAAGCGCGCGGGCGCGCCTCCATCCGCCCGCGTTCCCCCGTTGGCCTTTCCCGCGAGCGAGAGCCATGTCCCTGTTAGTCTATTTCGCCGGCCCCGACGTTTTCCGGCCGGATTACCCCAGCGTCGTCTCCCGCGTCCGCGCGCTTTGCGCGGAAAGCGATCTGATTCCGCTCCTCCCCGAAGCCTCCGCGAGCGATCCCCGGAAAATTTTCGCGGATAACGTCGAGCTTATCCGCGCGGCGGACGGAGTTATCGCCAACCTCAATCCCTTCCGGGGCCCCTTGGAGCCCGACAGCGGGACGGTCTTTGAGGTGGGCCTGGCTTACGGCCTGGGCAAATGGATAGTCGCCTATCTGAGCGACGGGCGGGACGTCATCGACAAGATTCGGGAAACGCCCCTGGCCCCCGACCCCCAAACTCCCTTTTTGGCCGCCGACGGCTCGATCGTGGAGGATATGGGACTTCCCCTCAACCTGATGCCCGCCATGGCCTCCGCCCGCGTCTGCCGCGATCTCGCGGAAGCCGTCCGGGCCGCGCGGGCCTTGGCCGCGCCCGCGCGTTAGAGCGCGGGCTTTGGGGGCCGCTCGCGCGCGGCCGGCCTCAAGCCCTTAATCGCGTTAAGCGCGCGCCGGCGCGGAGCTAAAGTCTGGGGGCGCCTCCAAGGCGAAAGCGAAAAGTTTTCCGAGAAGCTCGGGCAGGCTTAAGCCGTAAGCCCGCGCGGATAGCGGGTAGAGGCTCCCCGCGGTAAACCCGGGAAGGGTGTTGGTCTCCAAAAGGCGGAAACCCTCCTCCGTCAAAATAAAATCGGTGCGCGACAGGCCTCGGCAGCCCAAGGCCAAATGGGCCCGGATGGCCAGCTCCCCTATGGCCGCGGTCTCGTCGGGCGCTAGCGGGGCGGGGCAAATCTCGCGCGACTCGCCCGGCTCGTATTTAGCGGCGTAATCAAAAAAGACGCGGCCCGGGGCGGGAACAATCTCGATGGGGGGAAGGCTCGTGGCGCCGGCGGCGGATTCCAAGACCGGGACGCTGAACTCCCGGCCCGCGAGGTATTTTTCGGCCAGGGCCAAAGGCGAGGCGTCCCAGGCCCTTTGGAGG
Source organism: Deltaproteobacteria bacterium (assembly GCA_031265205.1). GTDB lineage: Bacteria > Desulfobacterota > Desulfarculia > Adiutricales > Adiutricaceae > JAISCZ01. The sequence continues at coordinate 7,808 of JAISCZ010000056.1, forward strand.
GCGCCGGGCCATTCTTCCGGCCCGAAAAGGATCGAAAGGCCCACCGAGGAGCCCTGGTCCACGGGCTTGAGCGCCAAGGGAAAGCCGATTTCCCGCGCGGCGATCTCCAAAGCCTCTTGGGGGGAAAGCTCTTTTTGGCTTAAAAGCGCGTCCGGGGCCACGGGCAAGCCGCTTTGGCGGTAAATATTTTTGGTCGCGCGTTTATCCATGCACTGGGCCGAGGCTAAAACGCCGCTCCCCACGTAGGGAAGGCCCAAGAGGTTTAAAAAACCCTGGATAGAGCCGTCTTCCCCGCCCCGACCGTGAAGGAGGGGAAAGGCCACGTCCAGGCTTGGGGCGTCCGCTATCAAGCGGGCGAGATCGCGGGGCGGATCGTAGCGCGAAACCTCGTAGAGGTCCGGGCTCAAGGCGCGCGCGACCTCCTGGCCCGAGGCCAGGGAGACCTCCCGTTCGGTGGAATTCCCCCCAAAGACGAGGGCTACCCTTAAGCGACGCATGGGATCCCTCTCCACAAGAAAAAAAAGAACTCCGCCAAGGCGTTTTCGCCTCCAGCGGACGGACGGAGCGGAACTTGGGGGCGCGCTCCCTTCTCTAGGAAGTCGGCGCGGCCTCGGGGCTAGGCGCGGCCTCAGGGCTAGGCGCGGCCTCGGGGCTGGACGCGGCGCGGTCGCGGAGGCTGGAACTCACCACTTTAGCCAAGCGGCTGATCCTCCGGGCGGCCGTTCTCTTATGCAAAGCGCCTTTGGTGACGGCGCCCTGTAACGTGGACATGGCGTGACGCAAAGCCGCTTCCGCGTTCTCGGGAGCGTTAAGGATAGCCTCGCGGGTCTTTTTGACGGCGTTGCTCACCTTCGTTTTATTGATGCTGTTGCGGGTCCGGCGGGTCTCGCTTTGCCGGTTCCTTTTTAAGGCTGATTTATGGTTGGCCAAAGGTCACTCCTTGGGGGATCAAAAAAGAATCGCTCGCGCCCGCGCGCGGGGCGGGAAAAGGCTTCCCAGAGGGTCAGCGAACGGGCGACGCCGGAAAAGCGAGGCTAAAAAAAACCCCTTTTAGTCTAAAAAAGGGGTCATCGCGGCCTTTTTTAGGGGGAACCCCCCTATAAGAATTAGTCATACTAAAGAAAATCGCCCCGCCTGTCAACTCCCGCCGGCCTCTTCCCGGCCTCCCGCCGCGCGGTTTCCCTCCGGCCCACCCGCGCCCGCGCGAGCGGGCGCCCGCGCGTCCCGCGCGCCCATTGGCCCCGCGGGAGAGCGCCAAGGCCAGGCCGTGGGGCCAGGCTCCGGGGCTTTGTAAAGCTCCTTTTTTGCCCTAAAATGGGTTCCAACCCGCGCGACCCTTCCCCCGTAACTCCTGGCCGCGGCCCTTTTCCGCGCGCGCGTCCCGCGCGCCGTCTTTTTCCCAGGCGATCCTCTTCCCCGGTGGCTTTCCGCCCCCTTTTAAATCTTTTGTCCAACGCCTCCTCCCCCAAGCAAACCCTGCTCCTCAAAAACGCTTCCATCGTGGGGGTGGGGACCCTTCTGTCGCGCGTCGCGGGATTGGTCAGGGACCAGGTGACCGCCTTTTATTTTGGGGCGGGTCCCGTGGCCGACGCTTTCTTCGTGGCCTTTAGACTCCCCAACCTCCTCCGGAGACTTTTGGCCGAGGGGGCCTTAACCCCCGCCTTCGTGCCGATTTTCACGGAAAAACTGGTCAAGGAAGGCCCGCTAGAAGCCGGAATCCTCTTTCGGGGGGTTTTTAGCTTCATGGCCATCGTCCTCGCCATGATTACCGTTCTCGGGATAATCGCGGCCCCCTTCCTGACGCGCCTCATCGCCCCTGGCTTCGCCGCGGACCCGGAACTCTTTGAGCTGACCGTCCTTTTAAGCCGCGTCCTTTTTCCCTATATCTTCCTCATCACCCTGACCGCCCTCGCCATGGGCGTCTTAAACAGCCTGGGCCGCTTCAACATCCCGGCCCTGGGGCCCGTCTTTTTAAATATCTCCATCATTTTCGGCGCGGTCGTCATAAGCCCGCGCTTGGAGACCCCGATTATCGGGCTCGCCCTGGGGGCCCTTTTAGGGGGAATAACCCAACTCGCCATCCAGCTGCCCGGCGTCAGAAGGGCGGGAATCGCTTTGGGCTTTACGGTCAATTTTAAGGACCCGGCCATTTGGCGCGTCTTTAAACTCATGGCGCCCACGGCCCTGGGCGCCGCGGCCTACCAGATCTCCATTTTTATCAATACCCAGCTCGCCTCCTTTCTGGAAGAAGGAAGCGTTTCCTATTTATATTACGCCGACCGCCTGACGCAGTTCCCCTTAGGGGTCTTTTCCCTGGCCCTCGCCACCGCCATCCTCCCCGCCATGGCCCGGGAAAAGGCCAAAGGCGACATCAAGGCCTTCTGGAGCCTGTTTCAAAAGACCTTAAAATTTCAGTTTTTCATTACCCTTCCCGCGACCGTGGGCCTCATGATCATGGCCGAGCCTTTGGTGTCCCTCCTCTTTGAAAGGGGCCATTTCACAAGCGCCAGCAGCCTGAAAACGGCCCAGGCCCTCTGGGGATACGCCGTCGGCCTTCCCTTTCTCTCGGGGACCGCCATCGTCGCTAGGGTCTTTTTCAGCCAAGGCGACACCCGCGTCCCGGCGAAAGTGGCCGCCGTCTCCCTGGCCTTGGGGATCCTTTTCGCCCTTCTTTTGTTGACCCCTTTCAAACACGTGGGCTTGGCCCTGGCGAGCTCGCTGGCGAGCCTCGTCAATTTCGTGGCGCTCGTCTGGATTCTGCGCCGCCGGGAAAAAATACCCGTCTCCCCGTTCCTCAAGGACGCTGGGATTTCCTTGGCCGCGGCGCTCTTCATGGGCCTGGCCCTTTGGCCCCTCTATCATTCCGAGGTTTACGGGGGCTTCCAAAGGCTTCCGCTCGTCGTCGCGGGCCTCCTCGTCGGCCCCTTTCTCTATTTCGCCCTCGCCTTCCTCCTCAGGTCCCCCAATATGGACCCTTTAAGGGAAACGGGCCAAAAACTTTGGGCTAAATTCCGTAGACCCCGCCACGGCGCCCGCCCCTAAAGCGCGAACCCCCAAAGCTCCGGGCGCGGGAAGAGCGCCAAAGGGGACGCCCGCGAGGCCCCCCTGGAGCTTCGCGCGCGACGGCGGGAACCCACGGGCGCCACGGGACTCAGGCTTTCAGCCGCCGCGCTCCGTAAGGCTCCGCGAGGCGCGCTTGAAGGCCCTCGGGGACAGCGTAAAGGCCGCGCGCCGAGGAGACCGCTTTAATCCCCGTGGATCGCTTGAAAAGCTCCATGGGGAACGTTGTTTAAGGGGGAAGGGCCGAACGGGCCTTCTCCCTAAACGCTCTCGCCCCCACGCGCGGCCGGGGCGTTACGCCGAGGGCTCTAAGGAGCGCATGGCGAGGATAGTCTTTTGGAATAGCTCGTCCAAATCCCAGCCCAGCATCTCCGCGCCCTTTTTGATGACGTCCCGAGAGCAGCCAGCGGCGAAGCTCGCGGTCTTAAATTTTTTCTTAACCGATTTGACCTCCAAATCGCTCACGCTCTTGGAAGGGCGCATTAAAGCGGAGGCCCAGATGAGCCCGGTGAGCTCGTCGGTCGCGTAAAGGACTTTTTCCATCAGGCTCTCGGGCTTCACGTCAGTGACGATGCCGTAGCCGTGGCTGACCACGGATCTAATCACGTCTTCCCCCACCCCGTTTTCCCGCAGCAACTCCGGGGCCTTCACGCAGTGTTCCTGGGGGTAAAGCTCGAAATCAATGTCGTGCAGAAGGCCCACCACTCCCCAATAATCGCGGTCCGCGCCGTGGCCCAAGTCATCGGCGAACCATTTCATCACGCCTTCCACCGTTTCGGCGTGCTGGAGGTGAAAGGGCTCTTTATTGTATTTGACGAGTATTTCCCAAGCTCGCTCCCGGCTGATGGTTTCCATAAAAATCCTTTCGCGGGCGCTCCCCAAATTCTTCAGGGACAGGGGTAAAAATGAGCGCGCCTCTAACGATAAATTGGATATTTTACCCCAAAATTCACAAGAAGACAAGAATTTTTGAAAAAAAGAAATAATAAAAAGAAAGGAAGAGCCTTTCTTTAGCCGCCAAGAAAAGAGTGTTAATTATTTGTTTAAGCGCCGGCGACATAAAAGCGCGATAGCGCGAATCGGCGCCGCGGCGCCGTCTTTGGGGTCCGCGCGATAATTATGGCGCTTTCAGGCTCAACTTTTTGATAAAAGACCGTTACTTTTTAGCGTCTCCATCCAATATCGCTTTCTATTATTCAGCGTCGTAAAACATCTTTAGCGAATATCTTTAACGCGCGTGAGATTCATGTTACAGACTCGCCTTAAATTATAGACCCACAAAAAATCCCGAGTCACGGCCTTGGCTGGCTACTTGAGAGGGGGAGGCGCCAAAAAATTTCTCTCTTCCGCGAATTTTACGGCAACCCTATTCTGTCCGTGAAAAACAATCGCCAGGCCAATAATATCTTTAGGGTTAAGATTATGTAAGGTCCCGCGTAGTCCCCAAAGTTAATTTGGTCAAGCGCGGCGTCCAACGCGTTGTTAAGAATGTTGTCAGCTTTATCGCGATTGACGTTAGGCAAGTATTTAATCACGATAATAACGAAACTATTATTTGGAATGGTAACGGTCAAATCGGAACGCCCAAGACGCGTGGAAGTCTCGCTATCGACATTATGGCCAGCCGCGAGTAAAGCCGTAAGTAAAAGCGAGTGGTAATATTTTCCAGCGGCGACGCGTTGCCAGCAAGTAATTTTTGCCATAAGATTATCAGTAATTTTTATAAGAGTGGGGGAGTCCTTCCCTGTATAAGAGATTATAAATTCTTGGCCTAAATTCCTTAAGTCAGAGATTGGCTGATCGAAAATAGTTTCAAAAAAATAACTTTCGTAATTTAATTTAACTTCAAAATTGGTAATTTTTAGCAAAAAATTTCAATTGTTTCGGTAGCGCCGTCATCCGCGAGAATAGGTTTTAATACAATATAACCGGATGTGTATCGAAATTATAATCTGATTTAATTTTAACTATGGATCGCGACTCCTCTACAATCGCGGGTTGATGGCTGTTAGGATCAATCCAAAGATTTTAAAAAAAGATCGCGATCTCCTGAAAATAATTCTTCGAAGGCGTCAAGAAGCGACGTTTCGCCAAATCGTCTCGGTCTTGAAAGAAAGCGGAATTTTTGTTCTTTTATCATCTTAAAAATATATTGAGTCTTGTCAGCGTAAAAGAGGCCGCGCTCTATTATTTCGCGAAAGTTTTGGTTGGCCGTGGGAAGAGTTTTCATGGATATCTCGCTATTTGAAGGTTTTAACGGAGTCCCTCAAAAAAAACATCGCTTACGCTTAAAACGCCGTACCACTAAACTGTCTAAAAGTCTAAATATTTTTCTCGGGCTGTTTTCTCGTTTGACGAATTTTGAAACTATTCTAGCGCGAGCCACTTCCGCGCCAGGCGCTAAACGTCAATCGCTTGGACAGCGGCTAAAGATAATAGCGTAGCGACCGCGAGAGCCGCGCGCCGGAGAAGCGCGCCTCGCCCGCGGCGGGAACGCCCTCGCGACCCCGCGCGATCGGGTCGCGCCCCTCCCGGGACAAGTTTATCTCAAGCGACCCCAGAGCCTTCCCTAGCGCCACGGCTCCGAGCCCCAGATGGACGGAGAGGGGCCGCCGCCAGCGCCTCGCCCAAAGACGCGAGAGACGCGCGCTTTTGTTCTCCGCGCCGCTCCACGAGAGGCGTGGCGCCTTTCCCCGTCTCGACGACTCCCCGGGACAATACGGCGCGGACGGCGATCTGGCGACGCATTAACAACAAATAAGATATTAATTACACTCTTAAATAGATAATTATTTAAAAATATAATTACATATTATTTATTATCTCGCTTATTTTTCATTTATGGCGCGAACCCCACCTTCCGCGCCAGAATTTTCGCCGCGAAATCGGGGCCGAAATCCCCCCCTTGCGCCCCTTCAGGCTTAATGCTAAAATTCAAAGTATCCTCAAGAGGCCCACTTTAAAACTCCTCCAACGGGACCTTTGGGCCTGACCTTAAATAAAGCCTCTTTTTTATCCAATCCCCTTCCAGCCGAATCTAAGGTTCAAGCTCCCCCTCAGCCATACCCCGTCAGAGGTCTTTTTTTGTTTTCCCGTCGGCTCCCAATCCGAAATCAACGTAACCTTGAAGCCAAGAATTCTATACTATTAATTTCCTTGCCAGAGGGCCAAAAATGTCGTCCATAGCCAAATTATTAGCTAAAATTTCCGGCCTATTTAAGACTGGCGACTCTCCTTCCAACGATCCGGAAAACGGCTCTCCCGACGGCCCTTCTCTCCCTGAAGCGCAAACGTCCTCCAGCGGCAACCCCGCCGGCATTATCCTCCCCGAGTCCCTGTTGAACGGGGGGCCGCCCAAAATTATTCCCTTAAAAAGAAACGCCGCCGAGGAGATCTTAGGCAAGGAAACCATCGAGGAAGAGGATTCGCTGGAGGAAGAGGCGGCGCGCGAAGCCGCGGAGGAAGAACTCACGGAGAGCGAGAGCCCCGCGGGCGAGCTCGCGGGCGAGCTGGAAAAAGATTCTTTAGAGAAACCTCCAGTCGCGATCTCCCAGTCCCGGGCCTTTCCCCCGGACTCTCCCCCAGCCCTTACCCTGGAACCCGGCGCGTCCGCGGAAAGCTCCGTTTTTCCCAACCCCACCATCGCCGATCTCCAAAAACTCGCCGAACAGGGGTACAGCGGCGCCCAATTTTCATTGGGCCTGATTTACCATGAGGGCTTAGGAGTCGCCAAGGATAAGAAGAAGGCGGCATTTTGGTTTCATAAAGCGGCCATCCAAGAAGACGTGGTCTCCCAGTTTTACCTGGGTCTCATCTATAACGCCGGCGACGGCATCCCCAAAGACAAACGCCTGGCCATCGAATGGTACAAAAAGGCCGCCATCAACGGGTTGGCCAACGCCCAGTTTAATCTGGGCGCCATTTACCACGAGGGCGTGGACGTTCCCCGCGACACGACCAAAGCGGCCAAGTGGTACAAAAAGGCCAGCTACAAAGGACAGCCCAAGGCCCTGATGAATCTGGCCCTGCTCTACCAAAAAGGAGACGGGGTCCCCCAAGACAAACCCAAGGCCGCGAAACTCTTTGAGGCCGCCGCCTACCACAATGACCCCGTGGCCCAGTGTAAATTGGCGGCCATGCGCCTGGAAGGCGACGGCGTCCCCAAAGACCCGGAGGAAGCCGCGCATTGGTTCCGCAAGGCCGCGGACCTGGGCAACCGTCCCGCCAAGCACTCCTTGGGCCTCCTCTACCTCATGGGGGTCGGAGTCGAAAAAAACGTTCTGGAAGCCCAAAACTGGCTCCGGGCGGCGGCGGACGAAGGCGATCCCGGAGCGAGGGAGATGCTGGATAAAATCTCCACCGGCGCTTTCCTCGACCTTTAAAGCTATTCCCAACCTCCGCGCGAGGGACCAGCGATCTATCGGGGCGGCGGGCTCGCGCTCCCACGGACTAGCCGGGTCGGCGACCGCGACTTCTCCCCCCGAAAGCGAGGGCTTACGGCCCCGCGCGCGAAATATGAGGCTCTGAGTTAAGGGTCGTTCCCTCCCCTAGCGAAGCGGCCCGCCCCGGCGACCCGCCTCGCGCGACGCGACGGGGAAGATCCCGCGCGGCGAGCGCCGAATCTCTCGCTCCTCCCGCTCCGCCGCCCCCAGAAAGCGCGCCGCGCGGGCGACCGTCTTGGCGCTTGTTTTTCCGCGTCTTTTCCCCATCCGCCTTCCGCCAATACCCAACAATTACCCGCTTCCGCGCCGATTAAACGATAAACCCTTGGCGTTCCCATTTCCTCAGCGCGAGACATCCCGAGCCTCGCCGCGCCCGAGCGGCGCTCGCCTTCCCGCGGAAACTCGCATCCGGGGAAGAGCGCGCCGCGAATCGTCCGGAACGAGCCCGCGAAGGTTTTCGAGCGAGTTACTGGGCGAGTCGGAGGAGAGCGAATAAGGGCCGGAAGAGCCGGAGTGGATAAAATGTTATCGCTTTAGCGCGCGGCGCCGCTGGCTCCCCCAGACGCCCACAGGGCGGCGGGAGTTAAGGGCGCGGCGAGCTTCCGCCTGCCGCGCCTTTGGGCGCTCGCCTTACAAAAGGCGGGCCGGGCTAGGAGCGAGGGGCGTGGCCCCGCTTCCTTAAGGCCTGGGGGGACTCTTCATCCGCAGGACCCGCAAACCGACATAAGAATTATAGTTGTTAGGCGCCATGAAATTGCGATAGGTCACGCGGCAGCGATAATGGTCGCTATCCCAGCCACAGCCCCTAAAAACTTTGGCGGTTCCCTTTAGCGGGCCCTGGGGATCGTTGAAGGGGCTTTCTTGGTAATAGTTTTCCTGGTGCCAATCCCCTGTCCACTCCCAAATATTGCCATGGATATCGTAGAGTCCCCAAGGATTGGGAATAAGGGCGCCCACCGCGTGGGTTGACCGGGAAGAATTGGCGGAATGCCAGGCGACTTTTCCCAGGCGCCGTGGGTCGCTCCCGTAGGAATAGAAAGAGCTGGAGCCCGCCCGGGCGCAATATTCCCACTCCGCCTCCGTGGGGAGCCGGTAATAGGCGGCGCCCTCCAGGCGGTTGAGACGCGCGATAAACTCCTGGGCTTCCTCGTGGGACACGCTGTCCACGGGGTTGGCGGGCCAGGGGAAAGCGCTGCGGTTCCAGCCCATGACCGTTTCCCACTCCCTTTGGGTGACCTCAAATTTGCCCAGATAAAAACCCTTGTTGAGGTAAACCCGGTGCTGGGGAGTCTCGTCTCTTTCCGGGGGGCCGAACGTCCCCGCGTCCTCCCCCATAAAAAAGGACCCCGGCGCGATATAGATAAATTCCATGCCGACGGCGTTGCGGAACTCCTGGGCGCGGGTCTCGCCCTCCCAGATTAGGCCTCCCAGGAAAACGGCCAAAAATATTAGCGGCGTTACGTTGCGCGAGCTCATTGTTTTATTTCCGCGGCGCCCGGACGCGGGGGAGCGTCCCTTGAAATTAAAGCGCCATAGCCTCACAGGCTTATTGCCCCAAAAAAAAGACGGAAAAAAGAAAGTCTAAAAAAACTCCCGGCGCGAGCCGGGACGCGCGGACTCTATTCTTCCGCGCGCCTCTCCATTAGGCTACCAGGTCAGAAACTCCGGGGCAAGGTAAGTCAAAATCAGATCCGCCCCGGCCCTTTTGATTCCCAAAAGGGACTCGAAAGCCGCGCTTTTATAGTCCAAGCCGCCTTGTTCGGCGGCGGCGCACAGCATAAAAAACTCCCCCGAGACCTGATAGGCGGCCAGGGGCCGCGCGGTTAAGCGCCGGATCTCCCTTAAAACGTCCAAATAGGGCCCGGCGGGCTTGACCATCAGAATATCGGCGCCTTCCTGGAGGTCTAAGCTAGCCTCATAGGCCGCCTCCCGGATATTGGCGGGATCCATCTGGTAGCCCTTCCGGTCCCCCGTCTGGGGGGCCGAATTGGCCGCTTCCCGGAAAGGGCCGTAGAAAGCCGAGGCGTACTTGACGCTATAGGACATGATAGGAACCCGCTCAAAGCCGTTTTGGTCTAAATTCTCCCGGATAGCCCCCACCCGGCCGTCCATCATGTCCGAGGGCGCCACCAGGTCCGCCCCGGCCCGCGCGTGGGACAAAGCCTGGGCCGCGAGCAATTTCAGGGTGGGATCGTTTAAGACCCGCCCGTCCTGGAGAACCCCGCAGTGACCGTGGCTCGTGTACTCGCAGAGGCAGACATCGGTTATGACGAGCATCTCGGGAACTCGGCTCTTGATGGAGCGAATCGCCTCCTGGACCGGCCCCTTATCGTCCGCTCCCGAGGAGCCCACCTCGTCTTTATGGTCAGGGAGCCCAAAAAGGAGCAGCGCCCGACCCCCGTCCGCGTAAAAGTCCTGGGCGAGTTCCGCGGCCTTGTCGGGGGAAAGGTGAAACTGGCGGGGCAGCGAGGAAATGGGAGCTTTCACTCCCCGGCCCGGGACCACGAAGATGGGGTAAATAAGGTCTAAGGGCGAAAGCCTGGTTTCGCGCAAAAGCTCGCGCAAGGTCAAATTATCCCGCAAGCGGCGGGGCCGTTCCAGGGGAAAAGGCATTAGTTTTTATCCTGAAATCATGAAGATTTCCGAAACTTAAAAAAAAGGGGCGCCGGCTTGGCGCGAGGATTTACCTCGCGAGAGGAGAAAAAGGCATTGGAAGCGCGCCCAATCAGCGTCATCGCGAAATTGATTGTAGCAGCTTAGGGACGTTGGGGCAAACAAGGAATTGTTTACGCTTTGAGGCATAATCTTGACCAAATACTAGCGTAAATAAATAATACAGTCACTTTCACTTTGAAACAAACTATATATAGCAATCATTTATAATAATAAACCTAATTCAGTATAAAATAATTAAAAATATAATTTTGCCTTGGGATGGAAAACGGGAATTCGAGTCCGCGCGCGAGCGACTTGGCCTCCAAGGGGCTTAAGCGGCGTCCCGCGAAATTCTTTGCGCGCGCGCGCTTCGCGGGCTTCCCCGCCCGAAGCCTTACTCCCTTTCTTGAACGCGCGAGCGCTTTACTCGCGCCCGCGCGGCCGACCGCCGCCCCCCGACTATAAAAGCGCCTCCGGCGCGCCTTCCTCCTCCGCGCTGAAGCGATATGGCGAACCTTTCGCGCTAAACGCGAAACGGGAAATAGCGAAAAAGATCGCGAGCGCGCTCCCATCGAGTTTATTCCAAACCCTCTTCTCGCGAGAATTCCAAGCGAGCTCAAGAAGTCTCCCCCAGACTCTTTCCCTTCGCGAAGTCAGGGACTAACAAACCGCGAAATCCAAGGCGCGACGAAAAACGTCGCCAGTTTTCCCCCGCGATAAACCTTGGCTCTCTAAAATATCGCGCCCTTAAGCGCGACGAGCGCGACGAGGCGCCGCGAAAGCGCGACTATCGCTCGTGAAGCGCCTTTTCCTGGAAGCGCGCGTACGGATGGCCCTCGCCCTTTGTTCCGGCGCAACGACGAATTTCAGCTTTCGTGAAGCTGACCCGATATTTAACCTTGACCGCGTGGCTATCAATTATCCTAAAAAATATATTATTAAGCCCTTAAAATCTAACCATTTAAAATAATATATTATATTTGAAACGCGCCGGAGCGACGGCGGCAAATAAGCGAATCTACCGCTAATCAAAATTAACAAACGTTTAGTCGCGCCTAACCGCGACACGCGCGTTTTTCGTTTTTGACTCTTCTTAGTGGCGGCTGTAAAATAAAATTTCTTTACGCGCGTTATTTCCTTTCTTATGAGTTTTATTTGAGTCGCTTCAACTGGTTTATTAAACCCGACAAGAGTTATTTTTTAGTCAAATTCAAAATCTCGCGGCCTTAACGTTTGTTGGAGATTTATCATGACGGAATACAAGGGCAATAACGCTGAGAGCCGTGGCTCAAACGGATTTAATTCCCTATTCGCGAAAAGCGTCGATATTAAGGCGGCGCGCGCGAAACGCTTCGCCACTAAATTTCCGCCGTTAATAATCCGGTCTTCAATTATCGTCTTGATTTTCTTAATGTTTCCGAAAATTGTGAGAGCGGGGCAGGATATTACCACCAACTTTGACATTGCCGGCAACGCTTATGGAAACAGTAACGCGCCGTATTATGACTGTCAGCCTGGGACGAATTGCGTCGTTGAAGCCATTGAGCCCAACGGCAATATTTTTAGAATAACCGGAGGCGCTATTGGTGGATACGCGGTTGGCGGCTACGGAGACGACAGTTCAGCCAACAATAACAAAGTAATTTTAAGCGCTGGCAATATTGCCCAACATCTTTATGGAGGGTTTGTAGTAGCGCAGTCTCCACATAATAGCCCTTTAACAGCCAATGGAAATTCATTGGAATTAACTGGAGGAACCGTTGGATTCTCGATTACCGGCGCTAACGCTTACGCGTCCGCGCAGGTTTTAGAGACTAATATTTTCGCCAATTTTAATAGCGTCAATATAGACGTTACGTCATCTTTAACCGATATTAGTAACATTTATGGAGCTGATATCATCAACGCGGGAATCGGCTTTGCCAGCGCCGAAGGCAATACCGTTAATATCGTTAACGGGATTATTAAGCTTCTTTATTCTAACATCGCTGGCGCGTCGGTCTATAGCTCCTATGGAGATTCGACGGCCATTAGAAATAAAGTAAATATTTCCGGAGGAAACATAGGCGTTGACATATCCTCTTCTGGACTGCGGGCCATATATGGCGGATACGCGTCTTCTTTCAATTCTTCGGGAACGGCGGTGGCCTACTTTAATGAAGTCAACATTAGCGCGGGAATTTTAAAAGGAAGGAGCGGCTTCGCCATTTACGGTGGCTACGGCCTTTCCCCTAACGGAGGACCGCTTCACGTGTCAGCCATGGGCAATATCGTTAACATAAGCGGAGGCGAGGTTAACGGAGACGTCTTTGGCGGAACCGGAGCGAGCGCCAGCCTCTCGCGCGCGGGAGTGGCGACGGGAAATTTTGTTAACGTCAGCGGCGGCTTGATTAATGGAAGCGTTTTCGGCGGCGAGGGCTATCACGCCTACCCTAGCGGAGTGGCGACCGCCACGGGAAACGAGGTTACTATCAGCGGCGCGCCGACCTTCGGAGCGAACTCGGAGATCTACGGCGGAATAGCCCACGGCAAGGGCGACGACGTCACGGGCAATACCCTGAACTTTCTAACGTCCGGAATCGCCGTCAAAGGGCTCTACAATTTCGCGCGCCTAAACTTCCTCCTCCCCGCCAACGCCGCCAACGGCGCCACCATCCTCACGGTAACCGACAGGGCTGAGGTGACTTACGCCACGGTCGAGGTGGCGGTGGCGGGAGCGAGTTCCCCTTTGGGCCCTGGCGACGAGTTCATCCTCATTGACGCTACCGTCTTGGACGGCGCCCCTCTGAACAGCCAAACTAGCGGCTTCGGGGCGCGGGGAGTTAGCCTTGTCTATGAATTTGAGCTTTTACAATCCGGAAACCAGCTCAAAGCGGTCGTCAGAAAGGCCGCCGTCAACGAGCGGGTCAAGGCCCTCTCGGAAGGCTTCGTCGCGGCCTTAGG
>JAISCZ010000057.1 GCA_031265205.1 Deltaproteobacteria bacterium
AGGCGGCGCGACGCGCGCTCGCGGGCCTTCTTTTTTTAATTATGACTACTTAATTATTATTAGATTTTATTGCGCGTTACTATCCAACAGAGCGCTTTACCTTACCGCGAAAGCCGCTCGATTTAAACAAAGCGCGCTATTTGCGTTTTAATTTAAGCCTTCAATTTTTCCTTTCCGCGCTCAATCTTAGGACGCGCGCGGCGCGCGCCGCGGCGTTAACTCGCGTAAGGGGCGCGGGAGGCGCGGAGGCGCGCGAGTTATTGTCTTATAGGCGAGTAGTGGCTATACTGTCTATTTCAGCCGGGATTTGGCCAAAAAACGCGAGCGACAGCTCCTCCTTTCGGGGAGGCTTTTTTTGATCCCGGCCTTATTTATTCCAGCGGCGTTCCATGACCACTCATCCCCCTTTAACGGCGAACCTCAACGGCCCCCAGGTCAAAGTGTCCGAACTCTTCCGCCAAGTCATGAAGGCGAGGACGCGCGTCTATCGGCTTTTTCCCCCCACCCCCCTCGAGATCCACCCCATGCCCGAGGGCTGGAAAATGCTGCTCAAGCGCGAGGATTTGTCCCGGGTTCATTCCTATAAATGGCGGGGGGCCTTCAATTTCATCTCCGCCCGGGAAAAAGAAGCCAAAAAGCGTGGCCTCGTCGCCGCCTCGGCGGGCAACCACGCCCAAGGGGTCGCCGCCGCCGCCTCCCACCTCGGGATTCGGGCCCATCTCTTTATGCCCCAGTCAGCCCCCAAGCTGAAAGTCGACTCCGTCGCCCGCCTGGGCGGCGACATGGTGGAAATCCACCAGGAAGGGGACAATTTTGACGACGCGGCCGAGGCCGCGGAGCGTTTCGCGCGGAACCGCGACCACTTGCGCGTCCCCCCCTACGACGATCTTCTGGTGATGGCCGGCCAGGGGGTGGTGGGCGACGAGATGATGACCTCGCCCGAGCGGCCCCACGTCGTTTACGCGCAAATCGGCGGTGGCGGCCTGGCCGCGGGCGTCGCGGCGGTCCTCAAAACCTACGACCCCTCGATCCGCGTGATCGGCGTGGAAGCGGAAGGCCAGGCCTCCATGCGGGCGGCTTTTGACGCGGGCGGGCCGTCGACCCTCCCGGCCGTGGACATCTTCTGCGACGGCACGGCCGTCAAAACCGCGGGTCTCCTCACCTATAGCGTCCTTAAAAATCTTTTGGACGATCTGGTGACCGTCACCGCCCGGGAAGTCTCCCTGGCCATGGAGGAACTCTGGCGGGTCGCCCGGGTCCTTTCCGAGCCCTCGGGGGCCCTGGGCCTCGCCGCCGCCCGCAAGGACGCCGCGGCGCTCGCGGGCCGCAACGCGGGGATAATCTTAAGCGGGGCCAATATCGATTTCCGGCGCCTGGGCAACGTCGCCCGCCGGACCGGCGACCCCCTCGGGCGCCAGGCCTTTTACCAGGTGGAGATCCCCGAGCGCAAAGGGGCCATGCTCGCCTTTTTCAAGACTATCCGCCCCGTGGGCCTCAATATCAGCCACCTCTTGGTGGGCCAGTACGACTCGGACTTGGCCTACCCGGTCATCGGCTTTGACGGCCAACAGGAGGATTTCGGGTATCTTGAGGAGCTGATGGACTTTTCCGGCTACAAGCACCAATGCGTCACCGCTAGGCCGGATATCCCCTTCCGCCTGGCCCCTTTTCAGCCCCGGCTCCTGAAGCTCCCTTACGCGGCTATCCTCAATTTCCCGGAAAGGCCCGGGGCCCTGGCCGAATTTTTAGAGAGAATCGCCTCCCTCGCCAACATTTCCTATTTCAATTACGTCCACTCCGGGGAACAGGTGGGCCGCGCCCTGGCCGTCTTCTCCTTTGAAAACGGCGAAAGCCGGAGCGCCTTTCTGGAATCCTTAAAAACCCACGGCCCCGAGTTCGACGATCTTCCCAGCGACACGACCCGCGCCCTGGGGCTCGGAGGCGGCCCCCAGGCCCTGGCGCTCCGGGAGAGCCACGGCTAAAAAGCCCGGCGCCTCCCGCGCCCCGCCTCTCCCGCGCGTCGCGCCTTTTATCCATACTTTCCGCCCCACCCCAACTTCCGCCCCGCGCGCCCGGGGGAACGATTTCCCAAAGCCTTATGACGAATCACGTTTTAATCATCGATTACGGCTCCCAGTTCACCCAGCTTATCGCCCGCAAGACAAGGGCCCTAGGCTATTTCGCCTCCATTCTGCCGGCGGGCCTTCCCTTAGACGAGGCTTTGGGGCAAGAACCCGGGGCGCTCATCCTTTCGGGGGGACCCGCGAGCGTGACGGACCCGGGGGCGCCCCGCCTCGATCCTCTCCTTTTGGAGGCGAAAATTCCCGTTTTGGGTATTTGCTACGGGATGCAGCTTTTGGCCCAAAACCTCGGCGGCGCCCTTTCCCGGGAAGCCCACGGGGAATACGGGCCCGCGTTCTTTTTTCCGGACGCTGGCTCCCCCCTCTTTAAGGGCTTAGGGACGGCTAAATCCTGGCGCGTCTGGATGAGCCACGGGGATCGGGTGACCCAGGCGCCCCCCGATTTTCGGGTAATAGGGAAAACAGGCGACCTGGATGTCGCGGCCATGTCCCAAGAAAGCCGCAAAATCTTCGGTTTGCAGTTTCACCCGGAAGTCCACCACACGGAAATAGGCGAAAAAGTCCTCCGCAATTTTCTCGCGCTCGCGGGTCTCTCGCCCGACTGGCGCATGTCCTCCTTCGCCAAGGAGGCCACGGCCGAGATCGCCCGGGTCGTCGGGCCCGACCGCAAGGTCCTTTTGGCCCTCTCGGGCGGGGTGGACTCCACCGTGGCCGCGGCCCTCTTGACCCGGGCCGTGGGGAAAAATCTCCACTGCGTCTTCGTGGACAACGGGCTTTTACGCCTTGACGAGGCGAGAGAGGTCTACGAGAGCCTCCACGGGGCTTACCCCGATCTGGACCTCAAAGTCGTGGACGCCTCAAAGGAATTCTTGGAAAAATTGCGGGGGGTAAGCGACCCGGAAGCCAAACGCAAGATCATCGGCCACGCCTTTATCGACGTCTTCAGCCGCGAGGCCCGCAAGCTCGGGAAAATCGATTTTCTGGCCCAAGGGACCCTGTATCCCGACGTCATCGAGTCCATTTCCCCGCAGGGGCCGTCGGCTTTAATCAAAAGCCACCATAACGTCGGGGCCCTCCCTCCGGATCTCCGCTTTACCCTCATCGAGCCCCTCAAATCCCTCTTCAAAGACGAGGTGCGGGCCCTGGGGGCGGAGTTGGGGGTCCCCCCGCGCCTTTTGTGGCGCCATCCCTTCCCCGGCCCGGGGCTCGCCATCCGCGTGGTGGGCGCGGTGACGGAGGAGGCCCTGACGCTGGTCCGCCAAGCCGACGCCATCGTGCGCGAGGAGATCTTGGCCTTCGGCCTGGAAAGGGAAGTCTGGCAGGCCTTCGCGGTCCTCTTAAACGTCCGCGCCGTGGGCGTGATGGGGGACGGCCGCAGCTACGGGAACGTCGTCGCCATTCGCGCGGTCACGAGCGTGGACGCGATGACCGCGGATTGGGCGCGCCTCCCCGACGCGCTTCTCGCGCGTTTTTCCACCCGGATCATTAACGAGGTCCCCGGCGTGGGACGCGTCCTCTACGACATTTCTTCCAAACCTCCGAGCACGATTGAATTCGAGTAAACAAAATGACCCATTTTCACGAAGAGCCGGATCTCCAAGCCATTTCCACCAATACCGAGCTGGTCAACCAATACATTATCCGCAACACGCGCACCAAATTCATTTTCGTGACCGGGGGCGTCATTTCGTCCTTGGGCAAAGGCGTGGCTGGGGCGTCCCTGGGAGCCCTCCTCAAGAGCAAGGGCTTTAAGGTCTCCATGCAAAAGCTGGACCCCTACCTCAACACCGACGCCGGCACCATGAATCCCCAGCAGCACGGCGAGGTGTACGTGACGGACGACGGGGCGGAAACGGACATGGACCTGGGTCACTACGAGCGCTTTTTAGACGTGCACCTACCCCAGAACTCCTGCTTCACCTCCGGCTACATCTATACCCAAGTCATTCAGAAAGAGCGCAAAGGCAAATACTACGAGGGGGAAACCATCCAAATCGTTCCCCACATCACCGAGGAGATTAAGCACTATATCCTTCGGCAAACCTACGGCCCCGCGCCGCCGGACGTGGTCATCGTCGAAATCGGGGGCACCGTGGGGGATATCGAGGGCCTGCCCTTCTGCGAGGCGGTCCACGAATTGCGCCGGCAGCTCCACAAGAGCCGCTCCATCGGGATTCACCTCACCTACGTCCCTTATCTCGAGTCCTCGGGGGAAACGAAGACCAAGCCCACCCAGCACAGCGTCAAAGAGCTGCGGGCCGTGGGCCTGCAGCCCGACATTATTATCTGCCGCTGCCAAAAGGAGGTCGCCCCAGACTCGAAGCGCAAAATCGCCAAGTCCTGCGGCATCATGGACAATTGCGTCTTCACTTCCCCGGACGTGGACACTATCTACGAGCTTCCCGCCCATTTCCGGGATCAGTCCCTCGTGGAAAAGGTCTGCCAGCTTTTAAAGCTCGGCAAGGGCGCCCCCGTCAACATCGCCCCGCTGACCCAGTTCACCGCCTCGCTCTCCAAGCTCAAAAAGAAGGTCAAAATCTTCGTCATCGGCAAATACGTTGACCAAAATAAAACTAAGGGGGCCCAGGCGCGGGAAAAGGACGAGAACAAAAAGGCCCAGATCTACCGGGAATCCTACAAGAGCGTTCACGAGGCCCTCTGCCACGCCGGGGTCAAGCTCAACAGCCAGGTGGAAATCGTCTATTTGGAGTCCAGCGAGCTGAACGGCGCCAACGCCGCCCAAAAGCTCGCCGACTGCGGGGGGGCGCTGATTCCCGGGGGCTTCGGGCAAAGGGGCACCGCCGAGCTCATCTCCGTCATCCAGTACCTCCGGGAAAGCCAGATTCCCTTTTTCGGGATCTGCCTGGGGCTCCAGCTCGCGGTGATCGAGTTCGCCCGCCACGTTCTGAAAATCCGGGGCGTCAATTCGGAGGAGTTTAACCCCAAATGCCGGAAGGCCAAAAAGAACGTCATTTACCTCATGGAAAGCTGGTACGAGTACCGCGAGGGAAAACTCGCCATCCGCGACGAGGACACGGAAAAGGGAGGGACCATGCGCCTGGGGCTCAAGCCCTGCCTTTTAACGCCCAAAACCAAGGCCTATGACGTTTACCGTGGCGTTTACGACAGGGCCAACCGCCGGGCCGAGGAGGCCTTCCGCTACCTGGAGGTCCCCTTGGGGGAAAGCGAGCTCGTTTTCCCGAAGGCCATCAACAATTTGGATCCCCAGAGCCTCAAGGCGACGGAGGCCGAAATCGCCACCCGCAAGCTCATGACTATTTACGAGCGGCACCGGCACCGCTACGAAATTAATCCCCAGTTCCACGAGCTTTTAACCACGCCCCGCGAGGGCCAGGACCATTTCGTCATCAGCGGGGAGGCCCCCAAATTTAAGGTCGGCGACTCTCCCGAGCCGCCCCGCATCGCCGAGATCATGGAACTCAAGCGCCATCCCTGGTTCGTGGGCTGCCAATTCCACCCGGAATTCCTCTCCCGCCCCTTAAGGCCCCATCCGCTTTTTTTGGGCTTTATCGAGGCGGCCCTCAAATTCCAGGAGCGCGCGAAACCCCAATTGGAGAGCGTGGCCGCCGGGGAAAAAGCGCCCGCCGCCCCACGGACCGAGCCTTAGAGAGCTTAGGCCGCGGGACGCGCGAGGGGACAGGGAGCGCGCCTTTTTTTGGCGATCCCGCCCTTTACCCTGGCCTGACGCGGACATCGCGAGAAAATATAAGCGCCGCGCGCGGTTTACGCGGGCAAAACTCGGCCCTTAAACAAATTCGCGCGCCTCGAGAAGAAACGCGCCAATTTCCCCTTTGTCTCGGCTCGCGCGCGTAAAAGCGCGCGGCGCCCGCGGCGCTTTCGCCTTAACGTCATTTTAGCGAGCGCGTTTTGACGCGCTAGCGGTCTCCCACTGCCCCCCAAGGGGCGTGGCCAAAACGCGCGCTAGCGAAAACGCCCATATTTCCCCACGAAAAGCGAATTCGCTTCCGCTTGGACATTTTTTTTTCGCCATTAGGCGGCGGCTCGCGAAAAAAAGGTTGAGACGCGCGCGCCCGCTCAAGCGCGCGCTTCGCCAATCTTTTCGCGCCGCGCGGGCGAAACGCTTGAGGGATAACGCGCGCCGTCGCGGCGGCGCGCGAATCAGCGGCGCCGCGAAAACGTCTTTTCCGCGACCGTTTTTTCCGGCGCTTTTCGCGTCAAAAAGGCGACCGCGTTTCCAGTTTTCTCCGGCGCTTTTTTGGCTTGTCCGCGTTAAGCGAGCGCGAGGGGCGCGAAACAAGCTTCAGTTAGCGAAGCGAGCGAATCTTCCGCGAGAGCCTTTAACGTTTATTCTTTGGGGGAACGCGAACGCGTAACGCGCGTATCCGCTCGCGCGACGCGAGCCGCTTTAGAAAAGGGGACTTTTTAGCCCAATTCTTCGTTGGCGACCGCCAGTTGTTTCAGGGGCGCGTTCGCTTTCCTCTCGCCGTTTGGCGAATCCAGCTCTCCGTCTCCTTCTTTTTCCAAGGAAGGAGTCTGGACCTGGGCCGCTTTGCGGGAAGGCACGCTTTTTTCGCCATTATTTTCGCCCTCTTCGAGGGCGCCAATTTCGGTTTGGATTTTCGCGATAAGCTCGATTCTTTCCTCTTCGGTGAAGCGGTGGCTGTTGCCCTCGTGGAGGGCCCCGGGGACGATGCTTAAAGTCTGATAGTTGATATTGCCCAGAACTTTGGCGCTCTGGTTTAAGTGCACCTCGCCGGTCGCGAAGATATTGCCCGTCACCGATCCGCTTAAAATGAGGTTTTCCACGAAAACGTCCCCGTGGACGTTGGCGTTGGAACCCGTGACCAACATGCCCTTGGCCACGATGGCCCCTTTTAAGCGCCCGTCGATGTTCAAAAGGCCCGTAAATCTGAGGGTGCCCTCAATCTCCACGCTGTCGCTGAAAAAGGCGTTCCATTGCTGCTTGCCGGGATGACGGTTCTTTTTGGAGCCAAACATTTTAATCCGCCCTTGGGGGTAGGGGCGCCGCGCTTGGGGTGGCGGAGCCTGAAAAGACGACCCGCGAAAAAACGCGCCCCCCTTCAGGCCTACGCGGGAGCGCGAGGAAGGGCCTCGCGCGCGCGAAAGGCGCTTAAGGGGGAGCTTTTGGCCTCGCCCCGGGCATGGGCCCGCGGCGAGGCGGAGAAAAAGGAGGGCCCTTTTGAGGGAGGCCCATGGGCGGTAAGCCGCCCATGGGCCGCGAGGGCTGGCTCTTTAGATATTAATCCCCAGTTTCTTGGCGAAAGCGTGGGGATCAAAGGGTTCTTTGCACTCATAGCAGTGGGAAGCGTTCCGCAGCTCGGCGACGGAAAAAAACTCCAGCTCCTTGCCGCACTTAGGGCAGGGGCCGTTAATGAGCTTGGTCTCTTCTTGCATGCATTCAGGGGTAGACTCAACTTCTTTAATGCTCATAATGTCCTCACTGAAAAAAACGGTGGCGGGAAGTCGCCATTCCCGCCGCGCGGCGGGGAAACGCCTCCCGGGGAGGCCCTCCGAGGCGCGTCTCCCCTTAAAGGGGACGCCGGAGGCCACAAAGTTCCCCTCTTTGGCGAAACCTTCCCGCGCGGGCGCGGGGACGGAAAAAGAAGCCAAGGGGAAACGCGAAACTAACGATCTATCATGCTCCATTTAACGTCTTGAGTCAAGCCGTCAATTTTGTTAACATGCGCTGGCGCGCTCGCCCCCGTCGGGGCGCGGCCCTTTTTTTCGGAGGCGCGAGGGCGCGTTTTTTTCTCTTTCCCCCCCAAAAAGGGCTTTTCGCCCCTCTCCCCCCCACGAGATCCCTTGACCACGATTTTAACCGTCGATCCGCGCCATTTTACCCTGCGCTCGCTCCAGCCGGCGTCCCGCGCTCTCCTCGCGGGAGGGGTCGTGGGCGCGGCCACGGACTCTTTTTACGGGCTCATGGCCTTAGCCGACCAGGCCTCGGCCCTGGGTCGCCTCATCGATCTCAAGGGCCAGCGGGGCGCCGACGACGCTTTCCTCCTTTTGGTGGACAGCCGGGAACGGGTCAAGGCCTACGCCCAGGAGATCCCCCCGGAGGCGGAAAAGCTCATGGACGCTTTTTGGCCGGGTCTCTTAACCATCCTCCTGAAGGCCCAGAGCGGGCTCCAGAGCGCCATTCTCGGGAAAAACAAATCGACGGTGGGAGTCAGGGTGGACGGCTTTCCCGTGGCGCGGGCCCTGGTCCGCTTAACCGACCGGGCCGTCACCGGCACCTCGGCCAATCCGCGGGGCCTTCCCCCGGCCAGGGACCCGGAAACCGTCATCCGCTATTTCGGGGAGCGCGTGGACTTAATCGTCGACACCGGGCCCGCCCTGGGCGACAAACCGTCCACGGTCATTGATCTTAGCAAGGCGCCCTTTACCATCCAGCGGGAAGGCGCCATCGGAAGCGCCGCGATTCAAAAGGTTCTTCCCGAAATTGGGACGGCGTGACGGCGGGCCCTCGCCCCCGCGCGCTGATATTTGGCTTCCTCACATGGATAACGCTATCGCCTTTCTCCCGGAATCTTTGGCCTCCGTCGCGGACTTTATCCTCCACATCGACGTTTACCTGGACAGCCTGGTCTCCCAGTACGGGACCCTGACTTACCTGATCCTCTTCGCGATCGTCTTTTGGGAAACGGGGGTGGTGATTTGCCCCTTTCTCCCGGGGGACTCGCTGCTCTTCGCGGCCGGGGCTATCGCCGCGCGGCCCGGGGAACCCCTCTCGCTCTTCCCGCTCCTGGGCCTCATCGCGCTCGCGGCCTTTTTGGGCGACACCCTCAACTATTGGGTGGGACGCTATTTGGGTCCTAAGGCCCTGGGCCGCGACGGGCGTTTCCTGAAGAAAAAATATCTTACGCGAACGCAAAATTTTTACGAGCGGCACGGCGCCAAAACGATCGTTTTGGCCCGCTTCGTCCCCATCGTCCGCACCTTCGCCCCCTTCGTGGCGGGGGTGGGCGCCATGCGCTACCGCCGTTTTTTGGCCTACAACGTTTTTGGGGGAGTTCTTTGGACTCTTCTTTTAGTCGGGGCGGGCTTTTTTTTCGGTTCCCTGGACGCGGTCAAAAATAACTTTACCATGGTCATTTTGGCCATTATCTTCATTTCGATCCTCCCGATGGTCATTGAGTTCCTGCGGGCGCGCGCTCGAAGGGCGCCGACGCCGGCCGCGGCGGAAGCCCCCCTCGCGCCGAGCGTTTCCGGGAGCGAGCCCGAGGGCGGCCTTTCCGGAGAATAAGCGATAGGGCCTTTGGGGCCCCCGGCGCCTCGCGGCGGGACGACCCATAAGCCTCCACGCCTCCTTCAAGCCTCCTTATGGCTTCGAGGGGCTTCGCGAAGCTTCTTGGGCTCTCAGGCTCTCGGGTTGGCCCGGGCGCCCGGGCTCTTGGACGGGCGCCTCAGGAAATAAGGTGTTATAATCAGTGGCCTTCGCGGACGCGAATTACCCACGCCAGCCGCGCTTTTTCGCCTCTAAAAGCGCGGCTAGCCGCGCGCCGCCTTGGCCCCAGCGCTCCCTTTTTCGCGAGAGGGAGTATTTATTCTTCGGGAGACGCACGCCCGTGTCGGATTACAAAGACAGCCTCAATTTACCCCAAACCAGCTTTCCCATGAAAGGGCGCCTGCCCGAAACGGAGCCTAAACTCCTGAAGCGCTGGCTGGAAATGGACCTCTACGGCAAAATCCTCCAAAAAGGCCGCGGGAGGCCCATGTGGGTCCTCCACGACGGGCCCCCCTACGCCAACGGGCATATCCACCTGGGCACCGCCTTAAACAAGATCCTCAAAGACATAATTATCAAATCCAAGACCATGTCCGGCTTTCTTTCCCCCTACGTTCCCGGCTGGGATTGCCACGGCTTGCCCATCGAAAACAAGGTGGACAAAAACCTGGGGCCCAAAAAGAAAGAAATGAGCCAAAGCGCCATCCGCCGGGAATGCCGCGCCTACGCGAACCAATTTGTCGACATCCAGCGGGAGGAGTTTATCCGCCTGGGGGTTTTAGGGGACTGGTCGCGTCCCTACCTCACCATGAATTACCGCTACGAGGCCATTATCGCCCGGGAACTGGGCCAGACGGCGCTCGACGGCAGGCTCTCCCGGAGCGTGAAGCCGGTCCTCTGGTGCGGCTCCTGCCGGACCGCCTTGGCCGAGGCCGAGGTGGAATACCACGACCACGTCTCCCAGTCGATCTTTGTCCCCTTCAGGCTTCTCTCCGATCCCGCGCTCCTCAGCCCACGGCTCGCCGGCAAGAAGGTGGATCTGGTTATCTGGACCACCACCCCCTGGACCATTCCCGCCAACCGGGGAATCGCCTATAACCCCAAAATCGTTTACGGGGCTTTTCTGGCCGGGGACCGCGTTTTGCTGCTGGCCCGGGAACTGGCGGCGGCCTCGCTCGCCAAATTCAAAATCGATTCCTACGAGGATTTGGGGGACGCGAGCCACGAGCGGATGACGGGCCTTTTATGCGAGCACCCCCTCACCGGCCAAGAGTCCAAGGTGGTCCCCGCCCTCTACGTCACCTTGGAGCAGGGAACGGGGCTCGTGCACACGGCCCCCGGCCACGGTCGGGAGGACTACGAGACGGGCAAGGCCCACGGGCTCGAGGTCTTTTCGCCCTTGGACGATAGCGCCCGCTTTACGGCCGAGGCCCCTCCCTACGAGGGAATCCCGGTTCTGGAGGCCAACGGGCGGATTATCGAGGATTTAAAGAGCCGGGGGAGACTGTTGGCCCAAGAAAACCTTTCCCATCAGTATCCCCATTGCTGGCGCTGCCAAAAGCCCGTGGTCTTCCGGGCCACCCCCCAGTGGTTTATCTCCATGGAGGCCGGGGAACTGAGGGAAAAAACCCTCCGGGACCTCGATTTGGTCCGCTGGATCCCGGCCCGCGACCGGGAGCGCATCCGGGGCATGATCGCTAACCGCCCCGACTGGTGCGTTTCCCGCCAAAGGTCCTGGGGCGTGCCCATCACCATTTTCTTCTGCGAAAAATGCGGCCAATGGCTCTATAACGAGGAACTGCGAAAACGCCTCTTTGACCTTTTCGTGGCCGCGGGCGCGGACGCCTGGTACGAGACGGAGACGGCGAGCCTACTGCCCCCCGGCCAACTCTGCCCCCACTGCGGCGGCGCGGAATTCCGCAAGGAAACGGATATCTTGGACGTCTGGTTCGACTCGGGCTCCTCCTTCGCGGCGGTCCTGGAAGACCAAAGCGATCTCCCCAACCAGGCGGACATGTATCTGGAGGGCAGCGATCAGCACCGCGGCTGGTTCCACTCGTCCCTTCTCGTCTCCGAGGCCAACCGGGGACGGCCGCCTTACCGCGAGGTGTTGACCCACGGCTACGTGGTGGACGGCCAGGGCAAGAAGATGAGCAAATCCCTGGGAAACACCATCGAGCCCGGCGAGATTATCTCCCAATACGGGGCGGACGTCTTAAGGCTCTGGGTGGCCTCCGAAAATTACCAGGACGATATCCGGGTCTCCAAGGAGATCCTCGACATGCTGGTCAAGGCCTATTTCAATTTCCGCAACACCGCCCGCTTTATTTTAGGCAATCTCTTTGACTTTGACCCGCGAAAGGACGCGATCCCTTTAAGCGACGCGCGCGGGCCTTGGGAAAAATACGTTCTTTACCGCCTGAACGCGCTCATCCAGGAAGTCCGCAAGGCCTACGAAAGCTACGCCTTCCACGACGTCTACCATAAAGTCAACAACTTTATGGGGCTTATGTCCTCCTTTTATCTCGACATCCTCAAAGATCGGCTTTACACCTTCAAAAAGGACGACCGCGCGCGGCGCGAGGCCCAGTCCGTGACGCTCGCGGTCTTAAAGGCGACGGTCAAGCTCATGGCGCCAATCCTCTCTTTTACCGCGGAAGAGATCTGGGGTTATCTCCCCGGGGAGGACGGCCCGGAAAGCGTTTTTCTCGCCGATTTCCCCGAGGCCTCCCCCGCCTTTGGCGTCTCCGACTTGATTAACGATCTGGACTCTCTCCTCGCCCTCCGGCCCAAGGTCAACAAGGCCCTCGAGGACGCGCGGCGCGCGAAACTCATCGGCTCGTCGCTGGACGCGACCATAACCCTGAAGGCCTCCGGGGACGCGGCGCTTTTGCTGTCCAAATACCAAAGCCTCCTGCCGGAATTTTTCATCGCGAGCGAAACGCTTCTTAGCCCCGCGGACGGGGACGCGGAATTTTCCGTGGAGGTCAGCCCCAACCCCCATCCCAAATGCCCCCGCTGCTGGAACCGCCACCCGGGCGTCCATGAGGGCGGCGTCTGCCCCAAATGCCAAAAAGCCTTGGCCTAAAAGAGAACCCTTTTGTCGTACCTCGTCTTAGCCCGCAAATATAGGCCCCAGACCTTCGGCGACCTCGTCGGCCAGCCCCAGGTCCGCCACTCCCTTTCCCAGGCCCTGCGCACGGGAAGGGTGGCGCACGCCTATCTCTTTACGGGCCCGAGGGGGGTCGGCAAAACCACCGCGGCCAGGCTCCTCGCCATGGCCCTGTCCTGCTCCGGCCCGGAGGACTCCCGGCCCTGCGGCGAGTGCCCGACCTGCCTGGAAATCCAAGGCGGCCTCTCCGTGGACGTTATTGAGGTGGACGGCGCCTCCAACAGGGGCATCGACGACATTCGGGCCTTACGGGACTCGGTGCGCTTTCAGCCCACCAAGAACCGCTTCAAAACCTACATTATCGACGAAGTCCACGCCCTGACCTCCGACGCTTTTAACGCCCTCTTAAAGACCCTGGAAGAGCCTCCCCCGCACGCGGTCTTCATCTTCGCCACCACCGAGGCCCAAAAAGTGCCGGCGACGATCCTCTCGCGCTGCCAACGCTACGATTTCAAAAGGCTCAAAGTCGCCGATATCGCCGCGCGCCTCCAGACCGTCGCCAAAAGCGAAAACATCCCCTTCGAGGGCGAGGCCTTAACCCTCCTCGCCAAACAGGCCGAGGGCGGGATGCGGGACGCTTTGGGGCTGGCGGACCAAGTCATCGCCGCGACCGGGGAGCTGACCGTCAACGCGGTAAGCCAATCTTTGGGCCTGATCCGCGCCGAGCTTATTTCCCTGGTGGCCGAAAGCGCCTTCTCCGCGGATTGCGCGCTCGCCTTGAAAGCCGTGGAGGAGGCCTATAAATTGGGCGCCGATTTCAAGGAGTTGGCCCTCAAATCCTTGGAGCGCGTCCGGGATCTGACGATATTGAAGGCCTCCCCCGCCGCCGCCGAATTTTTGGACCTAACCGACGCCGAGGAAAGCCGCTCGCGGGAAGTTATCGAGGCGATCAGCCTTCCTACCCTGCATCGGCATTTGGAGGCCTGGCTTAAGATCTACGCCGAAATAGCGCGCCACCCCCAGCCCAGATGGCTTCTGGAGGCCCATCTTCTCCGGCTCTGCCAGATGGCTCCGATGGAGAATTTGGCCAAGCTCGCCGCCCGCCTGACCGAAGCCTTGGAGCTTTCCCCCGAAAAATTCGCCCAGGCTTTGCGAATCGTCGCTAGCGTCCCCGCCCCGCGCCCGATTCCGCTGGAAAGCCTTACTTCGCCCGAATTCCCTACTCTCGCCGCTCCGGCGGAAAATGGGCGCGCGCTCCCTCCCGCGCCTCCCGCCGCCGCGGAAGCCCAGGACGAGGAGGCGCCCGCGCGCGCGCTCTCCCCCAAGCCTCCCGCCGCCGCGGAAGCGACAGGGGACGGAAGCCCAACGGATCCGGACGCGCTTCCGCCCGCGGATCTTCCCGCGGGCGATTTTCCCACGGACGAGTTCCCCGCGAGCGATTTTCCCCCGGACGACGCGGGCGCTCAGCGCTCGGAAAAGAATCCGCCGCGCGACTCCCACGCCGCCGCGGACGAACGGGACGAGGCGCGCGAGCGCGCGCTCTCCCCCGCGCCTCAAGCCGCCAACGCGAAAGCGACGCTGGGCGCAAGCGCGGCGGATCCGGACGGGCTTCCCCCGGACGAGTTTCCCCCGGACGAATTCCCCCTGGACGAGTTCCCTCCGGACGACTTCCCCGCGGGCGCTCCTAGCCCAGAAGCGGAACCTCCTCGCGACGCCCCCGCCGCCAATAGCCCCTGGCGGGGATTGGGGAGCCCGAAACGCAAAGATATCCAGGAAATAATTGAAAACCTGGAAAAAACCCCGGAAATCATCAAGCTTCAGGCGGTGGTTCAAGGAACCTTTAAGGGCTATCAGCGTTTCGTGGACAGCGTAATTTTCCACGGAAACGAAGACTCTTTCGCCGAAGATTTTGAAAACGACAAAGACCTGGCGGACGGCCTGACGGACGACCACGATTCGTTTGAGGATTAGCGCGGCGCCTGGCCCCGACTCCAGTTTTTTTGACAATCGCCAGAGAGGCGTCCTTCCGCTTTGGGGATGGGCGAGCGAGGAAGGCCGCTTGGCCGTGGTGGGCGAGAAAGCCAGTTCCAACCCTCAGGCGAATTAAGAAGGGGGCGCGTCTCTCACGGGGCGGCGCTCCAGCGCGCGGGATTGAGGGATAACCCTCGCGACGCGAGGCGGGTTCCGTTCGCCAAAGGGGTTTTTCCCCAAGGGAGTTTCCCCGCGCGCCGCGAGCCGTACGGCGGATCTGGTGGGCGCGGCCGAATGGTCGCGTCAATTGTTAACGTCGCGGAGCCGAAAAAAAATTCGGGATCGTTGGCGCTAAAATTTCCTATTCCGTCGTTGAACGCGGGTCAATAAGCCTCGCATTTGGCGGATTGGATAATTTTGTCCCAATAGCCATATAAAATATTTTGCGACTTTTTGATGGAATAATTCTCGTCCATTGAATCCGCCAAGAAACTAACGTTGATTTCATCGCTATAACAATTGTCGCTCGAATTTCCAGTCGTTTCCATATTAACATAAAAAAAATTAGGAACGCGATCTTCGTTTAACCCAATCGATCTATACTCTTTTTGTGAATATGACCCCAAAAAACTAATATCGCGCTCTCCGATAATCCAAGCGTAAGTAAATTGTTCGCCGAAATTTAATCCTGTAAGTTCGCCAATAAAAGACTTAAATCTTTCAAAAATGGTCCTCCTCTCCACGGATTTTAGCGTTCGATGATTTTTTGGAATAAAATCAAAAAATAAAACCGACGATCTTTCGGACGAAGAAGACGATCTTTTGGACGAATTAAAAATATCCCAATCAGATATTGTGTAGTATGATTCAACGTTAAAATCGGCATTCGCTTTAATGACTCCACGCGTGGTTTTAAATCCCTTTGGCGAAGGAGAGTCATTTCCCAGCCATTGGTAGTTCCTCAAAAAGATATCCGCCGCGTTTCTTAAATTTCGCGCGCGATTTTCAAATATATTGTCTTGATCTTTGTATTCTTGTATAGTCGCGCACCCGTCGCCGAAGAAAATGTTTATCGCGTAACTGGATTTATTAATTTGGTAAACGTCGCTTAAGGAATATTGAAGGGAAGTGTCCTCAGCGGCGCCCATCGATAAATTTTCCAGATTGGATAATATTCTATTTTCATACAAATTATCGCATTCAGCCCGCGACTGGCGTTCAATTAACTCAAAACTATATCCCTGAAAATGTAAGCGGATAGCGCCTTGCCTAAAATATTTAAGAGAAGCTGGCAATTCAACGGAAATAGGCCCGATCCGAGTTCTCTTGAATTCTTCGCCGGAGTACTCTGGCGTCAATTTGAGATAATAATGAGAAGAAATTATAAAAATTAAGAAGGCTACAATCAGAAGGTTAACGAAGCATCGCGAGCAACCGATCGCGGACATAAAGAAAAATTTTTCTATATTCGTCCGCTTTATACCCTGTCTCATTGCGACGGCCTCTTCGTAACGGCGCGAATTGAAGGCGCGTTTGGGGAGCGTTTTAGAGCGCCTGACATGACTCTTGGCGCGCGAAAAGCTCGACGGCGATTCCAGTTAAAATTTAAAACGCGAACGTTTTCAATACTAAAAATGAAAGCGTCTATCGCGCTTTCATTTCGCGAGATAATCCAGCGTACTCTTCTCCGCGGCCCCCTGTCAATAATCGCGGACCGTCAAAAGTAGTTAAAAACGTTAGGAGCGTATTCGTCGTTTTTTCCCGCCGCGAAGAAAGACGCGTCTCTCGCGCGGGCTTTTGTCCTTCATCTTCAGTTGGAGGGCCGGGACGCGCTCGAATGATTCCTCGTTTCCCGATGGATATCTTCGCCGTCGCCGCCATTCCCGAAAAAGAAGCCTCTCCACTGTTTCAAGCCGCGCCTTAAGACAATTCCCGTAAGGCCAACGCGAGTCGGAGCGACCTAAAGCGACCTTTCTTTGGTGACGGATGGAACTCCCTGTCGAGCGGAGTTTCGCTTCCATAGCTTTGAGACCGCTCTTTCCTTGTCGTTACGTCTTTACCTCCATCCGAAAGAGGCAAGGATTTGGCCAACGCCACCGAGAGGTCAGCAAAGCGGCTTAAACGTCCGTCCAAGGTTCGCGGAATTATCATGGACAACTTTTTTTAGTAATTTCAAGTAATTACGGCTCAATCCCTTCCCGAACCGCGATTGTCAGCGTTCCCGGCCCACTCCGGCGGGGAGAGATGGCCATCGGGCGCGCGCGTCGGTCGACAGGCGCGTGGAAGAGCGCGGAGCCGAAGTTCCAGGGCCTCTTAAAACGACTCGCGCGCGAGCCTTTTTCCATCGGGACAAGGGGCGCGAAGCGCGCGGAAACGCGCTTCGCGCCCCACTTGGGGAGATGGTCAACGTTCCTGGCCCAGCGCTCGCGAGAGAGCCCTCTGAATTGATTTTCAGAAGCGAATATAGTACAAAATCCTATAAATATTCATCCTGAAAGGGTTTTCTTTCTTGTCGATAAGCGATTCGCGTCAAATACATGGCCTCAAGGGTATCTCCCAAACTAGAGCCAATCGCGGAACCGATGACGCTAATTTCCGCGTCAGCGCTCAAGAAATCACCGTCCGGCGCCCTTGTCGCGGTTCTCGGGAGCTAATACGCGAAGGGGCGATTGAAAGAAAGATCCGGAGTAGCCAGTTCGGTCCCCCTACGCCTATTTTTTTGAAATTGACGTTCCTCTTTCGCGCGTTCTTTTTCATTTTTATTGCCGCCACTCCGATCCACGCTCCCTCTTTAGACGGAAGCGAGCGCGAAAGCGCTCTCTTTGAGCGCGCGACTCGCCGCGATGGGGCCAGCGTCGGCGGAATAAGCGCGGAAATCGGCTCCGATGACCTATCGTCGCCCCGCGGAAGCCACCGCGCCTATATCCAAGAGGCCCGCTACGATGACGAATATTACGACAATAGCTATGAATTATATTACTACGAGAAACAATTTATTGAAGATCCCAAGATAGAATATGAAGAGGAAAGCGACGGAGATGGCGACGACGAAGACGACGAATATGACGACGAATACGGCTACGGCGACGAATACGGCGACGAATACGAATACGGCTTTCGCGAGTAAGGAGTTGGCTCTCGCCATGACGAATTTGGCGATTAATTAAGAGACGTCGCGTCTTGGACAGCCACCTTTTTCAGCCCCCCCCCGGCCGCGCCTCTAGAGGGGCGTAAGGCCACGCCGCGCTCGGGGGACACTCGCGGGGATCCCACCTCCCGCGCCTTTTCGCTCTCCCGCTTTTTTCCCCATAATTTGTTATAATTTGGGCATTCGGCGGTCCTTCGCCGCCGCGCGCCCCGTGGACTCCCAGGGAGTCCCGAAGCCATCCGGCTTATTCGCGGAGCGGCCTGGGGGAGCTTTCCCGCCTCTAGGCTAAAGCGCGCGCCGCCAGCGGGCGCTCTCAAGGGGGGCTTCCCGCGGAAGATTTAACGGGGCGCCCCTGGCGACTCCCAATTTTTAATAGTTTTAAGGAGGACGCGATTTTCCCCAGCGGCGAGCCGTCGGGGGCGCTCGCGCGAAGCTTATGGAAAAAAGCCTGAACCCAGAGGACCTGTTCCAAAATTCCAAAGCCATTGAGGAGGATTTGCTCAAAGTCTTGGCGAACTCCCGGGCCAAGACCGTCACCGCCACCGCCGGAGGCGGCATGGTGACGGCCACGATTAATTTGGAGATGCAGATTGTCTCTCTGAAAATCGAAAAAGAGGTAATCAACCCCGACGACGCCGAGATGCTCCAGGATCTTGTCGTCTCCGCCGTGAACGAAGGCTTAAACCAGGCCCAGAAGCTTTTTACCCGCGAACTCTCGGAAGTCACTTTAAAGAATTTTCCGCGACCTTAAAAAGGCGCGGGGCGCGAGCCCCGCCCCGGGCCGCCCTTGGGCGGCGGCCACGGCGATTCGCGCGCCCTTTTCCCGCTTGAAGGAGAGAGCATGGGAGAATTTTTCCAGGACCCCGCGGCCCTTTTGGCGAGGGAAGCGAGGGATTTGAGCGACGAGGACTTCTCGCTCTTCAATTCCCTCACCAATGTTGATTTAACCGCGGAGGAAACGGAAGCCGCCCGCTCCCCCACCGCGGTGGACCCGAGTCCCCAGGAGGTCTTCGCCACGCATTTCCACCCGGAATGGGTCCCCTTGCCTCTAATCGGCGAGCGCCTCCAAAAAGCCTTCCCCAACGCCACGGGAAGGCTCGCCATACCCACCCAGCACAACGTTCTCTTGTCACTCGACGACTATACCGGAGTGGAGGCCGACGTTTTCGCCCCGGAATACGGTATCAAAATCCAGCTCCTCGTCCACTTCCACAATTCGCGCCTCCCACGCGCGGGAACGCTGGACGCCATGATCCAAAGGACCTTTCGCTATCGGGCCCTCCAGCTCCTGGACGTCTTAGCCCAGCTATCCTCCCCCGACGAGGCCACGCTCAAGGAAATCAAAAAGATGGGCTTCCACGAGACCTCCGTCCGCCTGGCCCGCCTTTACGCCTCCAAGCTCCAAAATTTGCTCGCGGAAACGCGGATCGTCGCCACGCCCCGGGCGGAGACCCTCAAAAATCGGCTCATTACCGACTTTATCGAAAAAAAGGCCACTGACCTCCCGCCCCTGGCCCTCGACAGGCTCCTCGCCCTCGTCAATTGCGTTAAAAAAGCCGTCAAAGGCCGCCTCAATCCCGCCCGCTTCCACGCCGCCCGCGAGGTAATCGAGGAAGCTCGGGGCCTGGGGGCGGGGATCGTCATCCCCCACCCGCCCCTCTTCTGGCCGGCCCTGCTCGACGATTTGGACGTGGACGGCTGGGAGGTGTGGAACCCTTCCACCCCCAACCATACCCTCTTTCTGATAGGCTGCCTGGCGCGCAAGCCCCAAGGCGCGAAACGGCTCTTGGCCTTTATGGGGGACGACACCCACATGTCCTCCAAAATCCGGGCCTCCATGGCCTACGACAAGGGCGGGCCCCCGCGGGAAATCGGCTTCCAACCGCCCTGGCGGGATCCCGCCGTCGCCCAAGCCTTAAAAGACGCCGGCCAGTCGCGGGAAAGGACCCTCGCGGAATACCGCGCCCGCCTCGCCTGACCGCGCCCGCCTCGCTTCCCCAGCCCCCCAAGGGGCCCCAAGCTTATTCTTATCTCTCGCCCGCGACGGATCCTAAGCTCGCGCGGCTAAGGGCGAGGTCGCCCACAAGCCGCGCGAGCCTTCCCGCGCGCCCGCGCGCTGGAAGGCCTTTCTAAAAGGCGCGCGAAAGTTTTATAATCGCCTTGGGCGCTCGCGGCGCCAAAACTTTCCGCCCCCATCCGCCTCCCAGGAAAAACGGCCCGCGGCGTTTGACGCCTTTTTCCCGCGCTTTCGCGTCCAACCCCGTCCCCTCGCGGGCGGCGCTCCTTTTTTCCCCCACGCGAAGATCAAGCTTCCTTTCCTTGGCCGGGCCTTTCCGGGGAGGCCTTTCGCCGGTTTCTCCCATGAGCAAAAGCAATTTCCGACATAGTTTCGTCACGGACCCCGAAGACGTGGCCCGTTACCTTGAGTCCCTGATCGAAGGTTTTCGGAGCGGAACGCTGACCTTCAGCTCCCAACACCGCAAGGTCCTCCTGGAGCCCGCCAAGGCCATGGACATGTCCATCGAGACCTCGGCCCGCAAAGGAAAGATAAGGCTTACCCTCAATTTTACCTGGCCCGAGGAGGAAGCTTCCCTGACCCATCCCCTGCCCCTCGAAAACCCCTTCGACAAATAGAAGCGCCCCTTATGCTTACGGAAATTAAAGGGGGATTTCGCATCCTCGCCAACGAGGTCATTCAGGCGACCGCCGAGGCCCGCGATCTCCTGCGGACCCGGGACCCCAAAAAGAGCCGGGACCTCTACCATCGCTCGGCCTACATCAACACCCAGGTGGCTCTCCTCCAAAAACAGAGCATGGAGCTTTTTTTGGACAAAGGGGCCGGTTACAGGGAAGCCCTCTTTATCCAGGGGCTCTCCTCCATCGCCTCGCGCCTGGAGCGCGTCTCGGACATCCTTTTGAACCTTGACCGCCAGGCCGGCTATTTAAGCGATCCCGTTTTTCTAAAACATTTAAAGGTCGACGATTTTTTCCACGAAATCTTGGACGCGCTCGCGCGCGTCAATCCCGCCTTGGAAAAAAGGGATGTCTCTTTGGCCATCCGCCTGGGCCAAGTGGAAGAACGCCTGGACTCCTATTACGCCGAAAAATTCGCCCAAATCATCAGCGAGCTCTCCCAGCCCAACCCCAAAAGCGGAGACCTCGTAACCGCCCTCATGATCGTGCATTACCTGGAGCGAATCGGGGACATGCTCTTGGAGATCGGCGAAAAAATCATCTACATCATCATGGGCGAGAAAATTAAGCTGGAGCAGTACAAAGCCCTGGGGGCGGGCCTCAAGGCCACGGGGCAGCGCTTGGAGATCGGGCGCATGGGTTTTAAGTCCATCTGGGGCGGTAAATCCGGCTGCCGCATCGGGGTGGTCGGCAGCGGCGAGAGCGAGGAGGAAACCGTGCTTTTCAAGCACGGGCCCGCCTTTAAGCTCACCCGCGAGCGCGAAAACCTCGAGCTCTGGCAGCGCCTCCGGCCCGGCCTCCCGCCAGCGGTAAAAGCCTTTATCCCCGCCGAGATCGGCTCCGAGGCCGCCCTCATGCTGGAATATATCCCCTGCCGCAATCTCCAGTCCCACTTTTTGGAAAACGACCCGGAGGAGGCCTTCCGGGGCCTGTCTTTAGCGCTGGAGACTATGGCCTCCATCTGGCGGGAGACTTTAAAGAAAGTCCCCTCCCGCGCGGAATTTATCCGGCAGACGGAAAACCGCCTCAGCGAGGCTAAATTCCTCTATCCCCATCTTCTCAAATACCACGGCGCCATCGGGAATTTGGAGATCGCCCCCTTGCCAGCGCTTTTGGCGCGACTCCGAGACCTTGAAAGCCAGAACCCCGCGCCTTTTTCCACGCTGATCCACGGGGACCTCAATTTGAGCAATATTCTCTTCGATCCCCAAGCCGACCGAATCTACGCCCTCGACCTCTACCGGAGCCGCGAAAACGACTACGTGCAGGACGTTTCCGTGCTTCTGGTCTCTATCCTCCGGCTTCCGGTCTCCAACCCCAAAACCCGCGCGCGCCTCACGCGCGCGGCCTATCTGGCCTTCAACTTCGCCAAGAAGGTGGCCGCGAGCCTGGGGGACGACGCCTACGACGCCCGTTTGGCCTTCGGGCTAGCGCGTTCCTTTTTAACCTCCACCCGTTTTGTCCTGGAGGAAAAAATCGCCGCCAAGTTCGTGGCCCGCGCCCGCTACCTCTGGGAGAAAATCGACGCTTTCCGGCTTAAAGGCCGCGCCATGGAAGAATTCCGTCTCCCGTGGGATATCCTGAACATTCCCCTTTAACCCTTTCGCGCGTTTTGGCCTTCTTCCCCCCAGAAACGCGAAAGGCGCGGCTTTTTCGCGGAGGAAACCCATGTCTCGCCCCATTTTCCCTTTAAAGCTCCTTCCGTTGGCTCTCCTTATCCTTTTGGGGGCGGTCGCTTGTGGAGAAAGCAATCCCGTGCTCGGGACCTGGGACGCCAAACTGTCGACGGGCTCGCCCGCCTTTGACGGGCTCGCGTCCGTCGTCGTCGGGGCCCCCAAGGTGACCTTTACGGAAACCGAGGCCATTTTTCAGTCTACCGTTTTGGGGTCCAACCAAGAAGTCCGCCGTTTCGTGACCTACCGCCGCAACGACGACAAAACCTGGTCCGTCTGCTCGGAAAACCAGGACCACTGCGAGACAGTGCGTTTTCTGGACGAAAACACCATTCAGGCGCCGCGGTTTTTAAACGTCCAGGCCACCCTGACCCGGGTCAAAAGCTAATTCCCCTTTTCCTCCCGGCCCCCAACGCGCGCGAGCCCGGCTTAGCCTCAAAGGGGTAAAGCCGGGCTCGCGCGTTTTGGGGAAAGAAGGCTCGCCCGTAAGGGAAAAGGGAGATTCTCCCGCTTCTGTCTCTAGGAAGCGAGAACCTCCTGGGTGAACTCGGCGATCGCGAGTTCCTCGTTGGTGGGGACGACTAGAACTTTGTAGCGGCTGTCGTCGGCGCTGATGACGCGGATCTCGGGGGAACGAACGGCGTTGCGCGCGGGATCGAGCTTAAAGCCGACCTCTTCCAGGTCGGCGAGGACGGCGGCCCGGAGGGTGACGGAATTTTCGCCGGCCCCGGCCGTAAAGACGAGGATGTCCAACCCGCCTAAAGCCGCGATATAGGAGCCAATATACTTCCGGACCCGGTAGGCGTAGGCCTCCAGGGCCATGGCGCATTTCTTGTCGCCCTTATCGGCCGCCTCCTCGATATCCCGCAGATCCGAGGAGCCGACGCCCGCGAGGCCCAAGACGCCGCTTTGCTTGTTCAGGAGGTTGTCCACGTCCTGGACGGAAAGGTTTTTGAGCTTCATGAGGTGCAGCAAGATGGCCGGGTCCAGGTCGCCCGAGCGGGTGCCCATGAGCAGGCCTTCCAGGGGGGTGAGGCCCATGGAGGTGTCCTGGCAGATTCCGCCTTTGACCGCCGCCATGGAAGCCCCGTTGCCGAGATGGCAGGTGATAATCCGCAGATTTTGGGGCGGCCGGCCGTCAAAGGCCGCCGCGGCCCGGGACACGTAAGCGTGGCTCGTCCCGTGGAAACCGTAGCGGCGGATGCGGTCCTCCGCGTACAGGTTGTAAGGGAGTCCGTAAAGGTAGGCGCGGGGAGGCATGGTGGAATGGAAAGCCGTGTCGAAGACGCCCACGTTGGGGACCCCGGGCAAGACCGCCTCGCAGGCCTCAACGCCCGCCAAGTTATGGGGATTGTGCAGGGGGCTGACGGAAAAGCACTCTTTGATGGCTTCTTTCACCTGTTCGGTTATGCGTTCGGGCTTCTGGATTTTTTCCATGCCGTGGACCACCCGGTGCCCGATGGCGTCGATTTCCTCGAGCTTTTTCAAAACGCCCGATTCCTCGCCCACCAGGAACTTGGCGACGAGCTTGACGGCGTCTTGGGGGTTTTTAACCGGAACCTTGTCCTGATACTTGTAATCCTTATGGTTAGAGTACTTGACGCTGGTCCCTTCGAGACCGATGCGCTCGATAAGACCGTTGGCCAGAACCTTTTTGTTGTCGCTCATGTCGAAAAGCGTGAACTTGACCGAGGAGCTGCCAGCGTTGATTACCAAAATGATCATAGAAAGTCGCCTCACAAAAGCAAAGAGAAGTTGCCTAAAATCCGCTTAAACGGATTCTTAAAGTATTTTTGAACGCGTCCACTATAGCCTCAGGGGACGGAAAAAACAAGATTAACAAAAAAAGCGCGCCGGCGCGCTCGCCCCGCCGACCGCGCGCGGGAAATTAAAAAGCGCGGCGCGAACGTCCTCCCCCCTTTCGCGGGAAAACGCCTCCCCCGCCTCCCCTGAGGCGCGCGGCCTTAAAGGGAACGCCGGGGACAGGCGCGCGCGAAAATTTGAGGCAATTTCTCGTAATATAAAATAAAATATTCAAAATAAGGCGAAAAAGGTCAAATTTTTACCGCGCTAATAATCTTTGGCCCGCCCTCTCCCCTCTTTTTCCCCCAAGACCCTCGCCCGGCGGCGCGCGGAAACGCGAGCCTCTCCTCTTTTTAAGGAGCGCCTCCCGGCGCCAAAACGCCCCTCAAGCGCTCGACCAGGCTCTCCTGGCCCCATCGGGTCTTCGACCCCCAGGGCGCCGAGCGAGGCCTTTATCCTCCTTTTTTCCGCGCCCATCCCGGACGGGCCGGGGCTTCAAGGCGGCGCCCGCCCCCCGATCGCCCCTCAGGCGCTTTGCTTCGCGATAGTTTTTGCTTAAAATAAAAACGCCGCTTAAGCGAGCGCGCGCGATTCCGTCTCCGCGGGGCCCCCCGCGTGGCGGCGGGTTCCCCATAATTTCGCGAAAAGCGCCTTCGCGCGCGCGGTCTTAAAATTCGTTCCGCGCTGGACGCGCTCCAGGTCGCCGCCAACGCGCCGCCAGTCTTCTTTTATCGCGCCGCCTTTTCACAGCCTCAAAAAAAAATTGGGCCGCCGCTTTTTTTGACGCCGATTGGCTATATAAGCGACGCGCGCCTGATATAATCACGCTCGCGCCAGTGGCGCCTTTCGCGCCTTTTGGGGATTCCCGCCCTTCCTCGCGAACTGGAGAGGAGCGGCCATATTTTGCCAATCATTTCGCGCCAAGGGGCGCTTTTCGCGCGTCCCTCGCTTCAGGCTTGGCGCGTCCTTGCGGTCGCCCACGCCCCTCTTTTCTCCTAATTTCCCAAAATAACGGAGTCAAGCCATGCCCCCCGTCTTCTATTTTTTCCTCGCCCTGGCCGCTCTCCTCTTGGGGTACCTTATCTACTCGAAGATAGTGGAAAAGCTCTTTATCCCAAATTACAACCGTCCAACCCCGGCGATCACCATGAACGATGGGGTGGACTACATCAAGCTGCCGACTTGGAAAGTTTTTCTCATCCAACTTTTAAATATCGCGGGCGTGGGTCCCGTCTTTGGGCCCATTTTAGGCGCCCTCTACGGGCCGGCGGCCCTCTTTTGGATTGTCTTGGGCTCTCTCTTCGCCGGGGCGGTCCACGACTACTTTTCCGGCATGATGAGCCTCCGCTACAGCGGCGAGTCAATTCCGGACGTAATCGGCTTCACCCTCGGCAAAGCTTTTAAGCAGTTTATGCGTTTTTTCTCGCTGCTCCTCTTGGTCTTGGTGGGAGTGGTCTTCGTCACGGCCCCGGCCGGCATCTTGGCCGGCTTGACCAGCGGCTGGGGGACCTGGGCGGGTTTCGAGACCTGGCTCGCGATCATTTTTATTTACTATTTTCTAGCCACCATCATGCCCATTGACGTCATTATCGCCAGGATTTACCCCGTCTTCGCCCTGGTCCTCATAATAATGGCCGTGGGCGTGAGCGCGGGGCTCATCTTCGAAGGACACTCCTTCTACAACTGGGCCGAAATCGGGGAGCGCGGAATCTTCGCTAACCTCCATCCCGATCGCCTTCCCATGTGGCCCCTCATGTTTATCACCATCGCCTGCGGAGCCCTTTCCGGTTTCCACGCCACCCAGTCTCCCTTGATGTCGCGCTGCCTCATTTCGGAACGCTCCGGCCGCAGGGTTTTTTTCGGCGCCATGATCGCGGAAAGCGTCATCGCCTTGGTTTGGGCCACGGCGGCCATGACCTATTTCAAGTCACCCTCCGAGCTTCTCGCGGTGACCAGCCAGCCCGGCGGCCCGGGGATCGTGGTGACCGAAGTCTCCATGGGCCTTCTGGGAACCGTGGGCGGCGTTTTAGCCATTTTGGGGGTGGTGGTCCTTCCCATCACTTCCGGCGACACCTCCTTCCGAGCGGCCCGCCTCTTAATCTCGGACATGACGGGCCTCAGGCAGATTAAAATCGGGGCGCGACTCCTCATCGCGATCCCCCTTTTCGTCCTGGGCATAATCCTCTCCCAGATCAATTTCGACATTATTTGGCGGTATTTCAGCTGGTCCAACCAAACCCTCGCCACGGTGGTCCTCTGGGCCGCGGCGGCCTATACCGTTCGCCGGGGCACCTGCCACTGGCTCCTGACCGTCCCCGCCGCTTTTATGACCGCCACGGTCACCTGTTACCTCCTGGTGGCCAAAGAAGGCTTTCAGTTGCCTTGGTTTCCTTCGGCTATCGCGGGGTGCGTTATCGCTTGCGCCGCCCTGGCCTGGTTCCTCGCGAGCCTCAATAAATTCCGGGAAAAAATTATCCTCGAAATTCCCCCGCCTCCCCAGGGCCTGACGAAAACGGCCTAAAGACCCGCTCAGGCCGCGCGCCGCTCCCTCAAGCGATCTTTCCGGCGGAAAAGGCCCGCGAGGATTTTTCCGCCGGAAAAAGGCGCTTGGGAGAAAAGCTTCGGCGCCCGCGCGACGCGTTAGCTCATGGGACCCCGCTCAAAACAGTCCTGATAGAGTTCCGCGATAATTCTGAGGGCGTCGCCGCGAATGGTCACGTCGCCCGTAATTTCTTCCCACCGCTTCACGGTCGCGGTGGACACGCTCAGTGTCCTGGCGAAGACCTCGCGGGTAGCGCCCATGGCCACGCGCAATTTCCTCACGAGGGGGCCGGTTACGCGGAAGGAGCCAACGGAAGGGGTTTCCGCCTCGCTCTCCGGGGCGAACAAAAAATTGGCTTGAAACGGCTCCTCGGAAGCGTCCTCCCCAAATTCTCCGCGCGACGCGCTCGCGGGCGCCGTCGGGGGATTAGGGCGCTGGCGCGCTTTGGGGCCTGGGCGCGGGGCCTGGGCGGACGGCGCGGTGGGGGGGGAGGCGAAAAGAGATCCTAAGGCTTCGCTATCATTATCCGCGAATTCCGCGCGAATCTCCGCCTCGGCCGCGCTATCCAGCGGCTCGTCCACCATGGCGAGAACGTCGTCCAGTAAATTATCGAGCCGCCACTTCACCCCTTTGGGGTCATTTTGGCTAATGGGGTCGCTGTCCCCGCGATCCTCTTCCGCGGCGACGCTCTGTCCCGCGACGCTTTCTTCCATGGCGCGCGGGGCCTTAGTCGCGCGCGGAGCCTTAGCGGCGCGCGGGGCCTTAGCGGCGCGCGGAGCCTTAGCGGCGCGCGCCGCGGGGGGAGCCGCGGCGGCGCTACCGTCATTTTCGGCGCTCTCGCCGTCGCTCTTTCCGCCGCCCGGAACGTGGGGGTCGCTAAAAAGATTCGAGGAAGCGCCAACGAGCGAGAGGTTCCCTTCGGAGCGCGAATCGCGCTCGCCTTTGGGTCGGCGTTTAGCGCCAAAAGAATACGGCGTGTCGAACCGCTTGTCATCCGCTGGGTCGTCGTCCAGATAATTTTCCCCGAGCGCGAACGGTTGGGCGTTTAAAGAGAGCAATTGCTCGCGGAGGCGTGGACTTACCTCGAAAAGGGGCTCGCTGTCTGACTTGTCTTTGGGCTCGCGCTTTAGAGGCGCCGCCCGCCGCGCCGCGCGCGGTCTTTTCGCGGGAAGGGTCGCTTGGGCGTCGAAAGAGGCCGCGTCGCGTGGGGAATCCGGCGCGTCTTGGACGGGGCTCGCGTCGGCCGCGTCGTCTTTCTCCGCGCGCGCGGCGCCAGTATCGGCGGACGCCGACCGCGTCTCCAGCGGGGCGACGGAATTTACCTCTTCCGCTTTCGCGTTTTGGCTATCCGGCGAGACGTTATAACGCTTTAAGGACGGCGTGATGGGATCCGCTTCCGCGAAAATGGGAAAAGACGCGTTCGCGTCGCGTCGCCATGAATCGCGCGCCCCTACGCCTTCCCCCGCCGCGGCGTCGCGGCTTGTCTCGGGCGCGGGCGCGTCATCGGAAGTTCCGTCCAAGCTATAATGTTTTTGCCCCACGCTCAAGCCGATAACCGTCGGCGCGCCCGTTTCCGCCTCGGCCACGGAGGAGACGCGCGGCGACGCGCTCCAACGTTCCGGCGCGGGCGCGGGCGTACGCTGGCTCTCCTTTTCGGAATAGACTTTTTCCACGTCCACGTTGATCCAACCGGAACTACGGCGCCTGGGGCTTTTGTTTTCACCGCGCGCGTTCCGCTTTTTCCGAGCGAGAGCGCTGTCGTCCTGGGCCATGTCGCCTTGGGAAAGGGAGCGAGGCAAAAGGGGCGAAGGGGCGCGAGGGAAAGACGCGGCGGCGGGCGCGGATGGGGGAGTCTCTTCGCCGAAGAGGGGCGAGGTCGCTTTCCAGGAGGCGGAAAGCGTGGGAGTCGCCCGGGGCCCGGATGTTTCCCGTAATTCCGGAGCGAGCGGCGGAGACGCGGCGACCGCGGCTGAATTGAGCGGCGACGCTTGCCGCGCGGCCTTTCGCGGCGTCGAGGCGCGCGCCGCGGAGGGCTCTTCCGTCTCCCAGAACTCCGGGCTCGCGCTTTTCGCCACGCTTGGCGCCGCCGCCCACGGCTCCGGAGCGTTTAACTCTTCCGTTCGCGCGCTCGCGAGCGCGGTCTCCTGGGAATTGAGCCAATCGGACTGAGGGATTGGGGGGACGGTCGCCGGGGTCGGCTTCTCCGCGTCGCTCGCGCGCGCGCCCAAAATCTCCTCGCGCCCGCCCGCCGGGCTTTCGTCTTCCTGGCCGTCGGCCAGGCGACGGCGGCGAACGATGGAAGGCAAACTCTTTTGGAGCGAGGCTTTCTCTATCTCGGAAGGCCGTCCCAAAGCGTCCTCGGCCGCGGCTTTGTCTATTTCCGCGGGACGCCTTAAAGCGTTCTCGGGCGCGGAAGGCGATTGTTCCGCTCGCGTCGACCGGGCGGACAATAAGTCAGAGGGGTCAATTCCCCGTAAGGCGAAAAAAACGGAGGCGTCAGCGTCGAAGCGGCTGGCCACTCCAAAGATAGTGGCCACCATATGCGTGCAGATGTCTTGGGAATAATCGCAGTCGCAGGATAAGGACATTTCCTCAAAGCGGGGGAAAATCCCTTTCCGCGGATCCAAGAGTTCTCGGGCGTCGCTATAGGAAAAATTTCCCTCGTGGATATCGCTTAATTTTTCGTAACGGGCGGTCAGGCGGCTTAGGACGTCCCGCCATCTTTCCGGGGACAGCGGGTCTATGTCAATGCTGACGCTATACAGAGACTCGCCCGATATTTTGGCGTCAACGCGCCCCGGATTTATCTCCAAGTGACAGATAGAGTTATCGCGGACGAGATTGCGTCCCCGCACCACGGATTTGGCGAACTCCCGCATATTGTCAAAATAAGCGCACCACGACCTAGCCCAAAAATATCTAGCTATTTTCCCGCCCGCCAGCCGCACCGGTTGAACGTTAAGCCCCACCCGCGCGAGTTCTAGCACCCTTTGCTCGGCCTTGGCCCTTTTGTTGACGACGGTTTCGTATTGTCTTCCTGGCTCATTCATGCGCCACTCCTCGCTCGTCAAGCGGCCAACCGGCGGCCAACGCGCGGCGACGGCGCCAGCGCGGCGTATTTTTAGCTTTAAACGGAAAATCCATGGTTATCGCCATAAAAAAGAGAGGCTTAAGTTTCCTTGTAGGGAGGCGGCGCGCGTTTTCGCGCCGCGCTAAGGTTTTAAGGATCGCCCGCGCTCCGGGAGCGGCTCCAACGAAATAAGAGCGCTTTTCGCGAGAGGCTCGCGAAAGACAAGGCGATTTCGCGCGAAATATAGCCTTTTTAAAAAAATTCGCGTTCAGCGCGCCGTGAGGCGTCTTTAAAAAAAAATCTATCAACGCGTAGGCCCGTGTCTCCTTATGCCAATCTAACGTCTAATCCACCTTGTGGCTGACTCGCTTAACCGCGACGCGCGCGCTTAAGCGGAAAAACAATAACGCGCGCGAGTTTGCTGGCCGCGCCCGCGTTGTCTAAAATAACCGCTCTTTAGTGGATCGTAAGGACAGTAATATAGTTCAAGCGCGTTTTGAGGCGCGTTAATCGTTGGGGCGCCCGCCGCTTTACAAAAGTGGGCGACGAGAAAACGCTGGGGATAAAGGGGAACGCGAGAGGAAAGCGCCGCGAACGGGCTTCGCTCTTCCGCTCTCGCGTCACTATCCACTGGAAGGCGAAGGCCTTTGACCTCCTTCCCCGAGGATGGTTTTCTCTCCGCCGACTTTTAAGGAAATCGCGCGGCCACGCTCTTTGAAAATAGAAAAATACTTATAATTAAGGCTCCGTTACCCAGGATAAGAATATTTCCCAAAAATAGAACTCGTCGGACGCGCCTCTTTTTCCCCAGAGGAAGTTTGGCCTTCTCGCGAAATGACGCGTTTCCAAGGCGTATCCCAATAAAAGTTTTAACGGCCTTGAAATTGCCTCGCGCGCGAGAAAAGGAGTTAAAACTCTCGTCCAGAGCTTGCTAACAAATTTATAGCAAAATAAAAACTTAAAAACAATATTTTTTTTAGTGGAATTCCTTTTGACGGCTCTTTTTTTTGCCCTTTTTAGCCTAACGGCGAAAAAAAAGCCTTTCGCGCGGGTTTTTAAGAGTCGGAAAAAGCGATTTCGCGCGAAATAAAGCGACAACCCCTCCGAAGGCCTCGGCGAGGGCCCTTATTAGCCTCAGGGGAGCCTCGCGTCCTTAGGTGGGAGAGGACGGGAGAGACAGCGGGAGATTTGACCCACCCCGCCAGGATTAGCCGCGCGTCCGCCGCGCCGCGCTTCCTTATCCGCGTCCGCGCCTTTTTTCCTAATTTAACGCCGCGACTCCTTGGGTCCCGCGCCCACCGCGCCTCCGCGAAGACGGATACCCTCGGCCCGTGGCCACCTACAGCCGGCGCGAGCCTTTTTGGGGGCGCGCGAAGGCCCAGAGGGGAACTTTAAGGCGCCTCGCCGCGCCCGCTTAATCCGGGGCCTCTCCTCGCCGCGCCTTCCGGCCCCGCCCACCAAGGCGGGGCGGCGGGGGAGCGTTTTGCTCTATTTATCCGTCGCGGCCCCCGCGAGCCCCTCCTTTAAAAAAAACGCGCGCGTCCCGCGCGAGCCAAAAGGAGAGGCGCGCGCCTCGCCCGAAGCCTTGGCGTTGACAATTGTCAATGTCAAAAGCCTTAAAATTCGCGAAAATGGAAGAAGCCTTAGGTGACCGGCGGGGGAAACGGCGCGCCGCCCGCGCGTCGCTCGAAACCTCCTCTTTACCCCAACCCCGGAACCCC
Organism: Deltaproteobacteria bacterium; assembly: GCA_031265205.1. Taxonomy (GTDB): domain Bacteria; phylum Desulfobacterota; class Desulfarculia; order Adiutricales; family Adiutricaceae; genus JAISCZ01. Next base: position 31,047 of record JAISCZ010000057.1, read on the forward strand.
AAGGTCAATTGAGGGGCTTAAGGCATGAAGTTTGTCGAACTGTTTACCCCCGCGAATGTCCTCATCGGCGAGAAACTGACCTCGAAAGCCAAAGTCATGGAGCGGCTCGTCGAGGCCCTGCGCGCCAGCGGAACGATAGCCGATAGCGATATTTTCCACGCGGCCGTTCTGAAAAGGGAAAGCGTCCATCCCGCGAGCGTGGGCAACGGGGTCGCCATCCCCCACGCGCGCTCGCCGGCGGTCCTCCAGGCGGGGATAGCCGCGATGGTCTTGGGCGAGCCTCAAAATTTTGACTCCAGCGACGGCAAGCCCATCGATCTGCTTTTTTTAATCGCTTCCCCCGACGATCCTGAACTCCATCTTTCCCTCGTCTCAAGGCTCATGACTCTCCTATTGGAAAGGGGCTTCGCGGATAAACTCCGCCACGCCCAAAGCCCGAAGGAGTTTCTGGGAATCGTCGATGGGGCGGAGAATTACCTCTTCGGCGGGGAGCCGCTCCATTGCCGCGACGTCGGCCTTTGGGCCTCGCGCCGCGCGGCCCAAAAGGCGACGGCGGAGGCGCCGGAAGAAACGGGCGCCGCGCCTCGCGACGCGCGGGCGCGCGCGTCCGACCCGGTCGGTCCGACCGCGCCTCGCGCTCCGCGAACGCCCTTGCTTCTCGCCGTCGCGGCCTCGCCCATGGGCGTCGCCCACGCCTTCTTGGCCGCCCAAGCCATGACGAAGGCCAGCCGGGAAATGGAGATTTCCTTGAGGGTGGAGACCCACGGGAGCGGAGGCGTCCGCGACGATCTGACGGCGGCGGAAATCAAGTTGGCGGACGCCATTATCGTGACCGCCGATCAAAAAATAGAAATGGCCCGCTTTGACGGCAAAAAAGTTATTTTCGCCCCTATCGCCGACGGGATCCATAAACCCCATGAGCTCGTCCGCAAAGCCCTGGAGGGCGATATCCCGGTTTTCCGCGTCTCGCGGGCGGCGCCTTTCCGAAAATCGCGGCCGAGCGGCCCCATCCACCGGAACCTCGCGCTCGGGGTCAACCACGCGCTCCCCCTGATCATGGGAGGCGGAATATTCATAGGCCTTTCCTTTTTGCTGGACGACCGCTCCCTCGCTCCCGGGACCTTGGGGCGCGACTCCCCTTTGGCGGCCTTTTTCCATCAGCTCGGGAGCGCCGCCTTAGCTTTCTCGCTTCCGCTGCTGGCGGCCTTAGTCGCTTTCGGCGTCGCCGGCTGGCCGGCCCTGGCGGTGGGTTTAGTGGGAGGTTCCCTGGCCCTGAGGGGCGACTTCGGCGTGGGCGCCGGCGGCGCGGGAGCGCTTTCCGGGGGCTTTCTCGCGGCCCTTTTAGCCGGGTTCGTGGCGGGATACCTGACGCGTCTTTCGCGAAAGCTCGCGCGGGCTTTGCCCCTGAGCCTCCATGGACTCAACCGCTCTCTCTTTTTTTCGCTCGTCGGCCTATTTTTGATGGGGCTTTTCGCGCTCGCCCTCAATCCCCTCGTGGGTCTCGTCTCGAGCGCCAGCGCGCGCCTCCTTGCGTGGTCCATGGAAGGGACTTCCAAGATTGTCCTCGGAGCCCTTTTAGGCGGCATGACCGCCGCCGACCTGGGCGGCCCCGTCAATAAAGCGGCCTACGCCTTCGGCTTGGCTTCCCTCGCGGGCGGAAATTCCGAAGCGATGGCCGCGGTCATGGTCGGGGCCATGACTCCGCCGCTTTCCATCGCGGCGATGGCGACCTTTTTCCCCCAAAAACTCGTCTCCGCTGGGCGTAAAGGCGCTTTCGCCAACTATTTCCTCGGGCTCCTCGGCGTCGCCGAGGGCGCCATCCCCTACGCCGCGGCCGCTCCTTTAAGGGTCCTGCCCTCTCTCGCGAGCGGAGCGGCGGTGGCCGGCGCGCTCGCCATGGCTAGCGGCGGCGCCTTAAGCGCCCCTTACGGCGGAATCTTGCTCTTTCCCGCGGCGAAAAACGGGCTCGCTTGCCTCGTGGCCGTCGCCGTCGGCGCGCTGGTGAGCGTGTCTCTTATGGCTCTTTGTCAAAAAACGCGAAAAGAAAGCTGAGGGCCGCTTGACGCGAAGGGAACCATGGGCCGTCGCGCTGACGGGGCTTTCCTTGAACGGAGGGAGGCGAGCCGCCGCCGGACGCGCCCGCGCTCGCCTTCGGCCAGTCCCGCGCTCCCGCCTTGAGCTTCTTCTGGGGGCTATGGGGGCTTCTTGAGTTTCTTGAAAGGGTAGAAAGAAAACGCGCCCGCGCGCGGCGCCCCCGTATTTCCCGCGAATCGCGCGCGAGCCAGGGCGGCCTCGCGCGCGAGCGGCCTCGCGTAAGGGCTTTTCGCTAATTTTTTCCAAAGGCGCTCAGAGCCGCGCCACCCCAGTTTCCCGGGCCGCTTGGATGACCGCGCCGGCCACGGCGTCTTTGACCCTTGGGTCAAAGGGCAAGGGAATAATGTGGGTGGGACTCAGTTCCTCCGGGGACATTAGGCCGGCGAGGGCCCTGGAGGCCGCCAGGAGCATCTCGTCGTTGATATCGGAGGCCCGCGCGTCCAGGGCTCCTCTAAAAATGCCTGGAAAAGCGAGCGCGTTATTGATCTGGTTAGGAAAATCCGATCTTCCCGTCCCCACGACCTTGGCGCCGGCCTCAAGCGCGAGCTTTGGGTCAATTTCGGGGATAGGATTGGCCATGGCGAGGACAATGGCGTCTTTGGCCATGGTCCGGACCATGTCCGGAGTCACTATATTCGCCCCGGAGACCCCGATAAAAACGTCGGCCCCGCGCAGCGTCTCGGCTAAAGAGCCTTCGCTCCGGTTAGGGTTGGTCAGTTTGGCCAATTCTTCCTTGGAAGGGTTTAAGCCGCCCCGCCCCTCGTAAATGGCCCCCTGACGGTCGCAAAGGATCGCGTTTTGGAGGCCCGCGCGCGCCAGGAGTTTGACGATGGCCACCCCGGCCGCGCCCGCCCCCGAGATCGCGACTTTGAGAGAGCCCATTTCTTTGCCCGCGACTTTCAGGGCGTTCGCGAGGGCGGCCAGGACCACCACCGCGGTCCCGTGCTGGTCGTCGTGGAAGACCGGAATGTCCAAGACCTCCTTGAGGCGCCGCTCAATCTCAAAGCAGCGCGGGGCGGAGACGTCTTCCAGGTTAATCCCCCCGAAATTTCCCGAGATTAGCCTCACGGTCTCGACTATCGCGTCCGGATCGGTGGTTTTAAGGCAGAGCGGATAGGCGTTTACCCCCCCAAAGGCTTTAAAAAGGACGCATTTACCCTCCATTACCGGCATTCCGGCTAAAGGCCCGATATCCCCCAGGCCCAAGACCGCCGTGCCGTCGGTAATCACGGCCACGGAATTCCACCGCCCGGTCAGCGCGAAGGATTTTAAGGGATCGTCCTGGATGGCTAGGCACGCCGCCGCGACTCCGGGGGTATAGGCCAAAGAGAGACTCTCTTTGTCGGCGACGGCCATTTTCGGGATAATGTCAAATTTCCCTTTCCATTCATAATGCGCGCGAAGGGATTCTTTTAAATAGTCCATGGAAGACGTGCCGCCTTTGGGTTGAGAAAAAAAAGAGGGGCGGGGCTCGCGAGAAGAAAAAGAGCCGCCGTGGAAATTTGCCGATTTTAGCATATTTAGCTCAAAAGAGCCGCGGCGAGGAGCGAGGCGCGAGGCCGCGAGGCCTCGAGGCGGCGTGGCCCCGAGGGAGGCGACAGCGTGGGGAAAAACTAGTAAGCCGTTTCCGCGAAGCGGAAATGGGGGAACCCGCCCATTCCGGGGTGGCTTCCTCCTAGCCTGGGTGGGCCTTCCCGCTTGAAGCCTTTAAAAGGCTCGTCGCGTCGCGTGGAGGCGTCCCAGCTCGCCAAAAGCGGCTCTTGGCGACCCTCCATGGAAGTCGCGGAGCCCGGCGAAATAGAACCGCGTCGGGCCGCGATTTCGGTTTTAAAGCTTCCACGAAGTCGCGCCAAGAGCCCGCCGCGCTTGGGCGCGCGAGCGAAAGCGAGCGAGGGTCCCCAAAGGCGCCGCTAGAGGGAGGCGAAGTAGCCGCGCGAAACGCCGCCGCCAAAACGTCCCTGTTCTTGACGCTGGCGCGCCGATTCGCGAAAAAACCCTGTCGCGGCGATTCATCGCGCCCAACTCGCGAAAATAGGTCGCGACAGACATCCTCCGTCATCCCATCCTCATAGGGGAGGGGATGGTTGAACCGCCACGTGAGAATACCCGGCTGGTTTTGCCCTTCGGGCGCGAGCGGATATCTGGCGATGGATATGATCTTCCGCGCGGCGCCAAGATCCGCGTTGGAATAAAGCCCATCGTCTATCCCAGAAGCGGAGCCGAGATGGTCAATGAGTTCCATCATGCCGACATGGTCACGGGACGCCGTTATTTCTTTGGTTAATTTCGCCTCTTTGTCGAGATGTGGCTTTTTGGATCTTGTTCGCGCGGGAATTTTGGAGCCTTTTGGAATTTTGGACAAAAGCTTGGCGCTCAACGCCTTGTTCCATTTCTTATCCACGTCATACATGGTCTTCCGCTCAAGAATATAGACATCACCGTTCTTTAGGGTGTTGTGGACGATACGGGTTTTGCTCTCTCCATACGCTTTTGCGGACAAATCTGTCGTCTCCTAATAGAGTACATATCATCAGAGCACGCGCTCTGTCACAAGGTCATGCCTAACTCATTGAAAATAGGCGATTAATTGAGATCTCACAGACCGTTGTCCAGGACTTTATCGTTTTGAGCGCGGATAATCAGACTTTCAGGTTAACAATGAAAAAAATGGAATAATTCGCTTCCCTTTCAAAAATAGTCAGATATCGTACGCCTCACGCTTGTCAGGCGTCAAACGTCGCGCGATATCTTAGGCCCTCGGCCTTGAATCTCGTCTTTTCTCGCCGTCACTAAGCGAGATTTGCCACCTCGAGAGGGCTTTCGCCGTTAATTCCTTACGGAGGGGCTAGGACGCGCTTAAATGATTCCGATATCTCCGGCGGACGCCTCCACGACCGTCGCCATTCGCGGGACGCGCTCCGTCTCCGCGCCCTTCGGCGGACGCCACGATTTTATCGCTTTCCAGTGACTTAACGAACTCAGATTTTAGTCACCGTGGCGTCTCTCGCCACCGTGACAAGCGCCGCCCTTTTCGCGCCATATTCCATACCCGGAGTAAGCGCCATCTTGAGTTCGGCGACTTGGCGAGCGCGCTAAGGTTTCGGTCCCCCCGTCCTCGTTTCGCCAAAATTCCTCGACATCCAGTCTTGCGGCGCTCGGCGCGAAATCTTTCATAATCCCAGGAGCGGGGGAGCGTCGCGGGGTTGATTATCCCGTTTTTCCGCGCTCGCCAGCGGATCTTGACCGCGCCCCGCGCGTCATCGTCAGTCTCGCGTTTCGCTTTTTTAAGTGGCGGATCCGAAAATTAGCGAAAATTTCGCGAATACGTCAAAGGCCGCCGATTCGCGCCAGGAGCGATGTTTTTTGTAAAGATATCGCGTTTTCTTTCTTTTGACGCGTATTTTAGAGACAATCCCATACCTTGAAACGCGACCGCGCTTAACGAGGCTTTAATTTCGCGCGACCGCGGACGGATTTTCCCTCTCGTCCCAATTGGCGACTCAGCGTGGGGCGAGCCTTGGGGTCGGCAGAGGCGCGTGGCCTTACGCGCGCCTCCTAAGCTCTCCTGGCGACGGGAGGCGCTTCGCGGGTCCAAAAAATTATGGAGGATCCCTCCCTTGAGCCCCGCGCCGGAAAAAGAGAGGGAGCGTCCCTGGAGCGTGGCGCGACAAAGACCGCGAGCTTGGCTGTTAGCCGAGACCTTCCAATCGCCTCGAGCGCCGCTCAATGGCGGGCGATCGGGCGTTGGAGGGCTTGACAAAAACTCCCCAAGCCTATATTAATAAAATACAATTCCGTTGTTAGCGGCGTTATTTAGCGCGCTATTAAACGTTGTTAGGCGCGCCCAGGGGGCGGCGCCAACGAAAGCCGTCCCAAGAGGCTTCGCCTTCCGGCGCTTCACGGTCGCGCGTCCCCTACCCTTCTCGCGGCGTTTCCATCCGTTAACGCCGACGGCCAAGGGGCGCGCGAAAGCCTGAACTTTCCTATTAAATTTCGCGGCGTTATTTTGGGGGAACGCGTTCCCCACGGCCATCCACGCCCGTCCGCGTTCGCGCCCCGTTACGGCGCTCGCGTCCGGGATCACGAAACTCGCGGGGGAAGCGGCGTGAAAACGCAAGACAAAACCGAAAAAAAGCCAGCCAAACAGGTTCCGCTCTATTCTTTCAGCATAGAGCTTAAAAATGTATTTCCGAAGATTTGGCGCCATTTTTTCGTTCCATCCAACATACCCTTGACTCGTTTTCACGCCGTCATACAGAAAGTAATGGGGTGGTCGGACGAGCATGTTTATTCCTTCGCCATTCGTGGCGAGAAATACTTGTATATGCACAAATACGATCATTTCCGACTTTCCGACGACCAGTTTTACGTCGAGCCCTCGCAAACCAAGTTGAGCGCGTTTGGCCTCCGCAAGGGGTATAACATCGAGTATATCTACGACTTGGGAGACTGCTGGGTCCACGCCCTCAAAACGCTTGACACTAACTACGTTCCCCAGACGCCCGGGCTGAAACGGGGCTGCATCGCTGGCGCGAGAGCTTGCCCTCCGGAAGACTGCGGAGGCCCTTACGGATACATGTATCTTTTGGATATCCTCGCGGATCCGAACCACCCAGAATATGAGGATAGGCTGGAATGGCTGGAAGAACCGCTCGCTCCCGAAGCCTTTGATATTGAAACCATTAACCGGAAGCTTCGCCGTTTGTAGCGCGATGGCGAACCGTTACCTCAAGGCTACGCCTTTGTTTGGCGCCGCCGCGCCGCCCTTCTCAAATAAGAAGGCGACGCCTTTTTTGACTTATTTTTGATATTTAAAGCGAAAATTACGCCGTCTTTATCCCGCGCGGCGTTTAAATGTCGCGATATGTAACCCTCGAAAAGATCCGCTGGATTAAACGCTCGCGCGCGAAATTGGGCTCTAAAACTATTGGCGAGGAATCGCTAATCCCCTCCCAGCGCTGGCGCGCGCCTGGTCGCCCGCGCGGAGCGCGGGAAACTAAGGGGAGGCCCAAATCGCGAACGCCAAGGGTTCGCTTGCCCCGCGCCGCCGCGAGGCCGCTCTCTTCCTCCCTTAATCGCGTCGGTAAATCCGCGGTCAAGCGGTCGGCGCGACAAAACCCGAACGGCGACCGTCCTAATTCTTTGGGGTGGCGCGACTCCGGCGGAGGCGGTTTCCGCGAACGGGCGCTATCGTTCGCCGCGAAGCTTTACCCCCAAAAGGGCTCCCTCTCTCTCGCCTAGCCCGTGGGCGTCAATGCTGGGGCCTCAATAGTCGAGGGACGCGCGCGCCGGCGAGGACTCGCTTTTTCCGCGGCCTCCACGGCCAAGATCCCGCTGGAGCTTTGGTGGAACGCTCGCCTCGGCGCTCGCGACGGGGGGAAGGAACCCATCCGGCGCGCGCGTCACGCCCAATCTCTTAAGAGCGTGGCGACATTTTCGGGAACGACTGGGAGATGGCGTAGGGAGGGCGCGAATCCGATTCGCGCGCGAAGGGCCACGTCTCCGCTCCTTCACGGGGCGCTATCAAAAGGGATCTCTCGCGGTTTTTCCGCGTTCCGCGCCCCCAAAAAAAGGACAAGGGGTTTTCGCGAGGGGCTTAAGCGTCGCCAATTCGCGCCGGGAGCGGGCCAGGCGCCGCTTGGCCGAGAGCGGGAAAAATTTCGCCTCAACCGTTGTCCGGCGCGCCGGGATAGACCATCCCCCGCATCAGCCGGAGCCCCTCGAGGAGGCTGGGAGTCGGCCGCGAAATCAAATCCTCGGGTATCTTGTAAACCCGACCGTTCTTAAAAGCCGGCAAGACGCGGTAAAGGTCCCTGGCGAGGATAGTCTCCAGGGGAACGCGGTTCATTTGGCCGTCTTGGGCGATAAACGCGTCGATTAACTCAGCCTTGGCCAAAAGCCTTTCGGGCCCGTAGTTGGCCACCATCAGCCCGTCCCGGACCGGCTCGGCGTCTTGGGCCACGTTATAGCCCCCGGCGAGCTCCAAAAGCCAAATGGGAATGGAGTCCGGGGTAAAAGTCTTGATTTCCCGGTGGATGGACTCAATGAAGACCCCCGGTTTATCCGCGCGGGCCAGATTGGCCTGATAAGGCTCTAAGGCTATCTGAAAATCCGCGACCATTTGGCGCGCTTCCATGGGTTTCCCGCAGAAGTCCCCCAGCTCCCGCCAGTAGGCGTAAATGTCGTCGGCGTTCGTGACCTGCCTGACCCAGACTCTGACGCCCGCCTGCCTTAAGGTGTCAAATAGATTGGACGCCGAATTGACGTGCTGAGGCCTGACTAAAATCAGATCGGGGGCGGCGAGCAGAAATTTTTCCACGTCGTCGTTGATGGAGAAGGCCGGAGGCCACTCCCAGCCTACCGTCTCCGGGCCGGCGTAGGTTTCCTGCTGGGAAACCCCCACCAGGCTATCGCGTCCGCCCAGGCGGATCACGAGTTCCGTGTGGGCCGCGTACAGGCTTATTATCCGGAGGCTTTTCGCCCCGTTCGCGCTCTCTTGGGCGCGGGCCCCGACCGCGGCCCCAATAAAGGCCAGGGCGCACAGCGCCGCCACGACCCGCCAGCGCGCGCTCGCTCCGTTTTTTTTCGGGAAAAAAGAAGGGAAGCCTTTTCCCCATCCGGGCAATATTGTTTCCACGGGCGCCTTTCCTCCGCGGCGGGCTTTAATGGGCGCGGCCCCGCGCCCCCAATAATCCCCTTTTCGCGGGCCGCCGCCCCTTGGAGGGGGCGACGGCGGCGAAAAGGAAAAACCCATGAGCCCCCCCACGGGCGCGCGAGGGGCTTAGGGGCTAAAAGACGCTATTCGACGTCGTCTTTGGCTTTTTTGGCCTGGACCACGGGCTCAATGAGCTTTAAGTGCTCCACGTAGATATCGGCCCAGCTGTCGTTGGACCCCAAGCCCTCCAAATGGCAGGTCACGTTAAAGCCGGCCGCTTTGAAAATGGAGGCCCAGCTGTCTTCCTCGTCGCCGGCCATGTCATTGCGGGCGTGATCGCCAGCCACCACCATGAGGGGCGCCATATAAACGTTCGTGGGGGCGTCCGCGACCTTCTGAATGGCCGCGACAATTTCCGGGGCGTGGGGCGGGGCCTCGACGGTCCCGATGTAAACGTTAGGGCCATAGGCCTTGCGCAGGGCCGCCTGCAGACGAGAATAAGCCTTCTGGGTTAGGTGCTCGTTGCCGTGACCCATGAGTACCAAGGAAGCGTTGGCGTCCTGGGCCGCCCGCGCCAAGGGCGCCAGGGCCGTCACCGCGCGGTCGAGGTACTTAGCCTCGCCGTCGCCGGTCCCCAAGGCGGGGGCGCCCACGCCGATCCAGGGGAAGGGCTTGAGGACCGGTTTCATGGTGTCGTAGGAGTCCAGGGCTTTGACGAGGCCCGCCAGATCGCCGTACTCCTCGCCGTCCGTCACGTGCAGGGACTGGACCAGGAGCAGGCGCGCGCCGTCCTCCTGGATATTGGCGAGAACGGTCATGGCGTTTTTAATGTCGTAAATCTCCGCTGGAATGGTGGGATTGGCCTTGCGGAATTGCGGGTCGGCCGCCCTTCCGCGCCAAATGTCGCGAATGATATTGGAAGTGAAGGCCAAATGAACGTCGTAGTCGGGGAAAGCCGCGGCCACGCGCGATTTGATATTCAAGATGGACTTGAGGGCCTCCACCTCCGTGGTGCCGAACGCGGCTAAAACAATAGCCGGTTTCAGGGATTTGCGCTCAAAGGCCGCCGCCGTTCCAGCCGTCCCAAGCTGGAGCGCCACGGACGCCGCCAAAAAGCATCCCAGGGATAGAAACGCGAGAATCATGCTTAAGTCTCTCCTACTCAGCCAATTCTTCATTTGCAAATACCTCATGGATTACCTCAAAAGACGAGAAATAACTCGCCAGACAAAAGGATCCCCGCAAAAAAAAACGGTTCCGGCCCTTTGCGAGGGGCGGAACCGCGATCCGTTTTTACGTGGCTCAAAAGCTTTGGCCTTCCCTGAAAATTAAAAAGGGCCAAAGCCGCTATTTCTATTTTTTCCAAGCCCAACTTTTCCCGAAAGCGGGCGCGTTTTGGGGCGGCGGATTGAAAAATCACCCGCTGGCGCGCGCCTTCATTAGTAGGGCGAGAAAAAAAGCGATTGACGGAGGCAGGTCTTCTGACTTCCGGATCCTGACGGGGTCTTCGCCTTCCCTCCCCCGACGCGTGAAAGCGCGAGGGGCAGTGACTGGCCAACGGCCTTGAAGACCCAATTCCCCGGTTACAGCGGCGGAACCGTGACAGCTTGGACTGTCTTCCCTATTAAGCCCCTAGAGGCGGGGCGCCGTCCGAAAAAAAAGGCTAAACAAAATTTGAACCGCAATTGCGAGAACAGATCCTAAAAAATCCGGGGCCAATTGTCAAGTCGCGCGGAATCCATGAATCCATCGCGCCACAAGGATCTTTCCGATACTTCAGGGAACTCCCGTGGCGCTTACCTGAAGGACAGTTTCAAGCCCCCGGTAAACTCGTCGGGGCTAACCTGGGCCTCGGCCTCAAAGACTTCCCGCAAAAGGGGCGGGGTTAAAGTCTCGTCGCGGGGGCCCGCGGCGATTAACCGCCCTTTTTTAAGAAAGACGAGCTCGTCGGCGAACACCGCCGCCAAATGGAGATCGTGGGTCACCGTGACAATGAGGGTCCCCATCGCGGCGAGGGCCTTCACCCTGGCCATCAAATCCAGGGCCTGCGCCACGTCCAGGCTCGCCGTGGGCTCGTCTAAAAGGACGATGGGCGCGCTCTGGGCGAGGGTTCGCGCCAAAACCGCGCGTTGGGCCTCGCCACCCGAAAGGGCGGTGACGAGCTTCGCGGAGAGGGGCCCCAGGTTCAGAAAATCAATGGCGTGGCTCACCGCCTCCTCGTCGGCGGGCGAGAGCTTGCCCCAGCGCCCCAGATAGGGGCGCCTCCCCAGGCTCACGATCTCCCGCACCGTGAAGGCGAAATTGAACTGAAAATTTTGGGGCGCCAGAGAGACGAGCCTTGAATACTCCAGTGGGGTATAGCTCGCGGAATCTTTCCCCATAACCTTAATCTCGCCCTCCCGGGGGGTTTTGAGGCGCGCGAGGAGATCTAAGGCCGTGCTCTTGCCGGCCCCGTTGGGGCCAGCCAAGACATAGTGTTTCCCCGGGTAAAAACGCAGGCTCAAGCCCTCTAAAATCGGCGTCTCGCCGTGGCTGAAGGCGAGATTGTCCACCGTTAGGAGAGGGCCGTTTCCCTCCCCGCGCGAAAGGCTCGCGGGATTTAAGGGCGCGCGGGGGCCAGGGCCTTCAGACATGGAAAACGTCCTTCATCTTCCGCCGGAAAATAACCAAAAAAGCGGGGCCGGCCAAGAGGGCGGTTAAAACCCCCACGGGGATCTCCCCGGGGAGCCAGACCCGGGTCACGGTGTCGGCGGCCGCGAGGAGAAAGGCCCCGCCCAAGGCCGAGAGGGGCAAAAGGGAGCGGTGGTCCGGGCCCGTGAGGAGCCGCGCCAGGTGCGGGACGATCAGCCCCACGAAGCCGATTATGCCCGCCACGGCCACCGAGGCCGAGGCGGCGAGGGAGGCGGCGACGAGGAGCCGCAGGCGGACCCTGGCCGTGTTGACCCCCAAAGTTTCGGCGGAACGCAGGCCCAAAGTCATAATATTCAAGTCCATGGCCGCGGGGATGGCGATAATGAGGGCCGGGAGAAAGAAAACGATGACGATCCAGGCCTCGGTCCAGGTCCGCGCCTGAAAGCTCCCCAAGAGCCAAAAGATAATGGAGCTCACCTGCTCGCCCGCCAGGTACTTGATAAAGGAAATGGCCGCGGAGAGAATCGCGGACATGATGACCCCCGCCAGGATCAGATTGGGGGGCGGAAGCCGCCCTTCCCGGTCCGAGGCCAAAAGCGTCACCAATAAGAGGGTCAGGCCCGACGCGACGAAGGCCCCCAGGGCGGGGGTTAGGGGGAAGGCCAAAAAGGCGACGGACGGGAATAATATTTGCCCCACCAGCGCCAGGGAGGCCCCGAAGGCGGCGCCCGAACTCACCCCCAGCGTGTAGGGGTCGGCCAGGGGATTGAGAAGTATGCCCTGGAAAATAGCCCCGGAGAGCCCTAAAGCCGCCCCGGAGGCCAGGGAGGTTAAAAGCCGGGGAAGGCGCACGTCCCAGATGATCATGGCCTGGGACTCGGGAAAGCTCGCCACCCCGCCCCAGATCTTAAAAATGAGGATATCGAGGATCTTTTTCGCGCCGAGGTCAAGAAAGCCACTGGAAAGGGAGAAGAAAAAAAGGCCGGTCGTGGCGAGTACGAAAAGCGCGGCCAGCAGCCAGGGGTTCAAGCGCCGGGCCGCGGGGGCGTCGGGCCGCGCGGGCGCGGCGCCCTTCTGGGAAGAAGCGGGCATGGGCCACCATAAAAACCCGCGAAGGGTTTGGGGAAATTTAAAAAAAGCGCGCTCGCTTTTCGGGGGGCCATTTTAGCACGTTCTTTCCCCAGCCGTGGCGGCTCGCCTTTTCGTCTTTTTGAGCGCGCGAGCCCTTGCTTATGGGGCTTTGTCCCCCGCGCGGGCGGCCCACAGCCGGAGCGCCCCGGCGCGCGCGGCGACGAGCGCGTAACCCCAGGCCAGCCCGAAGCCGACGTTAAAGGGATAGCTCCCCCAGCCGTCGTGGAAAGGAGCGGACCCGACCGGCCAAGCGCCATGGACGACAATCCCGCCCCCCACGAGAAACATGGCCGCGGTTCCGGCGACTCCCAACGCGCGCAGCAAGGGAGGCGCCGCCCCCACCAGGATCCGACCCAAGCGCTTTCGCGCCGCGCCGGAAGCCTCGCGGCGGAGGAGCCAAAAGCCGCAGTCGTCCAGCTTGACCACCCCGGCCACGAAACCGTAGACAACGACAGTCATCAAAAGGCCGACGAGACAGAGCGTCCCGGCCCGAGCCGCCAGCGTGGCCCCCTTCGGAATGGTGGAAAGGGCGATGACGACAATCTCGGCGCTCAGGACGAAATCCGTCCGAATGGCCCCGCGGATTTTCCCTTTTTCCACCAGTTCTCTCTCCGCGGGAGAAAGCTCCGGCGCGCTCGCGCCCTCTTCCGGCGCGGCGGGCGCGGCGGGCGCCTTTTTTTTTCTCAAAGAGAGAAGCGACAGGTGGATCTTTTCCGCGCCCTCCAGGCAGAGATAGGAGCCCCCGATCATCAGGAGGGGAAGCAGGGCGAAAGGGGCGAAGGCGCTTAAGGCCAGGGCCAGGGGGATTAAAATGACCTTGTTGACGAGGGAGCCCTTGGCGACGGCCAGGACCACGGGTATTTCCCTCGCGGCCTTAAGCCCCTCCAGCCGCTCGGCGGCGAGGGCCAGATCGTCGCCCACCACCCCCAAGCCGCGCGAGGCGGCGGTCTTGGTCAGGAGGGCCACGTCGTCCAGGACCCCGGCGACGTCGTCCAAGAGAGTCAGCAATGTGAAACCGGCCATGGAAATAGGCCTTTCGCGGGGGAAAAGCCCCTTCGGGGGAAATTTTCCCCAAAGCGAGGCCTGACGGCGCCCCGGCGCCGCCGCGCGGCGTCACATTTTAGCAAAATTTAAAGTCGGCCGCCCTTTCCCCTCCGCGCGCTTGGCGGGGGGCTTCCCCGGCCCCCGCGCGCCCCCGCCTCCCCTCAAAATGGGGAGGCGGGGGCGCGCGCGGAAGCCAGGCGTTAAGGCAGGATCTGGAAATGCAGGGAAGTTCCATAGTCCTCTTTCGCGCAGCGCGACGGGTCGTCAAAGGGTTTTTCGGCCCGCGCCGTCACGATCCACTCGCCATCCACGGTCGGAACCACGGTCACCAGGCCGTCGCGGTCCGTCAGCCCGTAAAAGGCGCGCGCTTCCGGGGACCCGGCGATTTCCTCCAAACCGGCGTAGCGGGCGTAAACCGGGGCGCCGGCCAAAGGCTCGCCGCGCCAGAGGAGTTTTAAGGGGAGCGGGCCGCCGGGCTTGACGGTCGCGGGATTGGCCAGGGGGATTATTTCCAAGGGCAAGCCCACGGGGACGCTAACCGCCGCGGGGTCCGCGAGCGCGCCCACGTTCGCGACGCCCTTGGCGCTCTCCACGTAAAGGCCGCAGGAAACGCCGCCGGGGGTCTCGTTGAGGGGCTTCATGGACCAGCCGTCCGGGGTTGAGGTCCAGAAAATCGGTTCCACGTCAGCCACCGCGAGATAAGTTCCGGCCGGGACGGCGCTCTCCGTGACCCAAGCGTAATTGGGCTCCGCGGGGAGCAAGGGAATCTCGCCGCTCGGGCCCACGAGCTTAACTTTAAAGAAGGGATATTCCTCGGCGGGAATGGGTTCCCAAGCCGGGAAATGGTGGCCGTAACCCACGATAAGTTTAAATGGTTCCCCCGCCGCGGGGCTGTCGGCGGAAGTCCAAAGGTCATGGGCGCGGGCGAGGCCCGCTACCCCGATTAAAGACAGAAGGGCTCCAAAAAACGTTATGGCTCGCATAATGTCTCCTTAAACGAGGGAATGAAAAGAGGCGGAAACTTGGAAAGGCGCCCTCGCGCCTTTCCCGCCCTGGGCCGTCCCCCCGCGGGCCTTCCGCGAGGGGGAGCGCGGCCCTTTAAAAGCCGCTGGGGCCTTAGGTTAGGCGCGCGCGGGAGGCCGGGCGCGCCGGCGGACGCGCGCCGCGACGAAAAAGACGTTCAGGATGAGGCTTAGGCCTAAAAGCGCCTCCATGGCGCCCGGGCGGGCGCCGCCGCGCCTCGCCAGGGGGGCCTGGTCCCCTTCCCCGGAAGCCGCGCCCGCCTCCCCTAAAGTCGCGCCGGGCGCGGCCTGAGGCGAAACATAAGTTTCCCCGGAGACGAAATGGCCCTGGCCGTCAGAGACCTCAAAGCGCCACTGGCCGGAAACGTTGGGACGGAACGCGAAATAGCCCAGCTTGTCCGTCCGACCCTTCTGAAAAGGAATATTCGCGCTCTCCGGGCCAATGACGGAAACCGCGGCGTAGGCCATGGGAGTCCCGTCGGAATAAAAAAAGGAAAAGGCGACGGTCTCGCCGCCGGGGACCTGGACCCAATCCACGCCGTGGGCGCGGGCCGTGGGCGCGGCGCCCAGCGCGAGCCAAACGGCGAACGCGAGGGCGGCTCGCGCGAGCGACCCCGTTCTCCCCATCCCCCCACTCTTCCTCAAATCCCAAACCATGAGCGCCTCCAAAAGGCGCGGACACAAAAAAAACCGCCTCCCCGCGCGCGGGAAAGCGGCCTTCGTGGCCTCGCTGCAAAAAAAGCGAAAACGTAAATTGTGTCGCCCCGGGGCCGTTTTCGTAACGGCCCGCGCGGGGAGGCGCGTCCCCGCCTCCGCCAAAGGGGAGGCGAGACGCGCGAGAAAAATATAGCCTTTTCCCCGGAAAAAAGCAAACGCCGCGGGCGCCGCCTCGCTCCGTGATACGCGCTAGCGCTCTTGTTTTTTGCGCGAGACCTCCATTACGCCTCGCGAGGGGGAAGAGCCGAGAGCGCGGAGAGCGACAAGAAGGAGAATTGGCGCGCGCGAATAACGCCCCGCGAATTATTTGGATAACGTTGATTTGACGGAAGCGAATTAAGAAAAAAAAGAAACTGAATTATGGAATCAAAGGCAATTTTTAAAACCGCGCAAAAAAAACGCGCCGATTAATAAGATAGACAAGCTTCAGTCAAGTTCCAGAAAAAAATACCCGTCTTTGTGGGGACAATACTTTACGTTAATAACGGCGTGGAGAGGAGAATAAATTGACATACTCCCCGGAGCGAGTTCCTGGGGATTCCGGGATTAGCGAAGGACGCCGGTCGAGACCGGTCTTACCCTTTCTCCCCCGCGAGCCGACGCCCCGACTCGTTGGATATTCCTGGCGGCGCGCGCGTCACGATCATGATTGACGCCGCGCTTGATCCAAGTCCATCGCCTGGTCTTCGGATCAAGCTCGTCAAGGACATTCCCACGGGCGGAGCGGGTCTTGGAACTGAGGAAGAGAGGGGGATCTTGACGAGCCCGGCCCCGTTTTTCAGGCGTTCCCAGCCGAAGGATCGACGCGAACGACGCGAAACCCAGGTCGGATACCTTTCTTCCCCAGAGACGCCGCGCGCCTTTCAGGCGCGGGTCCTCGACGCGGATCTCCGCGAAGTCGCGGGCCAGCCCGAGGGCGGTCTTGAAGTGGAAATCCTTCCTCCGCCACCCGACCTTCCCGCGTGTCCTGGCAAGGTCCAGCCTGGCCTTCTCACGGTCGCGGCTCCCTTTACTTCGCGAGAAAAGCTTCCCGCCCTTCGTCCGTATCTCGCTCGCGGCCCGCCTGAAGAATGGCGGCGACTCGATCCCGCTCCCGTCCGACCGCGAAAGGAAATCCCGCGGTCCGAAGTCGAGGCCGACGCTGTCGCCCGCTCTGGCCCCGACCGGCTTGAATTCCCAATCCGTCGCG
>JAISCZ010000058.1 GCA_031265205.1 Deltaproteobacteria bacterium
ACCTTCCCGCGTGTCCTGGCAAGATCCAGCCTGGCCTTCTCGCGGTCGCGGCTCCCTTTCATTTTCGAGGAAAGCTTCCCGCCCTTCGTCCGTATCTCGCTCGCGGCCCGCCTGAAGAACGGCGGCGACTCGATCCCGCTCCCGTCCGACCGCGAAAGGAAATCCCGCGGTCCGAAGTCGAGGCCGACGCTGTCGCCCGATCTGGCCCCGACCGGCTTGAATTCCCAATCCGTCGCGAAGCGCGGCCAGAAATCACCGCCTGAATCCCGCTTCGCCGTGACCGTCTTGACCTTGCCCTCTATCTCGCGGGACTCGCGATAGCCGCGCCTCCTTCCCATGACGACAACGCGGTTGTCGCCGCGCGGCTCGCGTCCGGCCTGTCGCGGCGTGAACGATCCGCGCTTCCTTGCCTTCCGGAACCTGGGCGGCGCGGTCTTGACGCCGCGTTCGCGGTTTCCGAAGAACAGCTTATACGCCCTGTCGATCCTCTCGGCGATATCCCGTGTCGCCTGGGAACCGAACTGATTCCAGAAGCTTTATTTGTTTAAGTTTAGTTATATGTTTTTGGATATGGCAAACGTCTGGACGCCTTTTAAAAAAACCGTGATAACGCCTATGTAAAGCTCAAAGACGCTTCCAGACGTTTCCGGCTATTCCCAGGCGCCTTCGCCAGGCGCCGGTTCAGCTTGGAGTTATAGAGTTTAAATTCAAAAGTTCGCGTAGCGTCATGAAGATTATCGGCTCTAAGGCTGTCCGTCAAGTAATTCGGAACCGAAGGAAGCTCCTTAATGAACATGAACTAGGTCGCGCGGTTAAGAATCGCGCGATTCATCCCCGAAGCAAGCTTCTGGGGCTTTCTCGCGCTAACCAGGTAAAAAAGTAAAGTAAAATAAAGCGATAGAGTAATAAAATAGAGCGTTAAAGAAAACGCTAAAAGACGCCTAGACGCCAGAGAGAACCCCCTCGCCAACGGCAAGCGAGGGGTTCCGCGTGTCGTTCATGGCTTTTTGGGAGTCGACTCTAAAATCGCGACCGCTCTTCTTAGAAAATTCAATTCCGCCTCCCGCTTCGCGGCGATTTGGTAAAGCCGAGTAAACTCGGAATCGCCTCCCTTGTCGCCTTCCCTTTCCAATTTGGAAAAAGAGGAAAGCAAGGCTTCCATCCCGCGTTTTTTCCATCTGGATATGACGGAAGGGCTAACGCCGTATCTGGAAGAAATTTGGGCGAGCGTATATTCCCCACTGAGAGCTTCAGTGGCGACTTTCGCTTTGAAGAATGGAGAGCGCGTCTCGCGGTTATTGTCCATGATTAACTCCTTTTTGGGTCTTCCTCGCGTGGCGAATTTGTCAATTAATATTCTCGCGCGTATTTGGCCTCAAAAAGGGCGCCACGCTGGATTCGGAAAGGCGACGCGCGCGACCGTCGGACAATGGCCTTATCGCGTCATGGCTCAAAAAAAACCGCCCCATAACGACGCTCGCGGCAAAGATCCTCCGCCCGCGTTATTTTAGATTGAAAAGTATCGCGATCTCTCGCGCCTTCTTGGCCTCACGCGGGAAAAAAGCGACGCGCGCGGCGTTTTTCGCGCGCCTCCCCTGGGCGAGGCGCGACGCGCGCGGCGTTCGCGGAAAAGGCGGGAAGGCGCTTCGGCCCGCGCCTTTTAGCCATCGGAGGCGGCGCCGCGCAACCAGATAAAAGGCTCCCGCGCCTCCCCGGGGGCTTTTTCAAATTTTTTAATGGCGTCCAAGAGGCTCACGATTTTGGCGCGCGCGCCGCGCCGGGGCTCCTCCATGAAGGCCCGGAGGAAATAGCGCGTCCGCGACCGCCACCGCGTGGGCGTTTCGACGATGTGAAAGAGGCAGTTATCGTGGATGTCGAGCCACCCGTCCAAGGACCCGTCGGGAGGCTCCCGGTCCAAGATGACGTGGAAGGCCGCGTCGCGCGGCCACCGCGCGCCCAGGCGTTCCAGGAAAAAGAAAAGGCTCGCGCGCGGCCCTTCCTCTGCCACGGGGCGGATTTTAGCGGCCGTCGCCGCCGTTAAGGAGTCGAGCAAGCTCACTTTCCCGGATTTGTCCCGGTAGCGCGCGAGGTCCCGCGCGAATTCGGGGGAGCCGGTTAAGACGTGGGCCGGGACGGGACCGCGCGTTTCCTGGTCGGGGCGGCTGTCCACCGCGAAGACGATGGCCTTTTGGAAGTCGTCCAGGAAAAGCCCCGCGAAAATAAGCTGGGGCAAGTCGGGCTCCTCGTCCTCCAGAACGGGGGCTCGCCGCGGCGCGGCGGGGGCGGGGGGCGGGGAGTCGAGCAATTCCTCGATCCCGCCTTTCAGGAAACGCGCGCGCCATTTCGCGGCGGTGGCGTTGGAGATGGCGAGCCGCCGGGCGATCTCGGCGTCGGAAAGGCCCTCGGCGCACAAAAGCGCCACGCTCGCGCGCTTCGCGATCCGCGACCCCATCTCGCGGGGAGAGGTCCACTCGCGCAAGGTTTCCCGATCCTCGTCGGATAAAACGGGCGTCTCCCCCTTATAGGGCTTGGCGCGTCCGGGAGAGCGGGTCTTCGCGGGCGCGCTCGGTAGGGCGGGAGGCGGCGGGCCTTTGTCGCCCCAAACGTATTCGGCGACGCGACGCGCCATCTCGCGCGGGCTTGGGGCCCAGATATAGGGGGCAAAGTCGTGAAGCGACTCTATCCCTCCCTCGCGGTAGCGCTCACGCCATTTCGCGACGGTCACGGGATTCAGGCCCAAGCTCCGACCGATCTCGGCGTTGGAATGGCCCTCGGCGCGCAGTAAAATCACGCGCGCGCGGTTCGCGAGTTTCGCGAGCTTCGGATCCTGGCTGGCTTCTTCCACCCAGTTGAGCAGAGCGTTTTTTTCTTTTTGCGACAAAATGAGCGGTTCTCGCCCCGCGCCAGCCATATAAATCTCCTTGGGGGGATCTCCGGGGCGCGCGCCCCGGGACAATTTTCTTAAAGAGCCCGCAAATACTCGTAGAGTTCTTTCGATTCGGGAATAAAATAGCCGCCGTACGAATCCAGAAGATAACGGGCCTTGCGACGACTATAGGGCGCCAGTTGGCCGAAGAGATATTCCTTGGCGAGATAGAGAGCGCCGAAATAGAAGCCTTCCCGCACTCCCTCGCGCATGCGCGCGAGCCCCTCCTTGACGTCTTGGGGCGACGCCATGCCGAGATAGCGCATATACCCTTCGCCGAAGAAAGAGGCGCTGTCGCCTAATTCCACGCCCTGCCGGAATAAGTCACGGGCGCGGGCCACGCTATCTTCGGCCCCGCTCGACAGCGTCATGAGCCCCAAGTGCCCGAAAGCCTCCGGAAAGCGCGCCCGCGCCGCTTGGCGCGCCAAGCGCAAGGCCTTGTCCATGTCGTCCGGCAGCCCGCCCACTCCCCTTTCAATGAGGCGGGCCAGGCACAGTTGGCTGGGAGCGTAGCCTTTCGCGGCCTCTTTGGAGTACATTTCCACCGCGCTCCGCTGTTCCTCCGGAGTGCCCTGCCCGCCCACCAATTTGTCGCACAGTTCCAACTGGGCTTCCACGCAGCCCATCTTGGCCGCGATAATAATGAGGCGCAGCGCGGCTTCCGGATCTCGGCGCCCTCCGTAACCGTAGTCGTAAACGGTGCCCAGGGCGAAATAGGCCGAGGCGCAGTTTTGGGAGGCGGCCTCGGTTAAGAGTTTCACGCCGGCTCGGCAATCGCGGGCTTCCTTGTCCGTTATGTACAGTTTCCCCAGTTCCGTCCGCGCTTCCAAGTCCCCTTTCAGCGCGGCCTGCCGGAGGATAAAAATGGCGTCGTCAATGTCCCGCTCGACCCCGGTTCCGTCGCGCAGGTAGCGGGCGTAGAGACGAATCGCGCTGCCGTGCCCGCGGTCGGCCGCCCGCTTGGCGACGCTGACGGCTAAGTCCAGATCCGCTGGAACCCCGATTCCGTCGCTATAGATATAGGATATATTCGTCAGGAGCTCACCCGACTTGACGCCGAGGCGCAGGCAGCGCTTGTAGATTTCCAGCGCCTTCCAACGGTCCCGCGGGACATATTCCCCGAAAAAGTAAAGATCGCCCAAAGCGACCGCCGCGCCGGCGCAGCCCCCGGCCGCCGCCCTCCTCAGGCAGCGAATCGCCTCGGATTGGTCTATAACGGATCTCCCTCCGCAATCGAAAACCTTAAAGACGTAATAAAGGTAGGCCGGATCGTCCCGGAAGGGGCTGTGGCTCAGGTAAAGGAAGGCCTTGGCGGCGTCGTGCTCAGTTTCCCGTCCGTCGCCGTAATAGTCGGCCAAAAAAAGATCGGCGTGGGAAACGCCCGCTTCCCGCGCTTCCTCAAAATAGGCGAGGGCCCGCGCGGAGTCGCGGGGGCCGCCCACGCCCTCCAGGGCTTGGGTCCCCAGAAAAAGCGCCGCGTTCATGTCGCCGCGCTGGTAGGCCTCGAGTAACAGAGCCAGGGATTTTTGGGCGTCGCGGCGGAAGGCTAAGCCTTTGCGGCGGAAGACGGATTGAATAATCAGCGCGTCGGCGTCGCCCTCATCCGCCTCAAGCGCGATCTGACGGGCCAAATCGGCGCCGGAAAGGGGCTCAAGGCTCTCTTTCCGACTGAAGAGTTCCCACAGCTTCACGTAATAGGGTTCCGCCATGGAGGCTTTTTGGCGCAACAGTTTCTGTATGTCTCGGAAGGCCATCTTCTGGGCACCTTGAGGCGCGGGGCCTCTTCGCGAAAAGGAGGAAGCCGGGCCCCTGAGGGAGAGGACATCAACGGGCCGCGCGCGCGCGACCGCGAACCATGGTATTTTACGCCTAAAAATACCAAAAAGCGAATAAAAAATAAAAAATACTAAAAGGGCCTTCGCTTAAAATAAACGGCGTTTAAGGATGACGGAAGCGCGAAAAGTCCCGTCAAGAAAGATGGCTCCTTTTCAAAGGGAGAGCGAAAGGCGCGGCGCGGAAAATTGGGCTTGTTTTTAAGATTATTAAGATTGAATCTCAATAATACGCTCGCTTTGACGCGCGAACGGCCTTTCGCGGGCCCAATCGCGCCAAAGCGCCTTCCTTTTCGCGCTTTTACCCTTATGGAGCCTCTTTTACAAGACGATGGCCGCGCGCCCCGCCAATATTCAGTCCCCAAAGCGCGAGGGCGCTCGCGAGCCGCGCCGCCCACGCCCCCTCGCCCTTAAACCCTCCCTTTCCGCGCCGCCGCGGCGGGCGACGGTCGCGGCGTTCGGGCGCTTTTATTCGGCGCCTCTTCCCACGCGAGGGGAATTGACTGGCGCGCGCGGCCCCTGGCGCTCCTCTTTTTCTTGGAGGCGCGCCTTTGGCCTCGCGAGCGCCCTGAGAGCGCTCAGCGCCTTATTTCGCGCTTTTATCATAAAACTTGTAATTATAAAAATAGTTAAAAAACTCGCGCTCCCAAACGAGAGTCGAGCGTTGGCCCGTAAAAATCCCGCTCATGGAAATTTTAAGGAGGACTAATTCCGACGCTAATCCCTCTTGAAGATGACCGCCGCCAAGCCTAAATCCTCCCAAGGGAATAAAAGTTCAAATATTGTATTTTATTAAATTTTCATACCCATATTTTGCGCTTTTTGACGCGATTTTCCCGCGCGATAGGATACTTTTTCGTCATTTCGACGCGTCGAAGAGTGGAAAAAGACGGCCCTTCGCCCAAACGTGATCCCACCAAGCCTTGAGCGGCGGTCGACAAGAAACCGACGATACGGAACGCTCAACCATCGGCGCTCTCGCGCTTTAGATGAGACCGTCTGAAAACGCGTTGGCGACGCTCCAACTATTTTCGTCCATGATTGAGCTAAAGAAGGCTTACGCGCGTAAATTGGCAAAGCTTATTAAACGTTAATACCGCGCCGCGCTACCTTGACGATAGCGTAAATATCGTGTTTGACATCGCGAATGACGGGACGCGTCCGCTGATTCCAGCTTTATAGAGCGCGATAGACACGCTAACGAGGCCCTGGCGACGCGCGGGACGAAGCTTGGGAGAACGCGACGGCTTGGAGACCTCCCACGCGGCTGTTTTTCTTGGCCATTTAAGGGCGCGGAGGCCAATGTCCAGAGTCTCAATCCAAGGGGGACGAGTCGACGTCTCCTCCGTCCCGGTGAGGGCCTTAACTCCGACGGGATAGCCTCCGTGCGGTGGTTTTCCGCGCCGTGGCGCCGACGCTTGAGGCCCGCCGGAGCCGCGCGAACCCCGAGAGCGAGCCAAGGCGCCGCGCTCGTTTCGGCCCTTCGCCCTTCCGACGCGCGGAAAGGCGTTGGCGTGGCCCGGCCCCCAGGCGAGGTTCGGGGCGCCCGCGGACCGTCCGCTACCGGACATTGGCGCCCGCCGAGCCTCTAAAAGGGGGAGCCTTCCCGCCACGCTTTCCCGCGCGGCGGAAGTTTTGTCTCTGGTTCCCCTCTCGGTTAGAGAACGCGCGTTGAGCTATAAGTTTCGGGGCCACCGCGAGAAGGAGGAATGCCTTTGGCCGTATATTTAGATTAAATCGCCAACCGCTTGGCAATCCGCTCATTTAGAGCGCTCGTGATTCTCTCCCGCTCCAATAAGTTGATGAGAATGCAAAAAGTCCCGGAAATGACAATCGGCCATCTCTTAATACCAAATAAAGACTGCTAATTAGGAAAATACGCCATATAAGGTATCGTTGTCCGTCTAGCTACTTCAGCGAAGGGTTTTTGCACTTTCATCATAAGTTAACCAAAATCGCTTTTGGCCATCAAGTCCTCTTTTTTAAACAAGGTTACGCCAACTAGGTCAATATGTCGCTTCAAGCTCGCGCAATTGAGGGTTCCGTAACTCAATACGTCCACTCTAAACGGCAGGTAGCTTTCCATGAACAAGGTGTAAAGGCGGTCCACCTCTTTTTCCTCTATCGGTCCATACAAAGCCAGATCAATATCGGAATAGGGGCGATAGGCGCCCTGGGCTCTGGAGCCGAAAAGCGCGACTCGGTCAATGTGGGCGGCAAAGGTGGACAGAATCTCTTTGACGAGGCCAAGCTGAACCGAAGTCAATCCATAGTCAGCCGCCATATTCCACCTCTTTTTTCGAAAAAAATACAAACAGCTCGTACATTACCGCCAAATAGCTCTGAGCGATATCGGCGAGCGCCTGTTCAAAACTGATAAGATTATAGGCGGGGGTCATTTTATCGCGGGCGTCCAACGCTTCCAACCACGTCTCGCAGTCCAAGACCAACCCGAACTCAAATGCCGCCCTGATGACCGCGGCTGGGGTCCTGTCTGGCAAGGTCACGCCCGCGCCTTCCAGATAATCTTTCATAGTTTTCCAAGCCAGTTCAAAGGTAAATTTAAAACGCTGAACGCCGCCTTCCTTCTCCAGTTGGGTCAGTTCCTTTTCCGGTTCAATGGCTTCTCGCAATAAAGAGAAAGCTTTTTTGTAATTTTGGAAACGATATAGCCAGCGTGGCGTGTCGTCTTTCATATTTCACCTAAACAATGAGCGATGTTTCAAGTTTGGCCAATAAATCGGGCCTGACTTTTTGCAAAATCCAAATCAGATAGCCATCAGCCGTTTATAGATTTGGGCGGAACGCCTTTCCGCTTTCCTTTTTCCCGCTCTTACGGAATCCATGTCCTGAACAATGAGCCCGCCTAAATTCAGGCGTACGCGGCGATATCCGGCCATCCCGCCGAAGGTGGCGCGAAAAAGATATAGCGCTCGGCGCGAGCGTCCATGTCGCCTTCAAAACCATCGTCTTCCTCCACCTCCCGATGTCGGGCCTCAAATCTTTCGGAAATATATTTTATAAAAATCAGGCCAACGTCACCGCGCGGGTGGCGGGCGGCGTCCCCATTTGTCTTTTCAAAGCCGCTTTCGGCGTCGTTGTCGTAAGCCAAGATGAATTATTACCACATTTTCGAGCGCCGCCTATTGACCCGACACAAGCGCTTTAACAAATCAAATAAAATCTAAGTTATTATAATAGCGTATATTCATAAGGGCCGCCATGGCGCTCTTGGCTCAAATTAGGGTTAGATAAATTAAATGTCCCCAAAACGAGCCCAAAGATCCCCGCGCGGCGCCTCCCTCCCCAACGCGCCGCCCCCAGGGGGGCGGCGCTCCCCTTGCCTTATAGGCTCTTTTTAGATAGTATCTGACCCCATAAACACGGGGCGCCCTCCTCCTCCCCACCAGATTTGGCGCCGCGGACGACTTCTCCCGCGGCTTTCCGGCGCCACGCGCGCCGAGGCTTTAACTTTATGACCGACTCCCCGCGGCCCCTCGCGCGCGACGCCGCCCCCGCGCTGACGGGTCCCCCCGTCCGTCTCCTCCACACCGCCGACTGGCATCTTGGCAAAACTTTGGCCAAAAGCAAAAGGCGCGCGGAGGAACACCAAAAATTTCTGGATTGGCTCGCGCTGGCCCTCGCGGAGCGGGAGATCGACGTTCTTTTGGTGGCGGGGGATATCTTTGACTCCGCCGCCCCCAGCGCCCAATCCCAGGAGCTCTACTTCGATTTTTTGGAAAAAGCGAGCCAAACCCGCTGCCAGCACGTCGTGGTCACCTCCGGCAACCACGACTCCAGCGCCCTCATGCGGGCGCCCGCGCGGATCCTCAAGCGCCTGAACGTCCACGTGAGCGCGGACGCGGCGGAATCCTTGGACGATGAAATCCTCGCCCTCAATCTCGACGGGCGCCCGGGCCTCGTCGTCGCGGCCGCGCCCTTTTTAAGGGACCGCTGGGTCAAGGCCCCGGAGGGCGACGAAAGCCTCGCGGCCCGCGACTTGAGCCTCGCCCGGGGAACCCGGGAACGCTACCTGAAGATGGCCGCGCTGGCGCGGCGGCGGCTGGAGGACTTGGGCGACTTAAGCCTTCCCACGGTCGCCATGGGGCACTTTTTCGCGAGCGGGGGAACGGTCAGCGAGGGCGAGGAGGTCCGGGAACTCTACGTGGGTTCCCTGGCCCGGGTGGATGTCTCCGCCTTCGCCTCCGCGTTCGATTACGTGGCCCTAGGTCACCTCCACAACGGCCAAAACGTCGGCTCCCCCTTCGTCCGCTACGCGGGGTCCCCGCTCCCCATGAGCTTCAAGGAGGCCGGCCGTCCCAAGAGCGCGACGCTGGTAACTTTGGGCGGCGGCTGGCGGGAAACCGCCGCCTTGGATATCCCCGTCTTCCAGCGTCTCGCGCGCCTCCGGGGGGACCTGGCGACCGTCGCGCGGGAACTCGCGGCCCTCCGCGACCAAAATAGCGACGCTTGGGTGGAGATCGTCTGCGAGGGGGAGCCCCTTTTAGAGGATCCCCGCGCGCGCTTTGAGAAAATCGTCGCGGGCGGGCGCGTCGAGATCCTCTCCGTCGCCCAAGAGAGTCCCGCCGCCCTTTCCTTTGAGGGGACGGACGCAAAAAACGATCTCCAGGAATTTACGGAAGAGGAAGTTTTCAAAGCCCTCTTGCGGGACCGCGCCGTGCCCGAGAGCGAATGGGAGGAGCTCGTCGGCGTTTTCCGGGAAGTCCTCCAGGAAATCCGCGCGGAAAAGGCCGAGGCCGCGCCCCTCCTGGACCCGCCCCGCCGCTAGGGCGACCCATTTTATTAATGAAGGCTTGACCCATGCGTTTTTTAAAGCTGCGGATGCGGAACCTCAATTCCCTCGTGGGCGGCTGGGAAATTGATTTTACCGACCCGGCCTACGTTTCCGACCGCCTTTTTCTCATTTCCGGGCCCACGGGCTCGGGCAAAACCACCATTTTGGACGCGATATGCCTCGCCCTCTACGCCGAGACGCCCCGTTTGGGCGGGATTAACCCCAACTCCGAGCCGATTATGTCCCGTGGGCGCTGGGACTGCCAAAGCGAGCTGTGGCTGGAAACGCAAAAGGGCCGCTACCTTTTCCGCTACGAGCAGAAACGCGCCCGCCGGGACCCCAACGGCGCCGTGACGGTCTTTCGCGCGATCGTGGAATTGGCGGACTCGGGCGAGGGGACCATCGTCTCCACGGAAAAAAGCAAGATCTCCAAGATCGCCGCGGAACTGACGGGCCTCACTTTTTCCCAATTCACCAAGTCCGCGCTCCTCGCCCAAAACGGCTTTTCCGCCTTTCTGGCGGCCAAGGAGGAAGAGCAGGACCGTATTTTAGAGCGCCTCACCGACTCCGCCATCTACAGCGAACTCAGCCAGCGGGCGCATCAGAAAGCCAAAGCGGAAAAGGACAAGCTGGATCTCCTCACGCGCGAGCTGGCGACCCTCCGCGTCCTCTCCCCGGAGGAAACGGAGACCTTGGAGGCGCGCGAGCGGGAGCTCGCGTTGGAAGAAAGCGCGCGCGCGGCGGAACTCCAAGAGATAGCCCGCCAAAGGGCGTGGCTCGCTCAAATCGCGACCCTGCGGCGGGAGCTGGCGGAGTGGAACTCTCTTTTGGAGGCCTGGGCCCGCGAAAGCCAAGACTTTGCCCCCGCTCTCGCGCGCCTGGAGCGGGCCGCGCGGGCCCAGGAACTGGAGGCCCCGGCGAGCGGCTATTTCCGTCTCCTGGAAGACGAGCGCTCTCTCGCCGCCTCCCTCGCCCTCTACCGCGAAAGCCTCCCGCGCCTCGCGGCCGAGCTGGCCGCCCGGGAAAAGGAAGGGGAGGAAAAAAGCCGGGAAAGGGAACTCGCCCTCGCGGACGAGGCCCAAAAACTGCCCCTCTTCGCCGCGACCCGCCAACTGGACGGGCAAATTATGGCTCAAGAGGCCCTGGCGCGCGCGCGCGCCGCCGCGCGCGCCGAGATCGCGCTCCGCCAAGAGTCCCTGGAGCGCGAGAGCGCGGCTCAAAGCCTCCTCCAGCGCGACAACGGGAGCGCCCTCGCGGAGAACGCCCGCGAGCTCGCGGACAGGCGCCAGGACGAGTCCCTCCTCACGGAATACGCCGGGCTCAACCGTCTCGTCCAGGAAACGGAAGAAATCCGCGCCCTCCAGGGCCCCGGGGCCCTGGCGCGCGCGAGCGCCGCGGAGGAGCTTTCCCGCGCCCGCGCCGCGCGTCTCCTCCAAGAGGAGGCGCGCGACCGGGCGGCGGCCGAAGGCGAGCTCTTAAGCCAAAACCTTCAAAACGCCGAGGCGGAATTGGCCGCGCTCGTCCGCGCGGGCGGCGACGCGGAGGAAACTCGCGCGGCGGCCGCGCGCGCCGCCGCGACCCAAAGCGCCCTCGCGGCCTTAAGCGAGCTGGCCCGCCAACGCGAGGACGCGGAAAAAAAGCGGGCCGCCGCGGAGGGGCGGGCCCGGGAGGCCCAAAGGGAGCGCGAGGCCAACCTGGCCCTCCTGCGGGACGCGCGGGAAAAGGAAGCCCTCCACGAAAAGAACGCCGAGCTTTTAGAGGCCAACCGCGCGCTCGCCCAAAAAGTGGCCTCCCTCGCCCAGGAGCGCTCGCGCCTAAGGCCCGGGCTTCCCTGCCCCCTCTGCGGCGCCTTGGAGCACCCCTACGCCGCGGTCGCCCCGGCGGTCCCTGGCCCTCAGGACGGGGAGGAGATCGCGCTGGCCAAACGCGAACTGAAAAAAGGGCGGGAACTTATTGAAAAGCTCGCGCGCCTTGACGCTTCCCTCGCGAGCGCGGAAACGCTCTCCCGCGCGGAGGCGGGCCGCCTCGCGGAAGAGCTGGCCGCGCTCCTTCCCCGCCTCTGGGAACAAAGCGAGCTTTGGGGCGCGCCCGCGCCCACGGACCCCCTCTTCGGCGAGGCCCTCGCGCGGGCCCGCGCGGAGGCCCAAAGGGAAGAGGAGGCGCTCGGGCGGCGCTTGGAGCTCCTCGCCCTCCGGGAAGGCGAGACGCGTCGGCTCGTCGCCGCGGAAACCGCGCTTAAGGCCAAGCGCGCGCTGGCGGACGCCGAATTGCTCAAGAGCCTCCACCTGGAAGAGAATCTGACCCGGGACTTAGAGCGCCTGGAAGCCGAGGGCCGCGAGCTTTCCCTGAAGGCGGGCGCCAAGGAAGCGGGGCTCTTGGCCTTTCTGGCCCCCTTCTACCTCGGGGAGAGTTCCCTCGCCGACCTCCCCGCCCTCCTCCGGGAGCTCGGCGCGCGCCGGGATAAATATCAGAGCCTGCGGGAGGCGCGCGTCGCGGCGGAAAAACTCGCCGCCGAGCTCGCCGCTTCCCTCGCGGGCCTGGAGAGCCAGCGGGCCGCGACGGCCCGGGAGTTGGCGGCGCGGGAAGCGGAAACGCGCGAGAGCGCGGACGCCTTAGCCGCTCTCAGGGAAAAAAGGCGCTCTATCTTCGGCGATTTGGATCCCGAGCGGGAGGCCCTCCGCGCGCGCGCGGCCCTTGAGGCCTTGAGCCAGGCCTTGGAAGCCCTTCAAAAAGAGAGCGCGGACCTCGCGCGCCGGCACGCGGGGGAAAAATCCCTCGCGGAGGACCTCCAGAAACGCCTGGCCGCCTTAGAGAGCGCGCGTCCCCAACAAGAGGCGCGCTTCCAAGAGCTTATCGCGCGCGCCGGCTTCGCGGACGCCGCGGATTTAAAGGCCGCCGCCCTCCCCGCGGAGGAGCGGGAAGAGCTGCGCCGCCGCCGCGACGCCCTCCAGGAGAAGGAAACGGCTCTCCGCTCGGTCGCGGTCGCCAAGGCGCGGGCCTTGGCCCGAGAAGAGGCTTTAGCCCTGACGGAAGCCTCCCCGGAAAGCTTAAGCGCCCGCGCCGGGGACGGCGAGTCCCGCCTCAAGGCCCTCCGGGAAGAGGCCGGGGCTCTCGCCGAGAAAAAGCGCGAAAACGCGCGGCGCGCCCTTTCCCAACGGGAGACGCTCGCCCAAGCCGATCGCCAGCGGGAGCGCCACGCGCGCCTCGAGCGCCTCAACGCGCTTATCGGCTCGAGCGGCGGCAAGGTTTTCAGCGCCTACGCCCAGTCCCTCACCTTTAAGCGCCTCCTCGCCCGGGCGAACCAGCAGCTCCAAAAAATTTCCGGTCGCTATACGCTCCGCCGGGAGCCGAAGGACAAAAAAGAAACGGAATTCGCCGTCGTCGACCATTATCAGGGGGGCGCCGTCCGCAGCGCCCGCTCCCTCTCCGGCGGTGAGACCTTCATCGCGAGCCTCGCCTTGGCTTTGGGCCTGGCGAGCCTCGCCAGCGAAAAGGTCAAGGTGGAGACCCTCTTCCTCGACGAGGGTTTCGGGACCCTCGACGAGGAGGCCTTGGACGTCGCCCTGTCCGCCTTGGGCGAACTCCGCTCGCGGGACAAGACCATCGGCCTCATTTCCCACGTCCAGGCCATCGGGGAACGAATCTCCGCCCAAATCCGCGTGACCCCCATCCGGGACGGCCGCAGCGCCCTCTCCGGCCCGGGGTGTCGGGCCCTCCCCTAGCCCCATTTAGGGCGTTTCCCCAGGGCGGCCCCCTTGGGGCGCTTGCGCGGCGACCCCTTTGGGCGCCATCATGGTCTTTTGCCCCTCCCCCCGGGATAAGAGCCATGCCCCCCTCCCCTAGCCGCCTCTCCCCACCGCGCGTTCCCCCGAGCCCCCCGCCGGCGCTCTGGGCTTTGCAGGACTGCTCCTGCTTCTACTGTTCCTGCGAGCGGCTCTTTCGGCCGGACTTAAGGGACAAGCCCGTGGTCGCGCTTTCCAACAACGACGGGCGCGTGATAGCCATCACCCCGGAGGCTAAAGAGTTGGGTTTCCGGCGGGGCGACGTCTATTTTAAGCGCGAAAAAGACTTCCGCGCGGCCGGGGTGGCCGTTTTTTCCTCCAATTACGCCCTCTACGGGGACATC
This sequence comes from Deltaproteobacteria bacterium, assembly GCA_031265205.1. Lineage (GTDB taxonomy): Bacteria > Desulfobacterota > Desulfarculia > Adiutricales > Adiutricaceae > JAISCZ01. Next base: position 13,680 of record JAISCZ010000058.1, read on the forward strand.
TCGCGCCGGGTCGCGCGCGCGATGGAAAGCGTGGTTCCGGAAGTCTACCCCTATTCCATCGACGAGGCTTTTATCCCCTTTGACCGCGCCATGGCCGCGCGCGCCGAGGAAATCGGCTGGGCCCTCCACGACCGCGTCGCCAAATGGGTGGGCGCGCCCACGCGCGTGGGGATTGGGCCCACCCGGACGCTCGCCAAGCTGGCCAACCATTGGTCCAAAAAGATCTCCCGGGTCCTGGCCTTGGAGCTGGGCTCCCCGCTCCTCGAAGAGCTTTTAGCGAAGACGGCCTTAAGCGACGTCTGGGGAATCGGCCGCCGCCAGGCGGAGAAACTGCGCCAGCGGGGACTGAGCGACGCCCGCGATTTAAGGGATTTGGACCCCTCCGTCGCCCGCGCGCTTTTAACCGTCGTCGGGGAAAGAACGGTCATGGAGTTGCGGGGCCACCAATGCGTCGTGGGCGATCTGAGCCCCGTTCCCCGCCAATCCATGGTCAGCTCCCGCAGTCTCGGGACGCGGGTCCACGACGAGGAGACCCTGGCGCAGGCCCTCTGCGCGCGCGTGACCAGCGCGGCCCAAAGGCTCCGGGCGGAGGGCCTCCTGGCCCTGGGCCTCTCCGTTTTTATTGAGACGGGAAACTACGCGGAAAATCCCTTCCACGCTGGGGCCACGGTCACGTTGCCCTCCCCCACGAATTCCACGCTGGCGCTCTTCAAGGCCGCCCGCGCCGCCCTCGCGACCGCCTTCAAGCCCGGCCACGCCTACCGTAAAGTGGGAATCGCGCTCCACGAGCTCGCGTCGGAGGAAGAAAGCCTCCAGTCGAACCCCCTTTTCGCCATAGGCGCGGAAAACGACCCGCCCGCCGTCTCCGCGCCCCTCATGGGGGCCTTGGACCGCATTAACCGCAAACACGGCGCGGGCGCCATCCGCGTCTCCAGCGGGGGCCCGCGCGAGCCTTACTGGGCCACGCGCGCCACGCGGCTTTCCCCCGTTTCCACCACGGCCTGGGATCTTTTGCCCGTGGCGCGCGCGCGCGGCTAAAAAGGGGGCGGCCCCAAATTCAGTCGCGGACCGCGCGGGCTATCGCCACGGCTTTGTAAGGAAGATGCCTGACCAGCCGTATGGGCGCGCCGCGACTTTCGGCCAGCTGGAGCGGGCGCTCCAGTTCCGGATCTTTCAGGTCGCGGACGAGCGCGAGCGCGACGGAGCCTTCCAGGAGGGCCCGCGCGGTCTCGCAGACCCCCGGCAGAATAAGGCGGCGGTCCGCGACGCCGTATTTAGCCAACGCGCTTCGGGAAAAATCCCGCCAGATCCGCGCGGCCCGCGCCCTTTGCGCCCGCCGCTCCTGGAGGTGGAAAAAATTCCGGGGAATGCGGCGCCGGTTATGGGTCGTCCGCCAAAACCACATTATTTTATCCATGAGCCATAAAGTAAGGTCGTGGCCCGCGAGGCTTGGGAAATAATGGCACTCGTGGAAGGCGCGCGGCCCGCCGCTTTCCGCGGGCGCCCCGATGGGGCCAATCAGCCCGGACGCGTAGGCGCCGAAAAGAACGGGCGGCATCAGGTAGTCGCGCGCGCCGGGCGTCAGGGCCGGCGCGCCCAGCGGATTGGACAGGACGGCGAGCTTGGGATTGAGGCGGACTCCCGTTTCTCGGTTGAAGGCCAAAACGGCTTGGGTAAAGCCGCGCGCGCGGGCCTCGTCCCCGATCCAAGCGTCGACGAAGACGATCTCCTCGGGAAGATGGCTCTCCAGGACGCGCGCGAGGGCGGCGCGGTCAAGGCCGAGGGAAGGCACGTAGGAAATGGAATAGTGGCAGACCTCCCGCCGGTAACGCTCCCGAAAAATCCGGGTCAGGGCCACCCCGACGGGAGTCCCGGCGCGGGCGAGGGAGACCAAAGCCAGTCTGTCGCTCCGGCGGTATTCGACGATAGCCGCGAGGGCGGCCAGGTCGGCGGCCATCGCGCTCAGGCCGCGGCGCAAAACCCGCTCCAAGAGTTCCTCGCGCGCCAAATCGGGCAAGGGTTCCGGGAGGGAGGGGGCCGCCGCGGGCCGCGGCGACTCCGCGCGGGTGACCCTCAGAAGAAAGGTCACGTCGTTGGGAAAGTAACTTCCGCTGAAAGGGGGAGTCTCCGCTCCCCCCAAGGGGTTCTCGTCCAAAAAATAACTCCTCGCGCCTCGCGCGTTCCCTTTGGCGGCCGCGAGGGGCGGCCTCGTCCTAAAGCAGGCGCAGAATATTCGGCGCGAGGTCCAGGATAGTCTTGCCTTGGGCCGGCTCGCCGATGGCGCTCATTTTCCACTCGCCCTGGTGGCGGTAAATCTTGGCCATAATCATGGCCGTGTAGGCGCCGCCGCCCGTGAGGGTGTAACGGGCGAGCTCCTTGTTGTTCCGGGCGTCCACGATGCGGCAAAAGGCGTTGTCGATGGCGTTGAAGGTCTGCCCCTGATAGCTCGTGATCGCGAAAATAATGTCCTTGACGCTCGGGGCGACCTTGTCGAGCCACACGATAATCTGCTCGTCGTCGCCCTCGCCCTCGCCGGTTAAATTGTCGCCGGTGTGGACGACGGTTCCGTCCTTGGTTTTCAGGTTGCCGAAAAAAACCACGTCCACGAATTTTTTGTTTTCGTCAAAAAGGACGCAGGAGGCGTCCAAATCAATTTCCGTTTTCTGGGAAAAAAGAAAGGAAAAAAAGCCCTTCTTTTTTTGCGCCGGATCCCATCCTAACCCCATAACGACCTTGGAGAGGCCGCCGCCGGACTCCTTTTCCAGGGATATTTTCTGACCTTTGACCAGTGAAATCGCCATCGTGACCGTCTTTCTCTTCCCCCTGGCGGGGAAAACCGTTAAAGCGCGCGGAGGCTAGAAGCGCGCCGCGCTACCCTTAAAGCCTCGCGGAAAAAAGGGGCTTAAAGGGATCCGGGAGCGCCCTGGGGGGGCTAGACATTGACCCCAAAGCCGCGCGCCAGCGCGCCGAGCCCGCCGCCGTAGCCCTGGCCGACGGCCTTGAATTTCCACTCGCCCTGGTGGCGGTAGATTTCCCCGAAAACCATGGCCGTCTCGGCGGCCGGGGCTTCCGGAGGGCGGGACTGAGGAAGCGTCCCGCCGCGGGTCTTGAACCTGTAAACAACGTAGTGGGCTGGTTACCGCTTTCCCTGGTCAACCAGGGCTTGAATTTTTCAGCTCAAGCCCCGCCGCCTTGGCGGGGGGTAGTTGACTGTTAACGCCTTTCTTCGAAAAAGAGCCAAAAGTCCCACGATGGCGTTAATTATAGCCCATCTTCCGGAAAAAACAATTCATTTCGCCCCCGGCGCCCCACGCGGGGGCGCCCGGAGGCCGCGCCTGAGGCGGCCCCTTCCGCCGGCGCGCCTGGAGCGCGCGAGAAACGCGAAGGTCGCGCGAGCGCGTTAAATATCCTTTTAGCCAAGCGGAAAAAATTTTAGTTTTAATTCTTTCGCGAGCTTCGTTTTTGACGGGTTAAGCGCGCGCGAGGCCATTAGGGGGCTGGCGGGCCGCCTAAACCTTATGAACCACGTAGGTCACCACTCCCCAGATAACCGCGTTTTCGCTGTCGGTAATGTCGAATTCCGGATAGGCGGGATTGTCGGGGCACAGGAAAACCCTTTTGTCCCTGACGCGGAGGCGTTTGACGGTCAGTTCCCCTTCCCAGGCGGCGATGACGATTTTTCCGGAAACGGCGTCCTGGGAGCGGTCGACCACGAGCAGATCCCCGTTGTGGATCCCGGCCCCCAGCATGGAATCGCCGCTGACCCTCAGAAAAAAGGTGGCGGGGGGATTGCGGACCAAAAGCTTATGCAGGTCCAGCTCTTCCTGGACGTAGTCCTCCGCGGGGGAAGGAAAGCCAGCGGAAATGGCCGTCTCGTAAAGGGGCGCGCCGGGGCGGCCCTCGGCGAGGGGGGCGGGGGCGTAAACGGTCAAAGGGGAAACGTCGCTCTTCGTCACGGGGAGCGTCCTTACTCTGAATGGCGCGGCGCGGGCCGGGAGGAACTCCCCTCCAGCCCACGCCTCCGGCTTAGGTTCTATCGGCATTATAGCGCCGCCCCGCCGCGGAAGGCCAGTTCGCGCGCGCCCTTGGCGCCTTAAGCCGCCAAGGGCGGCTTCGCCCTGCCGCGGGGCCAGAGCAGGAAAAGAGGAAGCAGCCCGCAGGCCATAATCCAGAAGGCCATGGGGAGGGCCACCCAGCCCTCCGTGACCCCCAAAAGAGAGCTGACCAGGGCCGCGGCCGAAAACTGCAAGACCCCAATGAGGGAAGACGCGGTCCCCGCGTTCTCCCCGCAGGATTCCATGGCCAGGGCCACGGAATTGGCGACGATGAAAGGAAGGCTCACCAGGGAGAAAAAGAGGAGCGCCAGAAAAGGAAGCGTCGGCGGCAGGCCGCCGATTTGGGCCCAAAGCGTCAGCGCGCCCCCAGTGGCGAAGGTCGCGACCAGGCCCCCGACCAAAATCGCGCGGGCCGAGAAACGCTTTAAAAAAAGCAGATTCAGTTGGCTCAATAAAGCGACTCCCAAAGAGAAGATCCCGAAGGTCCAACCGTATTGGGTGTTCGTGAAGCCGTAATAATCCATCAGCACGTGGGGCGAGCCGCTGATGAAAGAAAAGATGGAGCCGCCGCCCACGGCGCCGGCCACGGCCACCAGGATAAAATTCCGGTCGCGGCAGAGTCGGCCGCCGCGCGCGATAACGGAGAGAAAACTCGACTTAACCCTTTTCGCGCGGGGAAGGGATTCCCGGAGGGTAAACAGGACGAGAAAAAAACAGACGATCCCCAAAAGGGTCATGAAAGCGAAGCAGAAGCCCCAATGGGTCAGGGAGATCAGATAGGCGCCCAAGACCGGGGCCGCCACGGGCCCGATGGACTGAACGGCCATTATCACGGTGAGAACTTTGGCTCCGCCGCGCGTGTCGTAGGAGTCCCGCACGACGGCCCTGGCTATCACCATGCCCGCGCAGCCGCCGATGGCCTGGAAAAAACGCAAAAGCAAAAAAAGGTTAAGATCGCGGCAAAAAGTTAAGCCTAGGCTCGCTAGAATGTAAATAAAGATCCCCGCGAGCAAAGGTTTCTTGCGCCCGCAACGGTCGGAAAGGGGCCCGTAGGCCAACTGTCCCAGGGCGAGCCCGGCGAAAAAAACGGACAGAGTCAGTTGGACCTGGGGAACCGCGACGCCCATGTCCGCGGCCATCCGCGGAAAGGCCGCCAGAAAGAGATCCGTGGAAAAAGGGGCGAAAGCTATTAGGAGTCCCAATAGAGCGGTTAGTTTAAAGGTGGTGGTTCGGGAACCGTTTACGCTCGCGCGCATGTGACACTCGTTTTCTCTCCACAAAAAAGAAAGGCGCTCTCTTTAGGAGCCCCTCGCGATAAACCCGCTTTCCGCTCCCCTCCAAGCCCGTTGGGCGCGCGATAAGGGGGCGGCGACGCGATTCGTTTTTACGGAAGCCGCGCGTCTTGGCGAAAAACCAAGGCCCATGGCGCGGCGACGGACGCTATTATAGCCGTTTCGCGCGCGATATTCAAAAGCCCCCGCTGGGGCGCTGGGGCTTTCGCGGCGTCGCGGCGCTTTTAAAAGTCCGCCTTTCGCGAGTTTAAAATATCGGCGTGTCAATAAAAGCGAGACTGAAACGTCCACGTTTAAAATTTTCGGCGGGATTAAAATGTCCGGGCCGCGAGCGTTTTTTTTAAGGCGCGATCGTTTATTCTCGAACGGATTGCGAGGATCCGCGCTGACGCGCCCGCTCCGTTGGCGTCGCGGTCGGACGCCTTTATTTCTGAGTATCTCCCGAGCTTATCTCTTGAAATATTCAGCTTCGCGACTAAAGCCCTCCAATCCCAAGTCGCTTGACCTTGAGGAAGCGGATCTTCCAGAATTTTTAAAATTAACGCCGTAAGTTCCTTAGGATCGCGGAGCGGAGGTTTTCCTGGCCTCGCGGAGTCACGTAATCCGTCAAGCCCCATCCCTAAAAACTTTTTTCGCCAAAAACCCACGGTATTCGGGCGCGTATGAAATTTAGCCGTTATATCCCGATCCATAAATCCATCCGCGGCCATTGGAATAATCTTCGCTCTCGCGGACACGCGAGCCTGAAGCGTTCCGCCCTTCGCCCACGAATTGAGGATCGCGAGTTCTTCGTCCGTACGTCGCGGTCTTGCGGCTACGCGAGACATAAATATCCCCTTAATGTCTCGTATCGCGTTAACTATCGCCTTTTAAGTCAATTTGACGCGAGATAGGACGGCTTTTTACGCGAAAACGCCCACAGGCGCTCCCTCGACCGGAACGGGCCGCGCGGGGCGGGCGTTGGCGGCCTTCTCCGTGGGCCCGTGACGGCCGACGGCGTCAGCGCCTATCGGGTTGGCGCGCGAGGCCGCGGTCATTTCCGCGAAGAAACAATCCGCGGCCAGGCCGAAGGACTCCGCCGCGCGGCCCTTGAGGTCGACGTCGCGCCGCTTTCCCCAAAAGGCCCTTGGCCGCGACGGCGCGGATAGCCCCGGCGACGCGAAATAAACGCTTATAGGTCGCCGGCCCCCATCGTTTATGAACTCGGGGGAGCGCGCGCTCCACGTCTTAGACAGGCTTGGACAAGCGCCCGCGCGGAGAGCCGCGCCGGCGCTTGTCGGACCGCGGAATTAGGAAGAAACCGTCGCCTCTTTTCTCCCCGCTCTTTTGGGAGAGCGCGCCACCGGAGGCTCGCTTTCGCTGGGAAGCGCGGGGCGCTCTCTTAACGCGAGAAATTTTTGCGGTACCAGCTCGCGAGGAGTTCCACGTACTCCTCGCGCAGGTCGACGCGACCCACGGTGCGTTCCCAGCGCCCCAAGGAAGCGCTGGAAACCCCGATTTGGCGGGAGGTCTCGGCCTGGGACTCTCCCAAGGCCTTGCGGAGCTTGAGGATTTGCGGGCCGGTAATGTTGGCGAAATCAGGCGCGCGCGGCTCGCGCTTGGGCTTTTCGGCCCGGACGGCGTTCCGGGGGGAAGCCGCCGGGGTTTTCGCGTCCCGCGCGACGAAGGCGCCGCGGGACGCGCGTTGGGGGGAACGGGCCTCCGCGAACTCCGGGGGAGGCGCCACCCGCCGAGAGGGATGGGCCAACTGGGCGACTAATCGCGAATTGGGCTGGAGAGAGCGGACGTTAGGCGCGGGAGAGGCCTCCCGGCGCGCTGGGAGGGGCGGGGCGGCGCCGCGCGCCGCCAGGACCGACCGCTCCAGGCGAGAGCGCTCGCGGGGAGGGGCGGCTTTTTTTACGTCGGGCGCGGCGGGGCGACGCCGCGATTCCCAGCGCTCTTCTTGCGCGTCCGCGGCGCGGTTAGCGCGCTCCCTATCTTTGTCGTCGCGCTCGCTCCGAGGGGGCGCGGGGCGAGAGGCGCGCGGCGCGAGAGGGCTCGCCTCGGCGCGGGCGCGCGCGGTTTCCGGACGGGCCGGCGCGGCTTCCGCGCGGGCGGGCGCGGTCCCCGCGCGAACGGGCGCGGCCCCCGCGCGAACGGGAGCGGCCCCCGCGCGGGCGGGAGGCTTGAAGCGCGAAAAATCTTCCTCGTCGCGCAGTTCCACCCCGAAGAGGGCGTTCAGGTCCGCGTCCGCCAGCTCGCCGGAGCTTTCCCCGCCCAAACGCTCGATATCCTCGGCGTTCACCGTCAGAAGCTCGATAGGCTCCACCTGCCGGAGGGTAAAAAGCATCTCGGGGCTGGCGTCCAGGCGGTTGCCCACCCCGTAAAAGACGGCCGCGAGGTGCTTGCAGAGCCGGGCCGAGTCGGGGCAGGAGCAGCGATAGCTAATCTCGGAACTGGTCGGAAAGAGGCCAGAGACAGGATCGGAGACCACCTGCATGACCTCCGGGGAAAATTTTCCGTTCAAGAGATCGAGCATGGTGGAAATCTTGCCGTGGCACTTCTTTTTGATGAGTTCCCAGTGCGACCGCGCCAGGGGGGCGATGTTGATGTTGATCTTGTAGACCTCCGTGCCCGTGACAATCGCGAAGATCTTCCCGGGGGAAATGTCTAGGTGGACCAAAGAGCCGTTACGGGCGTAGGTCCTCCCACGGGGAAGCCGGTTCTCGTAATCGGCCATGCCCTCGAAATGGGCGCACCAGCTTTTGCCCCAGAAGGTGTGGGCCAGATCCCGGCCGCTTAGGGTAATGGGCCGCAAAGGCCCGTAGGTCTCGGCGTAATTTTTCAGTTCCAGAGCGTGGTCTTTGCGCCTAGAGTAGCGCGAAGTCGTTTTTTTGCGCCACCAAAATTTATACGACAAGAGGTTCTCCTTGGCCGCGATAGCGGCGAGCGTTAGGCTTAAGCGGAATGGCGGGCGGAGGCCCAAGGGGGCCGGGCGCCCCGCGCCGAAGGCGGCTTACCGCATGAGGGCCCGATCCAAATCTAAATTCACGAGGTCCATGATGGCCTGATCGTCCAGGTTGACGAGACTGATTTCCGTTTCTCCCTTAAGGATTTCCCCGGCCAAAAAGCGTTTGCTCTCCAAAAGCTCGTCGACCCTTTCCTCCAGGGTGCCCCGGGTCACGCATTTGTGGACCAAAACGTTCTTTTTTTGGCCGATGCGATAGGCGCGATCCGTGGCCTGGTCTTCCACCGCGGGGTTCCACCAGCGATCGAAATGGATGACCTGGCCCGCCGCGGTGAGATTGAGGCCCGTGCCCCCGGCCTTCAGGGAAAGGATAAAGAAGGGGGGCCCGTCCACGCGCTGGAATTCGTCCACCAGCTCCTTGCGCCGCTTGACCGGGGTGCTCCCGTGGAGAATGAGGCCGGGGCGACCGAAGATGGCCTCCAAGTGCTCGGAAAGGGGGTCTATGATCTCCTTGTACTGGGTAAAGATAAGGAGCCTTTCCTGGCGCTCGGCCAATTCCCGGCCCAATTCCGCGAGGCGAAGAAACTTGCCGCTGCGCTCCTCGGACCAATCCCCGTCCCCCGTGAGCTGGGCGGGGTGGTTGATGAGCTGCTTGAGGCGCGTGAGCGTCTGCAGGACAATCCCCCGCCTCTTGGCCTGATCCTTGGGATCGGAGGTAAATTTGCGGAGGGCTTGGTCCAAGGTCTCCACCACCTGGGCGTAGAGCTTGGCCTGAACCTCGGTGAGTTGGCAATGGAGTCTCGTTTCGACCTTGTCGGGGAGATCGTTAATGACCCGGCGGTCCGTTTTCAGCCGCCGTAAGAGATAGGGCGCGACCAGCCTGCGCAGCGGGCCGTACTGATCCTCCTCGCGCTTTTCGAGTTCCAAGACGATCTCGTCGAATTTTTTGCGGGTCCCCAAAAGGCCGGGGTTCAAAAAGTCAAAAAGGGACCAGAGATCGCCAAGGCGGTTCTCGATGGGGGTGCCGGTCAGCGTTATGCGGGAGTCGGCTTGGAGTTCCCGCACGGCCCGGCTCTGAAAGGTGCCGGGATTTTTAATGGCCTGGGCCTCGTCCAAGATGGCGAACCTAAACTGGAGGCTCTTGAAAAAATCGAGCCGACGGGCCAAGAGGTTATAGCTCGTTATCACCAGATCCGTCCCATCCAGCATCAGGGACGGCTTCGCCTCCCATTTGTTGATCTGATCGCGGCTGGTTTCCGAGGGGTGGTAAATCTTGATGCGCAGCGAGGGCGCGAACCTTTGGGCCTCAAAATTCCAGTTGGCCAAAAGCGAGGCCGGAGCCACCAGAACCGAGGGAGGCACTGGGGGCGCGCCCCCCGGCCTTCCCTGGAGACGGCGTCGATCCAAAAGCAAAAGGGCCAAGACCTGAATGGTTTTCCCGAGCCCCATGTCGTCGGCCAGACAAGCCCCCAGCCCCAAGCCAGTGAGAATCGAGAGCCAGCTGAGTCCCTCCTTTTGGTAGGGCCTTAAGACGGCGTTCAGATCATCGGTGGGGTTGCGGGACCCGGGGTCCCGGAGCTTTTTGAGGATCTTTTTAAGCATATCCCCGGCCTCGGCCTGGACCCAGGGCCCGGGATCGGGCAGGCCCGCCGGGCCGTTGCCGCGCTCGTCCCCCGCGGGTAGGCCCGAGAGGAGACGCATGGCCTGGATGAAGGTGAGACCAGAGTCCCGCGCGGATTCTTTGGCCTCGCTCCAGAAGGCCAAAGCCTCGTTGAGGCGCTGGCGATCCACTTCCAGCCAGCGTCCCTTAAAGAAGACGAGTTCCCCGGCCTCGACCTCCAAAAGTTCCTGGATCTCCTCGGGGGTGAGGTTGTCGTCTCCCACGGCGAGTCTCACGTCCCAGTCGAGTAAACTCCTCAGGCCCAGATTCGGGGCCTTGTTTTGGCCCACCACGATCTTGACCCGGGCCTGGGGCTTGTCGCGCCACCAGTCCGGAATGCGGCAGCTTAAACCGCATTCCTCCAAAATCGCCAAATCTTTCAAAAAGCGGTGGGCCTCGGGGATGGTCCAGGCCAGGGGGCGGTAAAGCTGCCCGGAAACGTCCAGGTCGTTGACCCAGGGGAGCCTTTCCGCGGCCTCTTTGACTGGGGTGAGCAGGCTTAAAAGCGTGGGTTTGTCCCCTACCCCCGAGTAGCGGGTCAAGGCTTTGCCCAGCAAAATGTGCCTATCGCGCCCTTCGGCGGTCAGGGAGGTCACGTAGGTGGCCATAAAAGCGAAGGGCTTGTCGTGGCTGAGGACGTTTTCCGCCAGGTGAAAGGTGACCCGCCCCACCCGGCGCCACAGGGGCGCGCGCTGGGAAAGAAAATCGGCGATGGGGGTCTGGTTGGCCACCTCGACCACCCAAACGGCCAGGGCCGTCCAGATGCTGAAGACCGTGGAGGAGTTTAGGTACTCGCCGCCGGGCATGGGGGGAGCGCCGTCGCACATGGCTATCAGCTGGCCCTCCGTGGGCGGCGTGAGCATCAGGGGGGAATGATCTTCCGGCAGGCCGCACAGGGAACTCAAAAAAGACTCGGCGACATGGCGCCAGAATTTGGTTATCGGTCCGGGGACTATCTCGTGGCGGGCGGCCAAATTAAAGAGCCGCTCGCGCCAGTCTCCATCCCCTTGGGGAAAGACCAAAAATCCGCTCGGGTTTAAGGTCACGGAATCTGCGTTGTCCATATGGCTTTCGTTTTAAATTTGCGAAAGGGGCCGAGGCCATTGGCCTCGCGCCCTTTTCGGCTCGCCCCCTAACCCTTGGCGAGAGGGGGGGGCTTAGGGGAAGAGGCGCTCGCTTAAAGTCGCCCTCCCCGGGAATAAAGAGAATCGCGGCGTAAAAATAACGTGACTCGCGAGGATCGCTGGTTCGGAGGTCTCCTTGGCGCTTTTAAGTGGAGTTTGAGGGGCCCATAGGGGGCGGGCGAGGCGCGCGGAGGGCGAAAAAGGCGCGCGCGGGGGACGCGCGAAAGACAAGTCGCGGACGCTGGGGGCCGCGCGGAATTACGGGACGCGCGGCGGGAAGGCTCTGGACGAGGGGAAGAAAAGACGCGCCCGAGTCTCTCCTGGATTTATGAGGAAAGGCCCGGAAGGGAGCGCCGGCAAGGCGCGGCGCGTATATTGAGTTTTTTCAACCCGATGGAACTTAAACCCTAAATAGACCTTTATTAAAGATAATTTCCGTCAGATTAGCTAAAAAATTAGAGTATTTCCATAAAACCTATTTGATTGAGACTCTTCCAGCTCAAATATAACATACTCGCGTCGGGGAGCGCTAGAGACGCTTCCCGCGCGCGGGGCCGAAACGATGGTGGTGGCTAAAATGGCGTTTTTCCGCCCCCAATGGGGGGGAAGGGGTTTTTAGCGACCCCGGGCTTTGGGGGAAACCAGCTCGGATTTCCGCCCGCGGCTGTCCTTTTCCGTGAGATAGGGATTAGCGGGAAATTAATTTCCCCATAAATTTTCGGTCGGGCCCGCCCCATGAGCCGGGACGCGCGCCTACCTACTGTCAATCGGGAGACTTTACGCTAAAAAAAAAGAAAAAGCCACTAAAAAAAGCGTATCGGCCACTCATTTTTCGCGCGGGCCCTATCCGGGCGCCCGCGCGCGCCTTCCCCGCCTTCCCTCGCGGGAGGGTTAAACTCTATGAATAATTAGTAAAGATCGCGCGCGGCCCCAAAACGAGGCTTTGGGGCCGAGCGCGCGCTTCCCAGAGAGCGCGCGGCCCGCGCGAGTGGCCCCGGGGGAATCGGCGCGGAAAAAGAACCAAGAAAGCGCCCGCCGCGCTCTAGCTTAACGATTTATCGTGGGACCTTGCGTCGCGGCTCGGGGAGGGCCTCGGGATCTTGGCTGTCCCAAAGGGTAAAGAAGCCCGCCTCGTCCGGCTCGGTCCCGGCCCCTAAAAAATCGAGGACCAAAGCGCCCGCGGCGGCGGCTTTTTTTCTCTCCGCGGGGTCGACGCTCGCTTCCCGCGGCTCGCTCGCGGGCTCGCTCGCGGCGGAGACGCCCGTTTCCGGGAGCGCGCCGGAGGCGTCTTCCGCGGCGCCGGGCGCGCCGGCGGGGACTGAGTCGGGAGACGCGAAATCGACCCTTAAAGCGAATTCCACGATCTCGCCGTCGGCGCTTTCGCGCCGTTCCCCCGCTGGAGAAGCGGAAGGCGCCCCCGTGGCCCCGGGAGCGCCCTGGGGAGCGGGAGAAAGCTCCGCGCCCGTATCCCCGCCCGTCTCCGCGACCGTCTCTCCAGGCGACTCCTCCGCATCCGCGAGCGACCCTCCGTAAAGAACCCGAAAGGAGCAACGGTCTTCGGGACAGGCCACGGAAACGTAAAGCGGGGCTATTTTGACTTTGGCGAGCCGCGCCCCGCCCTCGGGGAGTTTTTCCATTTCCACGCTGAGGATGACGCTTCTTTCCCGCGGGAGGGTCCGCTGGTTGCTGATGAAATTGCCCAAGGAATAGGCCACCAGGCAATGGCCCTTGGACGAGGGTAAGAGGGTTATCGGCTGGAGGACGTGGGGATGGGTCCCGATAAGCAGATCGGCCCCGTTTTCGGCGGCCAGCTCGGCGATCTTTATCTGCTCCCGGCTGGGCGCGTGTTTATACTCCAAGCCCCAGTGGACAAGGACCGCCACGACGTCCGGGTTTTGCTCCTGGGCGTTGGCCAGGCCTTCCAAAAGGTTTTCCCGGGTCAGGAGATTGAGGCTGACCCCCGTCGTCTTTTTGGGGGACAGGGGGATGGAAGGCCCGTAGGTATAGTTCAGGAAAGCCCACTTGAGCCCGTCGTAATCAATGAGGAGGGGCGCGTTGGGAGTCTCGGCGACGGGTCGGAGCCCGAGGTTGATAAGGCCCTTTTCCGTTAAGACCTCCATGGTCCGGATCGCCCCGGCTTCCCTTTTATCGTAGATGTGGTTATTGGCGAGGGCGAGAATATGGACTCCCAGGCCTTTCAAGGCGTCGGCCAGGCTATCTGGGCTGTTGAAGAGGGGATAGCCGGCGTAGGGAAGCTCCGGGCCGGCCAGAACGGTCTCAAGATTGGCGACGGCCATGCCGCCCTTTAAGTAAGGCGCGATTTCCGCGAACATGGGACGGAAATCCCATTCGTCCTCGCCCCCTTCCGTTTCAACCTTGGCCGCGGCGAGTTCCCCGTCATGGACCATGACGTCGCCCAAGAAATAGACCTTGGCGGGCAAGAGCCGCTCCGCGGGCGCGAGCGGCGCGGGAGCCTCCTCCGGCGGGGCCGGAGGAGGGTAAGGCGCCTCCGGGGGGGGCTGTTGGGGAGGCGCGGGGGGGATCTCGTAAACGACCACGTCGTTGTCGTCCAAGAGCAAATCCTGGGTGCTGTAACGGTTTTGCGCCCACGCGCGGCCTTCCCCCACCCCCCCGAGGAGAAAAAGGAAGAGCGCCAGCAAGAAACATGTTTTCCCAGGCAAAAGATTTACCCCAATCGCGTCAGATAGCCAGCCCCAAGGGCCGACTTTAGCGGCAATATAGCAAAAGAGCCCGCGCGGGTTCTAGAGGAAGAGCGCCTTAAGTCCCCGGCTGGGCGCGGAAGAGCGCGTCCCACGGCTCGCGGCGCGCGCCAAAGGGCGCGTTTTTTGGCGTTTTGGAAAAAAAACGGTTTTCCTAAGTCGCGCGTCGCGCCTTAAAGGCTCGCGGCTCCTCCCGTCGGCCCAAGCCTATAGCCCCGGAGCGCCGATCGCTTAATTTGGGAAAAGACTCCCGCCAGGGCGCCCAAGATAAAAACCCGGCGGTCAAACCCCTAAGGCCGCGCCCATAGGCTTTTCCTCCGCGCGCGAGAGGCGATTTTTCGCGCGGAATGATGGCGGGAGGCTCGGGATGAGCCACGCGCGCCAAAACGGCGCCGCGAGGGGCGCCGGGAGGGCGCGCGTTGGGAGCGCCCACGGCTTACGCGCGAGTCTCGCGAGAGGCGCGGGCCGAGTTCAAGACTTTCCAGCTTCCGGAGTGGCTCGCGTTTTTTTCGAAAAACTAACGCTTCAAGAAATTAATTTTAGCGACAAGCGCGTTCGTCCGGGCCAACCGTGAAACTAAGAAACAATTTGGTTTCGGGAGCCGGAAGCGGCGTTTATGGCTTTGAGAGGCGTTTGGGGAGAAGAGCTAAAAGGGTCGCTTTGGCTAACCCAAGCGGGCCACCACGGAACCGCCTCGCGACCGGTCTTCGAGCGCTATCCCCCAAAGAGGGGCGCCCAAAGCGCAGCGCGAGGCTCTTTTGAGTCGAGACGCGAAAAGCGACGCTATTGGCGTGGCGACCGCGCTCGGCGCTCTTACTTATCCCCATGGCGACGCGTCTTGGGCGCGTAACTTTCGTCGCCAAAAACGCGAGCCTTCCGTGAAAAATTTTAAAAGCCACCCGATATCAGTTTCCCAAAAGCAAGCTCCTTTCTTTGACCTACTTTGCCCCATCCTTGGACAGCCCTTCGCCAATCGGCCATATTACCGCTCCTTGAGTCAGCCGTGGTCCCTCGCACAAGTATCGCGCCTTTGAGCTGGCGAGGCGCCTTGGGTAAGCTCAAATTTTTGGCGAATTTACCTAAAAGAGGCGCCATGGGGCCATGGGGGAGTTTCTTTTTATTTTTTATCGTGCTAAATTTAAAATGTTCGAGCGGTCTCTTTGCGATCAATCCAGAATGAGGAAGAAAAGATGCTCTACACGGTGGAAGATATCAAAAAAATAGTCGCGCCGATCGCGAGCGAGCACGGAGTTGAGCGCGTGTGGTTATTTGGGTCCTACGCCAGGGGCGAGGCGACACCGGATAGCGACATAGACCTTCGCGTGGACAAAGGAAGAATTGAAGGATACTTCCAGCTGGGCGGGCTTTACGTCGATTTGGAGGAGGCTTTTGGGGACGTGAAAGTGGATCTGCTTACCACGGGCTCCCTGGAGGATGACTTCCTGGCGAGTATCGCCCAAGAGGAGATTTTAATTTATGGTTAAAACGCGCGATAAAAATATTCTCAAACACGTTATAAATTATTGCGACTATATTGAAGATGGAATCGCGCAATATGGTAATTCCATAGAAATTTTCAAAAGTAACATACATTATAGATCAGCGATGGCTATGTACGCGTTTCAAATCATTGAGCTTACGGTTCATTTAACCGATGATTGCAAAATTCAACGCTCGGAAGATGTCCCATGCTCAAAAATGAGGGACATGAGGACATTCTTTGCCCATAGGTATGGAAAGCTTGACACTGAAACGTTATGGAAGACAATTGTCAAGGATATACCAGCGATGAAACAGTTCAGCTTGGATGTCTTGAGCCAAGACGATAAGCCGGAATTTTTCCAAATCAAGTTGACGCCTCGCGGACTGACGACCCACCATCCCCTTCATCCAACCCGGGGGGGCCTGTCCCCAAAACGTAATTGAATACCCGCGCGCGAAGGCGTATAAATTTTAATATATCTTCGATATCGGGACGAGTAACTTCCGTTTTTAACTAACTTCTACGCTTCGCTTTGAGCGTTTTAATAATAGCCACAACGATTTGGTTCGCTCAAACCATAAAAAGCCTCATCTATTGGACATCTCGCCAAAATACGCTTGACGAACGCGAAAAGCGTGTATCAACATCACGGGACCGCTATTCACGTTTGGCTCAACCTCGCGCTCTTTTGAGCGGCTACGACTTCTCAGCCCGCCTTTCGCCCCTTGCCAAGGCTCGCGTTTTTGAGGAAATATCGCTTGAGCGCTCCTGGGTTAACCTCTTTTTAACTTCACTGACGCGTTAACACAAGCGACCGCCCCTTTGGGTAGGCGTCACTTTACGCGTCAAGTCGCGCCTCTTAACGCCTTTGGGGAACTTTAGACCTTTGAACGAGCTATCTATTATTCTTAAATCGAATCCCCCAGGCCTCCCCACATGGGAACGCGCTCATGGGGAAGATCGCTAAAAAACAGACCACGGCCGCTATTCTCGTTTTCGGCTATGTCTCGCGCGCGCGCGTTTTCCAGTACAGTGAGGAAAATCCGTTTACCGGGCCCCGGCGGCGCGTAACGCCAGCGCACTTTGTCCATGACCATCCCCTTGTCCCCTAAAGTTATTTTGAAACGCCGCGCTCCCCTTCAGAGATTTCGCCATCCTCGTCCGGGCGCCGAAAGAGACGCTATTCGCGTTGTTTATCGACTTTTTATTAATAATCCACTTAAATGAGAATTAGGTTAATGGATGATGTCGGCTTCAAAGAGGATTTAATATGGTTTTTAAACCACTCATAATAGATCGGAATAAGATTACGATTATGGGAGTTCCTTTCCCTGATTTGGAATCTTTGGAATCAATGAATCACGCCTTAGGCTCATCAATGTTTGTAAGGATTTGAGCCAACTCAACAAGGCATTGAGCTGTTAAGGGATCATATCGCGGGAAAAATTACGCGAAAACAGCTTCTCGCTCTCGCGTTAAAGTAAATTCCATCTCATGGTTTATGGGAGATTTTCCATAGTATTAAATTTTGATTATAAAGATGTTACAAAAATGGGTATTGAGCGTATAAAATAGGAGTTTAAGAACTGTTTCAAATATCATGGATAAAGAAACGCTCGCTAAAGCCGATATTTTATCGAAGCCACAAAAATAACGCGCCAAGAAAAAACATCCTATGCCCGCTAAAAGAATCAGATTATCGCGGCTTAAATCGCGCTGTCACCCCTTTAAAATACGCGGTTCTGGCATTAATCCTGGACGATTTTCACCAAAAACTCCCTGGAGCGGGGTCCGTCAAATTCCGCGAAAAAAACGCCTTGCCAGGTCCCCAAGAGGAGGGCCCCGCCCTGAATAAAGACCGTGACGCTGGAGCCCATGGCGCTGGCCCGCAAATGCGCGCTACTATTGCCTTCGGCGTGGCGGAATTCCGGGCGGTCCGGAAAGGCTCTTTCCAGGCCCAAGAGAAGATCCCTAGGAACGTCAGGATCGGCGTTTTCGTTGATAGTCACGCCAGCGGTGGTGTGGGGAACGAAGACAATCGCCTGTCCCTCCAAAACTCCCGAACGGGAAACGGCGTCCTGAACGGCGTGGGTAATATTGAGAAAACCCTCGCGGGGAGTGCTAAGTCGTTGTTTTTCGAGCATAAAAATCCCTCTGGTAAAGCGATTAACGCGGAGAAAATCAATTCCGCGCGCCGCATTTGATTATACTATTTTTTCCACGCTGACGCAAACTCCATATTATTTTAGACCTAAGACGCGCGTAAATTTTAAAAAGCGATACCATTTATCTCCGGGAATAGCGTGACGTAATTTCTCGCTTATTCGCGCGATTCCGAGTCCTTAAAAATATTTCCTCGCGCGTTTCTTAATTTTCGCGAGGATTCCGCTAGACGTTAAGCGAAGGCCGAATCGACACTGAAAAATTTAGCGCGATAAAATTGACGTTTATGACGAGAGCGAATATAGCGTTTATAATTTTTGGTTACAAATAAGGTAGTTCCATTTTTCATGAAATTTAGCCTTTTTTAAAGATACTGATTTAATTTGTTCGTCAGTCACGATTATTCCTCGTTTAAATTTTCTATGATCCAAATACGCGTTTTACTTTCAGTTCTTTAGCGGAATAGTCGTGGCTAATTAAATTGACATAAGTCTCATAGTCGCGAAAGGGATGTCCTTTCCAATTGGTTGAGAAAAAGGAGAATAGTCCGCGCTCCACTTTATTCCATTCGCGAACGCCTGGCGGAAACTGGCGGACGCGGATAGGAACGCGCGACGTGTTCGCTAATTTTTGAAGCTCATATTTCCATAGTATAATCCTATCGCCGTCCGAGATTCCGTCGTCAAAATTAAACAGAAGATATTTTAAGGAAGGGAATAATTTTTTCCCGACGCGCTTCCACCAACCATGGATGGAAGAGACGGCAAATGACGCGGTATCATAAGCGGTTTCGATATTTACGAATCCAGTATCATATCCCACGCCATAAATTCCGTATAAAATCGCTTGGAGCTTTTGAGCGCCGGGAAAATCGCGGATATTTAATCTTCTGGAGTCTCCCCTATTTCTCAAAGTTTTGTCCGCGTTTTTAAAATTTTTCGTCATCTCTAATTTCTTCGTTTCAACCGCTATTATGGGCTGGCGTCTCTTTAGAGCGTTTCTAACTTGATTGTTGATAAATAAAAACTGTTCGTCGCGATCTTCTTGTCGCTCTTCTTCCTCAAATTTTCTGTTAGACCGAAGGTTATATCCCAGCCCTCCGCGTAATCTCGCGACCTTGCGGTAATTGATAGAATGCCCAAGAGTCGTTAAGATGGAGGCTATTTTTCGCGCGCTTAGACAAGTCCAGCGGCGAATAAGCGTTTCCGCCTTTCGTTAAGACGCGGCCACGTTTTATCGAAACGCCGTTTTAGCTTTTCCAAATCCATGAAGCCCATCCTCGCGAAAATTTTCCAAAGCCCGATATTATCAGTTTTTAGCGAATCCGTTAAGATTTTTTTTCTCTCGCCCGAGGGCGGCGCGTAGCCGTTAATCGCTCGCGTAATAATTTTCGCGCCTTTAAAAACGAGTTAATCCAATTTTATCTGTTTCTCCGCTTATGGCTATTTTACCCCCTAAATTACCGCTTTCACCTAATCCTTAAAACGTGACCCCAATCGCTCCCTTGAACGGCGCGGATCTTTCCCTTCCCTTTCCTTATCCCCTTGACTAACGCGCCGCTTTCCCTTCCCACGCGCGATCCATAAATCTATCTTGGGCCCGCCTCAGACACGCGAGTTTTCCATTTTTCCCGCGCGCTTTGTTATTGCCCCCAAAAAAACCCCGCCACGGGCAATTTCACCGCGACGGGGTCAAATATTGGAAGAGTCAATCGAATATTCCCGGCGCGCGCCGGAGGCGCGGTCGCGGCCTATCTCCCAGCCGTCGGCGGACGCCCCTAGGGCGCCCTCGCCTTACGCCATCAAAACGCCCCCCCTACTGCTCCACGCGGACGGTTATCCGCTTTTTCAGGCAGAACTTCTTGAGCTTATAATTCATCAGCTGCGGTGAAATTTTTAAGCTCCGGGCCGCCTTGGCGGCGTTGCCGCCCGAGGCCTCCAACGCGGCGGCGAGGCGCTCCGCCTCCGAGGCGCTGGAAAAGGACCGGGAGGAGCGCGGAGGCTCGGGCGCCGCCGGCACGCCCCAGTCCATGGGTGTGGTGGCGTTAAGGTGTTTTTTCACCACGTCCTCAAAAAAAGTGGAGGAAAAGTGGCTGGTTCCCAAAAAAGTCTCTCCCGGGGCGACCAGGGACATGGCGCCCTCCAAGGCGTTTACGAGTTCCCGGACGTTGCCCGGCCAATCGTGCCGGATAAACGCCTCCTTCATCTGCTCGGAGATCGTGTCGATTCTCCGGTTGAGCCGCTCGTTCATTTTTTGGATGTAGTGGCGGGTCAAAAGCGGCACGTCCACCAGCCTGTCCCGCAGAGGCGGGAGAGCGAGCCGCACGACCCCAATCGCCTCTAAAAGCTCGCTCTTCAAGCCCCCGCGGGCCAAAGCCTCCAGCGGGCCGCATTTAAGGCCCGCGACCAACTTGAAATCTATGGGATAACTCGAGCCACCCTCCCCCAGCCTTTTGACTTCCCCGTCATGGAGGGCCTTCAGGAGACGGTTCTGGATTTTTTCCGGGAGGGCCTTGACATCCTCCAGGAATAGAGTGCCTCCCGTGGCCCGCTCCAGGATGCCCATCTTTTCCTCGGCCCCGGAAAAAGCCCCTTCAGAGATCCCGAAGAGCATCCCGTCCAACAGATTAGGGGGGAAAGCCGCGCAGCTGAGGGCCAGGTAGGGGCCCTCTTTACGCCGGGAAATGAGGTGGATGGCCCGGGCGAACATGTCCTTGCCCGTGCCCGCCTCTCCAGAGACGAGGGTGGGGGCTGGGGAATCGGCTGATTTGGCTATGACCTCAAGATTCATGAGCATAGTCTTGTCTTGGGTGATTACCTGGCCGAGGGGCACGACGCCCGGGCTTTCAGCGGTCCTCAGGGAGAGGCCCTCGTTCTGCATGAAGCTCTGATACTCCTCTAGCTTGCCGTATTCGCTGATAAAGCTCATTACCCCCAAGAGGGCGCCGTCCTTCCAGACCGGATAGGCGTTCTGCAGGGAATTGACGAGCTTGCCCTTGCGCGTCCAGTAAAAACAGGGCTCGTTGACCACCGCCCTCCGATTCGCGAGGGCCAAAAGCGCCGGGTGGTCCGTTTTGTCCTTAACCCAGTATAAAGACCCAAGGCTCTTGCCAATGGCCTCGG
Organism: Deltaproteobacteria bacterium; assembly: GCA_031265205.1. Classification (GTDB taxonomy): domain Bacteria; phylum Desulfobacterota; class Desulfarculia; order Adiutricales; family Adiutricaceae; genus JAISCZ01. Next base: position 34,246 of record JAISCZ010000058.1, read on the forward strand.
CGGGCTCCGCGTCGTCGATTTCCGCCTGCGCCTGGTTATAGTAGACGATCTCGGAATCGCCGTTAACAAAGGTTACGCCCACGGTGAACTTATCGAAAATCTGGGAGAGTATTTCTTCGTTACCCAGTCCCCAAGTCAAATAATCCAATCCAAACGAGTTCATGAAATACCCCCTCTTCCCTTAAAGGACAAGGGAAGAGTTAATCCCCGCGGAGGGAGAATGTCCCGTCCGCGCTTAAGGCCAAGAAAAAGACCGGGGGATTTTTTTCTTCCCCCTCAAACTAAAGAGGAGGCGCGCCGGGGCGAAGGCCCCGCTGAAGGCGTTTTTGGCCTTCCCGCGCCTTTCTTGGGGGTTTGCCCCCCAAAGCTAAAACGGATAAAGATTTAGAAAGTATCGAGGCGTCGCCTCTCTAGAGGCGATATGATACCAGCCAAGCCGCGGGAAAAAGTTCGAATTTTTCCCCCCGTCTTCAGGAAGAATAAAAGAAGATCTTCCAAAGGTAAATATTTCAACGCGATTTCGAAAATAAAATTTTTATTTAGGGAAAAAAATTTGATGCCGTGAAAGCATTTTTTAGCTATGATTATTGATCGAACGCAAAGAGTCCTTTTCTCCCCAAGAAGAAAAACGCGTTTTTTTCTTGCGCGCGTAGCGCGTAAAAAGGCCCCAAGGCCAGAGCGCTCATGCCCATGGAAGCCATCTGGAGCGTTTTAAGCTTACGCGTTAGGGCTTTTTGGAAAAGTAGCGAGTTAGGCGCGGCCCCAGGGGGGTTATCTCCTCTTGGAGGCGCCGAGACGACCGCGGAGGACGACCATTTTGAGGCGCGGAACTCCCTAATTTTTTGAGCGCCTCCTTGAGCGCCGCCTCCCAAGGCGCTCGCTCCCAAGTGGCGCTAGGCTGAACTTCCCTCAGTTCTGAAGCTAAGTACCAGTAATTGCAAGTTTTTTAAAATTTATTGTACCCATATTATATTTTATAAAAAAGCCTTGACACGGCAATATTGCCCATGCTGTAATACCCATAAATAGAGAACCGCGGGGCCATTGGGCCAAGAAGGGCAGGGTGTGGCAAGAGGCCTGGGAGACGAGGAGGCAGGGCGGACGTGGGCAAGAGGCCTGGGAGACGAGGAGGCAGGGCGGACGTGGGGCAAGAGGCCTGGGAAGCCGGAGAGACGAGGAGGCAGGGCGGACGTGGGGCAAGAGGCCTGGGAGGCCGGAGAGGCGAGGAGACAGTTCGGACGTGGGACAAGAGGCCTGAGGAGGCCTGGGAGACGAGAAGCCAGGGCGCTCAATGGGGTAAAAGCTCAACTTCGGCGAGGAGGCAAAACGTACATCGAGTCAGTTCCTAACAAAAGCAATAAGCCGGCGATCCTTCTTCGCGAATGCCACCGAGAAAACGGGAAAGTGGTAAAAAAGACCCTGGCGAACCTTTCAAAATTGCCAAGCGATGTCATTGAAAATTTTAGGCAATCGCTGAAAGGAGGTGGGGTTTTTGTTGATATAAACAATCTTCCAAGCTACTTGAAGCTTGAGGAGAACTTGCCATCTGGTCACGTTTCCGCGGCGCTCACCGCTATGGAACGCCTGAAGATTTCTGACCAAATTGACTCTGTTCCGAGCTGGGAGCGGGACACGATTATGGGACTCATCGCCGCGCGTATCCTCTTTCAACAAGCAAATTAGCGACTACTCAGTACTGGTCAACTTACTCGAAGGCTTAAAGCCGCCCCTCGTTTATTGAAATAACGAGCCCGAACGATCCAAGAGCTTGGTTTTTATCCTTCCGAGAGCCTTGGGCGCGCTCTGAGGGCGCCGCGCTCCTCCCCTCGGTTGGCGGCGGCGCGGGACGCTAGCGTAGCGTCCTTGGGTTTCCTCGAGCCCCGAACTCCAACCCTTGCCAAGCGAGATTAAAAATGGCATATTTAATAGCGTGGCTTCGGAGATTTTCGCCAAGCTAGGCCTTAGTTCAATAGCGGAGAGCGGCAGTGAAAAATATTCAGACAAACTTTCAGTCTTTTAGGAATATCGTTAAGGGCGATTTTGTTTACGCCGACAAGACAGAGAGCGTATATCAATTAGCCGCGAAAGGCGGCGCCTATTTTTTATCCAGGCCCAGAAGGTTCGGCAAATCGCTCCTCTTAAACACCTTTGACGCGCTTTTTCGGGAGCCCGCCTCGCCAGAAGACGCTCCCCATAATCTTTTTGAAAATTTATGGATTGGCCAAAAAGCGACGCCGGCGTACGATTTCACGGATTGCCGCCCCGTCATAAACCTTTCTTTAGCCTTGCCTTGCCAAAGTCCCCAGGTTCTTAACGATCAACTCGCGCGGAAGATTCGGCGCGTCGCCGCCTCCTATGGCGTGGAAAGAGATATCTCTTCACCCGCTGGGATGTTGGAAGATTTAATCGTGGATCTGAAGGAAAAATATCAAAAAAAAGTTATTTTGCTTATAGACGAATATGATGACCCCATAAGATCTAATTTTGTCGATAATGATTTGGCGAGAGCCAATCTCATGGTTCTTAAAGATTTTTATTCCGCGCTAAAACCCCGCGAAGAAGATCTCCATTTAGTTTTTCTGACCGGAATTACGCGATACGCTTTATTATGGGGGTCAGGAGTTCTAAACCATCTTGTTGATTTAACCCTTAGCGAAGAATACGCGAATATCTGCGGGTTCATTTACGAAGAATTTGAGAACTGTTTCGCCGACAGATTTCCTCAAGCGTTGGAAACCCTCAAGGGAAAAGGTACGCTGGAAAAAAACGCCACAATTTCAGATTTGCGAAAGGTAATATTTGACCAATACGACGGTTATAGCTGGGATGGCAAAACAAGAGTTCTCAATCCCTATTCGATTTTAAATTTTTTTAAGTCTTATAAATTGTTTAATTATTGGGCGGATCTTGAGCCTTCGGCGTCATTTATTGAGCCTATTTTAGCCAAGAATCCCTTGGCTATAGTCGCTGAAAATCTTAAAAATCTGCCTGCCCGGAAAATTAATATGTTAGAGACGGTCGGATCTTTAACGCCTATTCCGGCTCTATTTCAGACTGGGTACCTGACCGTGGATAAAGCTACTGATGTCAGAGGCGGTTATTTGTATAGCCTTAAAATACCTAATGAGGAAGTGAGGC
>JAISCZ010000060.1 GCA_031265205.1 Deltaproteobacteria bacterium
GTTTTGGCCGGTGAGGCTTCTTCTGTTTTGATAGGCCGCGAGTTGGAGCGTGACGATAGAATGATCCGGGAGACAGCGTAAATCGCCAATAAAATTAAACGAATTGTTCTGTAAAAATATCCTTCACCATCTACCCTCATGATCCTATGTGAAGCGTATCTGAGGTTGTCTAAAACTTATGAAAAGTGAATCCCGCAGGTGGTAGTTCTCGCGACATTTTCAGCGGAAGCTAGTGCGTTGCCGCTTGTCAATGACAACACCTCACAACTCAATTCCATTTATATTACATACAGCGTAACGATTAGCTGTGAGTAAAATATTATATAAGGTTCAGGGTTCCATCCAGGACGCGAACTCTCTATTGAAATACAATAGTTTTCAATCAGTTCGACTTGCGTGTCGATGCGGATAGGGAAGGGGCGGAATGTTATTTTGTTACTCGGAAGCGATGAAGGATAGTGAGCAAAGGGTATTGAAAATATAATGCTCGATATAGGGTGACTAGCACCAAAATGGTTTTCAGTTCAAGTACATTTCTGTTTATATTTCTTCCCATTGTATTAGGTGGATATTATATGATGGGACGCTTGGATATATCTTATCGAAACAGATTTTTACTTTTAATGAGCCTTTTCTTTTATTTTTGGGGTGAGCCAATACATATTGCGGTCATGATTGCCTCAATAATTCTTAATTATTATTGGGGGATCGCCATTGATAACGCTAAAAATAGCGGAAAGAATAATCAAAAATTATTTTTAATTTGTGCTATTTCTTCTAATTTAATTATTTTTATGATTTTCAAATATATTCATTTTATAATAGATATTATAAATAGTATTTTATATTTAAATATTTCACATCCAAAAATTTATCTTCCCATTGGAATTTCATTTTTTACTTTTCAGGGTCTAACTTATATTATTGACCTTTATCGTGGAGAAGTTGCGGTACAAAGAAATTTTTGCAAGGTTGCTTTGTATATTTCTTTATTTCCACAATTGGTAGCTGGACCTATAGTCCGTTACAAAGATATTGAAAATCAAATATCATCGCGCAAAGAAAATATAGATTTATTTTATAGTGGAGTGGTTAGATTTATATTAGGGCTATCTAAAAAAGTCCTTATAGCAAACCAAGTAGCTGTTGTCGCCGATAAAATATTTTTTCTACAGCCAAATCATATTTCGATTCCATTAGCTTGGCTTGGCGTATTTTGTTATTCGATTCAAATATATTTTGATTTTTCTGGATATTCAGATATGGCTATAGGACTTGGAAGAATGTTCGGTTTTAGATTCAAAGAAAATTTTAATTATCCGTATATCTCTAATAATATTATTGAATTTTGGAGAAGGTGGCATATTTCAATGTCATCATTTTTCCGTGATTATGTTTATATTCCTTTAGGAGGAAGTCGAAAAGGAAATATTTGTAAAAATTTATTAATCACATTTTTTGTCACAGGATTGTGGCATGGAGCTGGATGGACATTTATCATTTGGGGATTTTGGCATGGATTATTCATTATAATTGAACATAAATTAAAATTTAAATATTATAATTTTCAAAATCTATTTTTACGATTTTTAAGTCATATTTATGTATTATTTGTTATTATGGTCGGATGGGTATTATTTAGAGCCGAAAATATCAGCTATGCGATTGATTATTTAGGTGTTCTTTTTGGCATTGTTAACTCAACGCCTGTTGGGTATACATTTTTATTATTTTTTAAAATGCCATTTGTTATATATCTTATTTTTGCGATATTATTTGCAATTCCGATTATGCCTAAATTGGCAATTTTTTTAGAAAGGTCGTCTTTATATAATAATCATTTGATATGCAATTTATTTTTTTCATGTAAAACTATTATATTAACTATTTTATTATTGTTATCTCTTTTTGAGATCATTAGTTCATCATATAATCCATTCATTTATTTTAGGTTTTGACATGGTAACTATTAGGATATCAAAGATTGTTCAGATAGTAATTTTCAGTGTTGTCATTGTGATACCATTATTGTTTATCAATTTTGCAAGTTATAATATATCTACTATTGAAAACCGGAATATTTTTCCAGCGCCAAACATTCTTAAGGCAAACAGCGGCATTAATAAAAATTTTTTTAAAGATTTTGATTTATTTTTTCAAGATAGGATAATATTACGGAAACAAATTATTGAAATGAAATTTGTTTTATTGAATAATTTCTTTGAAGACACCATATTATTACAATTCTTACGTGGAAAAAATGGCCATCTATTTTATAGTGGGTTAGATCAAAGTATCTTATATAAATATATCGATATTTATCAATATTCAAATAATTTAATTGATGAAGAGGCATTCTATTTATACTCAATATTCGAATATATTACTAATAAAGGTGTTAATATTTTAGGGAAAGGCATTAATGTTTTAGGGATATTTTTGCCTGACAAAGACTCAATTTATCCGGAATTATATCCCGATACAATTATTAAGAGCGCAAAAATTCCTCCTTTACAGACGATCGCTTTGTCTGCGCATGATAAATATAACGTGAATACATTTAATTTAACTAATTATTTATTAAGCAAAAAAAGAGATAATGACATGTTATATTATAAAAGTTATGATGTTTGGCATTGGAATATGTTTGGCGCGTTGATTGGGTTTAATTTTATAAATGAGTTTATTGACAACAACTTTTTTAACATTAATCTTCCAAATTATGATGATATTCATATCGGTATTTCAAATGTATTATTTCTAAAGAATAGTAACCAATTTTTGGATAAATCAATAAATTATCGAGACATATTTTACGATATTAAATTATATAAAACAGCAAACTATATTGCCATTGATCTTGATAAAATTCCAGTGTATTTTGATAATATGAAGCTAGATTCTTTTAGAGATAATTGCTATTATTTTATCAATAATAGCGCACGTAATAATTACAAAATATTATTGATTGGCGATTCGTATATCTATGAATTTTTGCTGCCTCTATTCGCGCAATTGTATAATCAAGTTTTATTTATTCATATAAATCCAAATTATGCGTCTGACATTCCAATTATATTGGATATTTATTTTCCTGACCTCATTATTATTGAACAAGTTGAGCGAACGTATACGCCATATTATTATAAAACATTTTATGATAATATGATTAATTAATAAAAATATTTATATTATACATAGCTTATTGCAGTTGTTAAATTCATTTTCATGCGGTGAGCTTTGACAATTATTATTCTTTGCTCTTGTCTTTAGATGAAAAAACAACCATTTTGAGTCAACAATTAACGCGCGAATTTAAGAGAGCTAATTAAATAAACAAACTCCTAATCGTAATTAATAATGAACCGTTTAGATGTCGGCGACTTTATCTAGCCTCACGTCCAGAGATTGCTGGTAGAATTTGACGCCATTTTGTCGAAAGGCTTTTTCGACGGCTATCCTCACGTCGGAAAGGACGCTGGTGACATCGTCAAAATTCTCAATATTGAGGTAGAGATTAAATTCCATGGATTTTTCGTTAATATCGTTCAAGACGGCCAGGGGATTGGGGTCAAACCTGGAAGTCACGTACTTGCGGGTGACCTGGGAGAGAATTTCCAGGACTTTGGCGATATCCGTTTCATGGAATGTTAGAAAGATAAGTTTGCGCCGGACCGTTCTGTAGCCTCTGGTGCAGTTGGTAAATTGGTCCGAGACCAGTTTGGAGTTAGGCACGAAGACCAGTTCTTTGTTGGAGGTCTCCAGGGTGGTGCACCGGATGCCCACTTTGGTAACCGTCCCGGAAACGCCTCCGACCTCCACCCAGTCTCCTTCCAAAACGGAGCGCCCAAAGATCAAGATGATGCCACTGATGAGGTTATTGAAAAGGGTCTGTAGCCCAAAACCGATGGCCAAGCTCAGACCACCGGCGATCAGGGCGAGGCTCGTGAAGTTCACTCCCAAAAGTCCCAGGGCTATCAAAAAGAAGACGGCCCAGATGGTATAGGTGAGGAGCATCTTGATGGGGTTAATAAAACCCGCTTCTTTTTGAAATCGGCTTAAAACCTGGCCCAAAGAGGCGGGCGCCAGTTTCTGGAGGGACCTGAAGAGGAAAAAGAGGACCAAAATCAGTAGGAGTTTCGAGAGATCGATGGAAGCGTCCCCAACGGAATAACCTCTGTTCAAGAAATTTTGGATAACGAAGGCCGAGCCTGGAATGGCTTTAAACCAGGGCAAGGTGCAGAAAAGGGAGAGAAGGCAGCTAAAGGGGAGGAGAAAAGCGCCAAGAATGGTGTTTTTAATGGGAAAATTGACGGGATCGAAGAATTTCTGGCAAAGGATATTTCCGAGCTCAATAAGGGCCTGGCCCAAAATCAGAAGGTTGACCAGGGTATAGAGGAGCATGAAAACGAGGATGGCGATCCGCGGATAGCCCACCACCCCGACGAAAAGGGAGACGATGGCGAAATAAAAGGCCGAGTTGAAGGCGAATTTCTCCAGGGGAAAGACGCTTTCGTCAATTTTCCTTTTGCGGTTGCCGAGCCAGACTTTAACGATGAAAATAGCCATAACGTGAAACCAAATGAGGGTCAGGGCCCCCGCCGGCACGTCGGCGTAGAGAAAAATGACTCCCAGGGCCGCTGGGAGGTAAAAGAGGGTCAGCGGGGAAGAGTCTTTGGCCTTTTTGTCGGAGACAAAAGTTTCTTTGATTGCTTTTGAGGCCCCTCTGAGGGTCCAGCTGAGCGAGCCCACGGCCCAGATGAGGATCAGGACCCCGGGAAGCGCGAAAAAGAGGAAACTGCCGCCCAGGGAGTTACGGCTGGCGAGGAGCAAAGAGAGCCCTAAGGTTAGAAAGAACCACGGCGATTGGACCACGGATTTTATGGCTTTTTGCCAATTGTCCGGCAGTTTTTTGGAGGCCTCCCAAAGAAGAAAGCCCATGAAGGCGAGAATCGCGATGGAAAGAAGGAAGGTCGTCAGGCAACTGAGCCAATCTTCTCCTTTGCTGGGGAAAATGAAGATGGCGAGGTCGGAGTAGGTGCTTTTCCACTGGGAGTAAGAACTCTCGCTCGCCGCGAGCCTGGAGAGCTTGTTGGCGAAGAGCCTACTCTCGGTAAAATAATATTCGCTCCAAATCACGGGCAGATCCGCGCCGAGCCTTTTGATGGCCCCGTTTAGCCTATCCGAAAGGCTCTGGCCGGGGGCGCTGAGGTTTTCCAGGTCATATGAGGATTGGTCGATGAGGGCGGTGACCCTTTTCAGCTCCGTGAAGAACCTCGTCTCCTGGGGAGAGGGAGTATCGGAGCTTTGGCCGCTGACGAGGGAGGTTAAAGCGTTGAGTTCGGACTTTCTTAAGGCCACTTCCGTCTTTAAGTCGTCTAAAGGCTGCAGATCGCTCTCCAGCTGCGTGGCGAGCCCCCGCAGCTGGCTTAAAATATCCTCTTGGCCCAAGGGATGCCTTTGGCTGAGGCGATAACTTCTTAAAAGATCGTCAAAATCCGCGCTATAGACGCTCAAAGCGTGCTTTAAATTGCGGGAAAGCTCTTGGTTTTGCTGGAAAGTGGACTTAGCCGTCGCGTTTAGGCTCAAAAGTTCCCGGACGCGATCGCTCCAAAATATTTCCCGGGAGGCGCTATCCATTCCCTGGGTCAGGGGGGTGAGGGCCAAGGGATCCTCGGCTTCGTCATCCTCTTCCGCATCGCCCTCGCCTGGGGCGCCCGGATCCGTTTCCTCGCCGGGCGACGAAGGCTGAACATTCGCCGCGTCTCCCTGGTTGGCTGAGGGAGGAGTAGGCGGAGTCTGGGCGGAGAGCGTCCCCGCCGCCAACAAGAACAAGGCGGAAAGAAGGATAGAAAGCCCCAAAAAGAGTCGCTTGGGGACAACGGAAAGGAAAAGGGGAGGCATAAGAAACCTTTGCGGCGACCCGAGGGGTAGCGTCTATTTGCCGCTAAAAAATCTCATTATTAATGGAAGATGTCAATATCGCGCCACTGATTCTTAAATTATGGGCTAGGACGACCGCGGTCCCGAAAGGGATATAATTATCCCGGATGGAACGGCGCGCCACTCGCGGGAAGCCGTGGTCAAGGCTCCTCACTCTGAATGTCCCGCCAAAGAGAGCCGCGCGAGCCACTCTCGCGTCCTGGTCAGGACGCGCTCGCGAACGGATTCGCGCGTTGAGAGCGCAAGCGCGGCATGGTTTTCAGATCTTTCGTCCCTGACCTCAGCTTCCCCAAGCGTCCCGTGAACGGTTATGGGTTATTTTTTTATCTATTACTATATTGTAATCTAAATATAAAATATTATTTTATAATTATTCATCAAAAAAATAATAAAATACATAAAACGCGCTAATTCAAGGCCTTGACGCGCGGATTCCAACTGGGACCTTGCGATAACGCGCCACGTCTTTAAAATGATGGAGAGGGAAAAGGAGAGGGGGCCTGAGCCTCTCGTTCCCGCCAACCGTTTGAGCTTAAATCCGTAAAGAGGCTTGGAAAGAGTCTCGGGGGAGTCGTGGTAGAGTCTCGGAGGAGTTTCGTGGAAGCCACGGGGGAGTCGCGGTTGAGCCTCGGAGGAGTCTCGTGGAAGCCACGGGGAAGTCTCGGGGAATGCGCGGGGAGGCGAGGGGAGGTCTCGCGCCTCGCGCGTCAGGACACGCGCTCGACGGGTCAGGCCCCTCGCTGAAACGGAGCGGCGGCGCGCTTTAAAGGGCTTTAATAAATTGACTTAATTTAGCGTTTATTCAACATATTATTTCTAAAAATTAAGTTTAATTCTAATAGTTCGCGAAAATTACTTTATTTTAGCTAATTTTATTTTTTGTTGGCGCTTATTTTCTTATTTGACAGTGGTTTTAGCTAGTGGCATAATTTCTCTTTAAGCTTCAGGCTCTTCCCCGCTCGCCCTCAGTTTTTCTCATATTTCTTAGCCAAAATTCTTTTTTCCCTCTTTTGCCCATTAGAGCGGGATCGCCCCGCTCTAGCGTTTTTTGTAGCGATTTTTAGGTGAAGTCGGCTATCGCCATGAACCAAACTAAAAGCCCGCCTTCATCGTCTCGACCTCTCCGCGCGACCATCCGTTCCCAAGGCGACAAAACTTCTTCGGTCCTGCGGCTCATTTTATCTTCGGATTTTGGGGAGCCCCAGGTCTGGGAGTTTACCGGTCCCCGGGCCGTGGTGATTGGTCGGGGCCAAGGCTCCACTTTAAGGCTCCCGGACACGGAGGAATACCGGGTCATCTCTGGACACCACGCCGTCATCGAGCTTTCCCGCTCCCGCGCTTTTCTGCGGGATTTGCGGAGCCTTAACGGCACCTTCATCAATGGGCACCTGGTGAGCCGGAGGGAAGAGGACCGGGTTCAGGGGGTGGCGGTCACGGGTTCCGGGGTCCTGATTAAAGACGGGGACATCATGACCCTGTCCGGCAATTACAATTTCCGGATAGGCTTGGTGGACGAGGCGGCCTACGACGCTCCTAAAAATATTTCTCCGGTGGAAATTAACCCCAACTGCCCGGCCTGCGGGAGAGCGCATCACCCCATCCCCCTGTCGCGCTACGCCGACATCCTCTGCAAGGACTGTCGCTCCAATCCTTTGGCCTCCCTGAAGCTTCTGAAGGCCGGGCTCACTCGGAGAGTCAAGATTCTCGATTCCTTAAAAGGCCTGAGGATCACGCGCACCTTGGGCCGCGGCTCCACCTCGGCCGTCTTCCTCGCCGAAAGAAAGGACAATGGTTTTCAGTTGGCCCTGAAGGTCATGTCTCCGGCCATATCCGACAACGAATGGGCGCGGAAGAGTTTTTTGCGGGAGGTCGCCATCGGGAGAGCCCTCAAACACAATAACGTCACCAAGCTCCATGACTTCGGGTTCTACGGGGGCGCCTACTATTACCTCATGGAGTTCTGCCAGGGCGGCAACAGCGAGGAAAAGCGCCTTTCCGCGGGCGGGGCCCTGAGACCGGAGGCGGCGTTGGCTATCATCCTGCCGGTCTTGGACGGGCTCCATTACCTGCACAACGTCAAGCTCGCCGCCGCCAAGGTGGAGGACCACCTTTCCCCCGAGTCGCGGGGCTTGGTGCACCGCGACCTAAAACCCGCCAATATCTTCCTGGGGGGCCCCGACGGGCGCGTTCCCAAAATCGCGGATATCGGGGTGGGCAAGCTCTATAACAATTCCATCACCTACGGGCACACCCGGACGGGCTCGGTGGCCGGCTCCCCGGCCACCATGCCGCGCCAGCAGGTCATCGACTTTAAGCACGCCGGCCCCGAGGTGGACATTTGGGCGGCGGCGGCCTCCCTCTACAAACTGATGACCGGGGATTATCCCCGAGATTTTCCGGAAGACGAAGACCCCTGGCGGGTGGTCCTCAACACGCGGGCTATCCCCATCGGCAAAAGGCGCTCCGATGTCCCCCCGAATTTAGCCAAGGCCATTGACGAGGCCTTGGTGGACAGCCCGGCCATCGCCCACCAAAGCGCCATGAGCCTCAAAAGGGCCCTCATGGACGCCTGCCGCGCGGATGGCGTCAGTCTGGCTCAGGCGCTCCCATGACCAAAGGAACTTTCGGCGCCGACAGTCTGGGGACGGCTTACTGCCCCAAATGCCACACCGGTTACCGCCTCAGTTCCGAAAACTTGGGGCACCGCTCCATCTGCGTTAAATGCGGACAGTATTTTCATCTCCTGCCGGAGAGCGAGGCCGCGGACACTCTGTGGGAGGACACGACCGTCGCCTTAAACGAGCTGGCCTCCAGGGTCTGGGAGAGGGGCCTGGATTTGCGGGTGGGGCAAGTCGTTTTGGGGGTCTACGTGGTCCAAGAAATCTTGGGGCGCGGGGGCCTGGGGCAGGTCTTTAAGGTGCGGCACCGCGACTGGCAGAAGGAGCTGGCCCTAAAGCTCCCTTACCGCAGCGTCATGGAGACGCGCTATTTCCAGAGCCTCAAAAACGAGGCGGAGACTTGGGTCGCCATGGGGCTTCACCCCAACGTGGTCACCTGTTATTACGCGCGTCCCCTGATGGGGGTCCCCTCCATCTTCATGGAATACGTCGCCGGGGGATCTTTGAGCGAACTCGCCCAGAAACGCCCTTCCGGGGAATTGCCGCCCCTTTTTCAGGGAGACGAACTCACGCGGACTCTGCGCTTTTTGGATCTCTCCATCCAGGCCGCCTGGGGTTTGGAGCACGCCCACTCCCGGGGCGTTTTACACTTGGACATCAAGCCCCAGAACCTTCTTTTGGAGGAAGACACGGGAAGGCTCCTGGTCACGGATTTTGGCCTCGCCCGCGCCGCCCGGGAAACCGAGAACCCCTCTGACAGCGCTTCCCTGTGGCCCGGGGACATCCGGTCCGCGGGGGAAGCCGCCTCGCCGTCCTATTCCGAGCCGGGCCAAGGGGCCTTTGGGACTCCCCAGTACATGTCCCCCGAGGCCATCGACAAGCAGCCCCCCACGCCGGGATTTGACCTCTGGTCCCTGACGCTGACCATTTTGGAGCTTTTTCTGGGGGGCCGCCCCTGGGAATACGGGGGAACGGTAGGCGCCGTTTTGGAGCAATACGTCGGGATCGGGAAATCCTTAACGCCTCTCCCCGTCAAGCTCTACGCGCTCATCCGCAAATCCCTGGCGCCCAATCCCGCGGATCGTTACCCCAGCGCCGCGAGCGTGGTGGCCGATTTAATCGCGATCTACGAGGAAATAGCTGGCCGCGAGTATCCTCGCGCTAAACCCGTTTTGGCGCCGGATTCCGCCGACAACCTCAATAACCGCGCGGTTTCCATGCTGGACTTGGGCCGCCCCGACGAGGCGGAAAGGCTCTGGAAACAGGCCCTCAAGGCCGAGCCGGACCACCAGACTTCCTTTTTTAACCTGGCGCTCCACCGTTACCGCTCCCGCGCCATCGGCGCGGAGGCCTTCCAGGGGAGATTGGACGACTTGGTGCGTTTCTCGTCCGCCAAGATGAACCCCGACTTGCCGCTTATCATGTGCGGGGCCTATTTGGAGTTGGGGCTCGTCTCCGAGGCCGCGGGCGCCCTGGAATCTTACGACGGGCCTACCCTGAACCACGAGGCCAAAAGGCTCGCGGACATTTTGGAGCGGGGGAGGCGCAATCCCGAGCACGTGGAGCGCATGCGCCCCGCCATTTACCGGATCTCCAAAATCCGCGATCGCGAGCCCGACGGCGCGGAGACCCAGAAACTGGTCTCGCCCATTCTCGCCGCCGCCAAAAAGGCCCTGGAGGATAAGAATTACCCCAAGGCCCTAGAACTCCTCCAGGACGTGCGCCGTTACCCCGAGGCCGTCGGCGCCCCCGATTTTACCGAAAGCTGGCGCGCCCTCTATAATATTTGCGTCCGCGCGGAGCTTAAGGACATCGTGGACGCGAAAACCCCGTCGGCGAGCCTTAAGGGCGACAGCGCGGCCTATTGCCAGGGGCTCCTCCTACTCTCTAACCAAAGGCAGCTCACCTTCATCAAAAATTTCCTGAGCCCCGCGCCGAGTTATTTGGAGACCAAACTCGCCAATCCCCCCGTGGCCCTGGCCATCTCCAACGGCGGCCACATCGCCGCGACCCTGACGCAAGACGGCCACCTCTGGCTGTTTAATCCGGAGAACGGCTCAGGCTTGGGCCAAGCCCTCGCCCACGGCTCCACGGCCCGTTGCCTGGCCTTCGGACGGGACGACCGGCGGCTCTACACCGCTGGCGACGACGGGGAGCTTAAGATGTGGGACATGGGGCACGGCTATTTGGACAAAGGGACCCCGCTTTTGGTCCGCAAGCTTTCCGACAGAGCCCTGTGCGGCCTCGCGGTTTCCCCCAACGGCCGGGTCATCCAGGTCTTGGACGGCGAGCGCGAGTACCGCCTGAACGCGGAAAAAATGGGTGGCCCAGTCAAGAGCTTTCCCTTGAGCCTGGCCGGGAAAGCCCCTTACCATCTCACCTCCCTGGCGGCGGATCCCTTTAACCGCTATCTGCTTTCGGCCTGGGAAGAAGGCTCTTTTTTCCACCAGCTCTTCGACACCGACTGGAAACCGGATTTAAGCAACCTCGAGGGGGTGGTGACAGCCCTCGCCGTCAGCCCCGACGCGAGGCTCTGGGCCGCCGCGCAAAACGGCGGGAGGCTCTTTTTGGGTTTCGCGCCCCAAGAAAACAGGCTCACTTTTCTCCCCATCAAGAGCCTGGAGACCGGGGTCATCCATTTTCTGCGCTTTACCTCGGATAATTCCCATCTCCTGGCGGTGGGCCAAAACGGCCTCTCTCTCTATTATCTGGACTGGAATCTGGAGCTTCCCCAGAGCCAAGGCTGGGACAAAAAGGCCGAGATGATCCTCCATAATTTCATGGCCAGGCGCCATGACGTCCAGTATTCGGACTCCTTGGCCCTGGCCCTCAAAAAGGATTTGGCGACCGCTGGCATGCCTCAAATGGACGGCAATATTATTATCAACCGCCTGAAAGACGCGATCGCTAACGCCTATTAAATTTCGTCGCGGCGTTTGTTGAATCGTTTGGCTTCCCGCTTCCTTTAGCGCCTCCCGCCTTGGGGCGGGGAGGCGAAGCCGCGCCTTAGGCCGCGTCTCAGGTCGCGATTCAAGGCCACGCCTATGGCTCGCCGCGAGACCGCGCCTGAGGCGGCGGCGCGTCCTTGAGGCGGCGCGCGGCGCCTCAATTTGGCGGGCGAGCGGTCCAAACCCCAAATATTTTAACGGCGCGCTATTATTCGTCTTTCGCGATTCCTTAAAAGGCTCCGCTTTCGCGAGCGGGCGCTCCCGACGGAGACTATCCCAATTGCTGAATCACCAGCGCTGTCTCTCTCAAAAGTTTAAGCGCGAAAAGCGTAAATAACTTAAACGCGAAAAGATTAAAGCGTGTTTGAGAGATATCGCGCGCTATTTCGCCGCTTTTTCTCCAAATTTGGCGAGTTTTTCCGATTATTTCGCTCATATTTTTCGATTATTTTAGTCTCGATAGCTTACGCGAACAATTAGACGCGAATTATGAATAGCTTGAGCTTTGACGCGAAAATATCTTTCGTTCCTTCAGAAAAGAGCGTTCCGCGGTTCCGCGGCATTTCCTTGACAAACGTCGCGGCGACGCTTATATTTTTTAACTGGCTGGCTTATAATTCCTTGGCTGGAAAGGGCGTGCCCCGCATGGCCTTGTTTAGTTCTATTAAGTCCTATTCAGTCTTATTCAGCCTTGTTCGGCCATTATTTTAACCAATCCCTTGGCTTGAGGGACCTTATCCAGGTTTTGATTGGCTTGAAGGAAGATTAAAATGACTAAACCGCCTTCCAAAAATCCACCGGCAAAATTTGACAGAACTAATTTCTTTAAAGAAGTGCGCGAGGATTGCCTCAAGAGATTAGGGCTTCCCGAAAATACCCGTCCCGATAGAGTCCTCCAGCTCTTAGAGTTGCGCGAGAAAATTGACAAGCTTAACGGCGATAAAGCCAAAAAAAGCGGGCATTAAGGCCTTTTGTCTCTTGTCAAGGCTCATAGCTTTGCTTGGAGCGGTCTGGCCGCGCTTTGGTCGCCATTTCTTTTGGCTTCGTTCACGACTTCCGAAACGACTTTCGCGTAACGTTTTCGCGTAATAAATTCATTTTCGCGCTTTCAATTATGTCTTATTTATATTTTTTCTTTCGCGAATCCTTGTCTGAAACATCTTTTTTAAGATGACATCGAAATTCCCCTAATCAAGTGGGCGCGAAAAAATATCTGTATATTATAGCGTCGTGGTAATCGCACCATGCGCGTGGAGCGAAAAGCGTTTGATTTTGAACTGATTTGGCGGTATATTGACCACTGATATCGTAGTGATATAAATTCAGTCGCGCTTTGAGCGACAGAAAACTCCAGTCTGATGGTGACGCCGAAACAGGAGCCTCGCGAGCAGGATTAAAATGATTGAGCGAGTCCCAACAGCGCTGTCGAGCGAAACTTTTCTCGCGACGCCAATCGCGATAATTGGTAATTACTTGCCAGATCTCATAGAGGATTATGGCATGATTATTGCTCTCTCTCTCTCTCTCTCTCTCTCTCTGAAGTAGAGTCAACATCTAGAACCGCCTTTCCCGTAATAGACTGTTTCGCCCGCTTCTTTCTTCGTGAAGAAGCGGGTTTTTTTGTCGCGCTCCTGAATTGTCGTCAGGCAGGCGCGTTTTTTTTGTATTTGAGGCCATCCGTCTCTCTTCTATTCCGCCGTCCGTTACGCGCGAGCCACAATTTCGGCGCGCGTGAAGTGA
Source organism: Deltaproteobacteria bacterium (assembly GCA_031265205.1). GTDB lineage: Bacteria > Desulfobacterota > Desulfarculia > Adiutricales > Adiutricaceae > JAISCZ01. The sequence continues at coordinate 13,250 of JAISCZ010000060.1, forward strand.
CGGAATTCAAGACAGACTCGGTTGCGGATGAAGCGATCTAGGCGCAATCCCGCTTGTCGTGGCGTCTGAAAGCCGGTAAGACGAAAATACGCAGGAAATGAGATGACGGTTAACGAAACTGATTACGAGAAAAATCAGAGATTCAATTTTATGGTATCGTATTTCCATTCGGTACGATACAAAAATATCGTGATTCCTTTAAAAAAATTGGAACAAGAATTTCAAGACAGACCAATCAATATAATTGATATTGGATGCGCGCACGCGAAATTATATCAAGTGCTAAATTCACGTTTTAACATAAATTATACAGGAATCGAAATCAATCCAGTTTTCGTGGAAGCGGCAAACTCAAGGTACTCCCAAAACCAAAATTTTATGGTAATTGAGGATTCAGTCGCGAACGTTTTGGAAACGTTGAAACAGGCGGACATGATTGTCGCCATGGAATCATTAGAACATATTCAGGAGCATGAGGTTGTCCGGATTGTTGAGGCGATAGCCGCCGCGAGACCTAAGGTTTTCATATGCTCGGTTCCGATTGAGATAGGACCGTCCGTCTGGCTTAAAAATATCGGTTCGTTTCTTTCTGGCTACATACGTCATACGGAATATAGCTGGCGTGAGACATTCTGGGCTGGGCTTTATCAGCTCGACAGATTGCCGCCTCATGACATCGGGCACAAGGGCTTTGACTGGAGATGGCTGGCCCAGACTATTCGACACAACATGAAAATCACCAGTATCCGCAAATTACCATTTAAACTGTTACCTTCAGCGGTCTCTTTTTCGGTTTTTATAACCGCTCGACCAATGTTTTGCCCCCCGCCCACTCAAATGGTTCCCGAGCGGACGCCTCATGGAGGCGACCGATAGAACGCGTGGAGTTCAGAACCAGAGCCTCGCGAACAAGGTATTTTCTCGTTTTTCTCGCGTCTATATCTTATCTAGATGGTACTATAAATTCCTCATGTCCCTCGGGATCCGCTGGTGGGTTTGGTTTTCCGGGAGAGAATCGAAGATTCTTCTTCTGAGATAGCTTTTGAGCGAGTGTCTCGTGAGCAAAATTCCGCCCACGATCATGGCGTAAAGAAAGAATCTGTTGATATTTTGTGTTTTTTCGGCAAAATTGGAACTCGTAAAAAGAGGAAAAAAGACTAATTGGAGATAGAATAAAAGAAAAAAGTACATGCCCGCGATTTGCGCGCGGCCCCGCGGCAAAAGCGGAAAAAGCGTGGTGGCCGCGAAGGCGATTATGAGCGTGAACCAATACCGGATAATGAACATGTCCACCGCGCGGACGAGGCGCGTGGGCCCTATCTTGGCGTAATAGAAAAAAAGCCATATGGTCAAGAGAGAGAGAAGAACGGCGGGCAAAACGTTCCCCAGGTAATGGAATATCCCCTCAAAGGGCTCAATATCGGCGAGTCTTTTTTTGTTTTCGAGGGCGAGGATTTTCTTGTCGTCGCGGCGTTCCCAGAAACTCAGCCTGAGGGGATCGAGGAGCCTGAAATTAAAATAGGATAAGAATTCATGGAGTTTTAGGGGCGAGACTTTATAGACTTCTTCCCTCTGAGGGAGGGATATTTCGCGGAAGCGAAAGAAAAAGGACTTGCCTTCCGCTTCCTGGATCATCAGCTCCATTCGATTGAGGGCGGGGAGGGCCTCGCGGTAGCGCGCGGGGCTCGAGAGAACGCCCTGGAAGAGGTCTTCGGGAAAAATCGTCGCCTCGTCAAAATGGTCCCTCAGGTATTTAACCGGAATTAAGGGAGTCGCCGCCTGGATCGCGAAGCGCGCCGCCTCCGCCGCGGTTCCCGGGGGGCCCGGAGTCCCGAAAAGATAGTCTTTTGGGTTTTGGGAGGCAGCGAGAGCCGAGACGAAGACCTCTAGGGGGATGGGCTTCGCGATGGAAAGGAGGGCCTCGATTAAAGGGGCGAGGGGTTCGCGGAGGGAGGCGGAGAGTTTGGCGAGCCGCGCGAGGTCTCCGTTTAAGATCTCCGCGAGGATGTCCTTTTCGCGCGGGGACAGGCTTTCTCCTTCGGTCGCGAGGCGCCGCAGGTTCGCGAAATCCAGGGGCATGCCCCGCCAGTGGCGCTCTTTGGAAGCGCCGAAGAGGGTCTCAAAATTAAAAAGGAGTTCGTCGGGGTCCCGGGTCTCCAGGGATTCGAGAAGGATCGCCTCGTCGTAGCGCTGGTTGGCCTCGAGCCAGTCGCGCGCGAGGCCTTTTCCCATGGCGGTCCGGCCTTTCTCCCAGCATTCCGGGCTTTGACAGAAATATTTGGCGAGGGTTTGGGGATTGAAAAATTTGATCCCCTCAAAGAGGAATGGTTTCGCGAAATCCCCGGGGGCGTTCGGGCGCGCGTTTTCGCCTTCCCGCTCGTAGTAGACGGGGATATCCATGTTTCCGGCCAAAAAGCCCTGGATTTCGGGCCAGGCCCAGCGCCGGCGGTAATCGCGGGTGAGGAGTCCCTGGAGGGCCAAGGCCTGGTCGCGGGGGAGGGAGGCGGGAATTTTAAGTCCCCGTGAGGAGAGTTCCCGGGTGACCATATTCAGAGAGAGCCCGGCCAGGGGATGCGCGCCCAAAAGCCCTTCCAAGAGGACCACCCCCAGGCTCCAAAAGTCGCCCGCGGGTCCCGCGAAATCGGCGAAAGATTCCGGCGCCCCGTACAGGGGCGTGTTCAGGGCGCGGGTTTCCTTGACGGAAAGGGAGGGATCCAAAAGCGAAGAGATCCCAAAGTCGGCTATCGCCACCTGGAGGGGGTCGCGAGAGCGGAGGAGGATGTTGTCGGGTTTAAGGTCCCGGTGGATGAGGCCTTGGCCGTGAAGGCGCGCGAGAGCGCTCCCAAGTTGGCTCAAAAGGGCCGTAAATTCCGCCGGGGCGAGGGTCCGGCCCTTTAAAAAACCCGCCAGATCCCCTAAGGGGAGATATTCCTGGATCTCGTAATGCCGACCGGTGGCCTCGTCAAAGCCCGCCTCGTAGGAGTTGACGATGGTGGCGCCGAGGGCCTGGGAAACAGGGACGAGCTTGGGGAAAACGTCCGTCGCGGGCTCTTTGCCGTGGCGGTAGAGCCTTAGAACGTATTCCCTTTGAGCGGCGTCGGCGATGACTAAGATGTCCGCCTCGCCTCCGGCCGTGGAAAGGGTCCTTAAAACGGGATAATCCCGGAAAGAGGGAAGGCTATAGGTCGCCTTTGGCTCCGCGTCGTCCCGCTGTGGCGCGGGACTGTCTCTGACCGTGGGGGCGGAGGCTTTGTCCCGAGGGGCGGCGGGGCCGCTTTCCTCTCTGACGGTCCGGGAGGCCGCCGGCTCGCCGTTTATTTCCGGGGAATCGCTCATACGCGGGAAGGGGTGGGGAGGGTTAAATCCCTTGAGGGAAAGAAAAAAAGACGCGAACGCGAAAAAATCCACTTCAATTTAACAAAAAAACGCGCGATCGCCAAAAAGGCGCCATCCCCGGCGATAATGGCGGCCTGATCGGCGGCAAGGCCGGCAAACTGGCTAATTCTCGCGCGGCCCGCGCGAGAATTTCCGACTCAAGGTTTCCGGGCGGGAAAAGCCGCTTTATTTACCGAAAAGAATGTCCTTTCTTGGCTTGGACCCAGACAAACTATTCCCTTCCGGTGATAATGGCCGTTTGGGCGGTTGCGGGGTCGGCGAACGAGCCAATTCTCGCGCGGCTCGCGCGAGAATTTTCGGCTTAAGAATTAAGGAAAAAAACGCCCAAACGCTAAAAAACGCCTTTCCAGGCGGTAACGGTGGCGTGGACAGCGGCAATGCCGGCAAATTGGTTAATTCTCGCGCGGCCCGCGCGAGATTTTCTGGCTCAAGGTTTCAGGTCTGATAAAGTCACGGTATTTTCCGCAAAAAATACCATTTCTTGGCGCGAACCCTGAACAAATTAGGCCCTTCCGGCGGGAAAGAGGGGAGCGGCCTTTAACGAGGAAGCGGTGGGAGGCGTCTCGCCCCGGCGCCCGCGCGATCGCCGGAGGGGGCTTTAAGGCGTCTCGGACGCGCGTAATGGCGTCTATCTCGCTTTGAGGACTCGCGGGCGCGTGGCGGCCCCCTGACTTTTCAGTTTTTGGGTTATAATGAACCATGCGTCAACTCGCGCCCCTCCGCCAAATTTTCCCTGGGGAGGGCCGCTTTCGCGCTATAGGCTTTGACGAAGGATTTATATTTTTGAGCCACGTCGTCCGCAAATCTTTGGAGGAATACCAGTCTGGAGCCGCGCGCGGCGACGCCGAGGACATGCTGGAACTGGGTCTTTGCTATTTGGAAGGCGCGGGGGGCGCTTCGCCGGATCCCGCGCGGGCTTACCAGTGGATAGAGAAAGCCGCCCAGACCGGTCACCCGCGGGCCCTTTATAACCTTTCCTATCTTCTGTACGCTGGCCTGGGAGTCCCCGCGGACGGCAAGGCCGCGCGGGAGACGCTCGCGCAAGCCGCCGAGGCCGGGGATCCCCAAGCCGCGCAGAGCCTGGGGGCTTCCTACGCCCTGGGCGACGGCGCGCCGCGGGACGACCAAAAGGCTTTTTACTGGCTGCGGCGCGCGGCCGCCGCTGGCGACCTTATCGCCAATTACCAGATGGGGCTCTTTTACTCCTTAGGAGAGCGGGGGATCGCCAAGAATCCGTCCCTCGCCGCCGCCTATTTCCGTCAAGCCGCCGACGGCAAACTCGTGGAGGCCGAGTATAATTTAGCTTTGCTGCTGTGGAGGGGCGAAGGGGTTCCCGCCAACGCCGAAGAATCTTTTCGGCTCTTTTTGGACGCCGCCCAAAGGGGCTTTCCACCGGCCGCGAGTTGGGTGGCCAACGCCTATGAAGAGGGCCGAGGCGTTTTACCCTCGCCCGAGGAGGCCTTGGACTGGCGTCGGAAGGCCGCCGCAAGCGGGGACATTGACTCGGCCATCCTCCTTAGCCGCAAGTATTACGCGGGGGACGGAGTCGCGGAGGATCCCCAAGAGTCTTTCCGCTGGCTGAAAATGGCCGCGGAACGGGGCGATCCGCTCTCCCAGCTGGATTTGGCCGCTCTCTACGAGAGCGGGGAAATTGAGGGGCGGGATTTGGAGCGAGCCTTCCACTGGCTCTCCCAAGCGGCGGCCTCCGGCGCGCCGGAAGCCCATTTTAGGCTCGGCCTTTTTCTTCTGGGGGGCGCGCGGGGACCGGAAAAAGTCGCGGAAGGAACGCGGCTTCTGGAGCGAGCCGCCGCGGCCGGGCTTCCCGAGGCTTTGACGGAACTGGGGAGAGTATTTTGGACCGGCGCGGGCGCGCCGGAAGATCCGGAGCGCGCCATATCCCTGTGGGAAAAAGCCGCGAGGCTTGACGATTCGCTAGCCCGTTACCGTTTAGCCATGGCGTACGCCTTTTTCCGCGAAAACGCGGAAGACTGGCGTAAGGGCCTTAGCCTCGCGCGGGAGCTGGCGGGGGAGGGTTATCCCCAAGCCGCGGAGCTGGCGGAAAAGATTGTCGCCCAACGCGGGGAACTTTGCGGCGACCCCTAAAATGGGCTCGCGGGAGACCTTGCCGAGGGGCGCCTTGAGGACGCGCTGTTTTAACGAGGAGTTGTTTTTTGGCGAGCGAGAAGAATAGGCAGAATAGGCAGTCTTATAAAGAAGTTAAGGCCGCGGCGGAAAATGGGGACGCGGAAGCCATGCTCCGCTTGGCGCGATTGTACGTCAAAGGCGCGCGCGGAGCGCCGCTGAATTTGGGCCTAGCGCGAGAGTGGGCGCGGAAAGCCGCCGCGCGAAGCGATCCCGAGACGAGAGCCGAATTGGAAAGCGCCCTGAAAAGGAGCGAGATCCCCACGCGCGAAGAAGACGACGGCAATGACCTTGACTGGCTCCGCCAGGCCGCGGAGGCCGGCGAGAGTGACGCCGAGCGGACTTTGGGCCTTTTCTATCTCTATGGAAACGAGGTTCCCCGCGACGCGCGCCTGGCGGCGGATTGGCTTTTGAAAGCCGCGCGCGGCGGCGACGAAGTCGCCGCCATGGAGTTAGCTCTGCTCTACGCCGAAGGCGCCGACGGAGTTACGCGAGACCTCCAGCGCGCCGTGAGCCTCTGCCCCGACGCCGCCTCGGCTTCGTGGGAGGAGCGACGCTTGGCTTTGTCGTCCTCCATTTTGCGGAAAGATTTGCCCAGGGTGGACCATCGCGCGGGTTTCCTCATTTCGCTGGACATGGCGCGTCGGGGAAACGTCACCGCCATGAATAAGGTGGCCTATCTGTACGATTTTGGCTTCGGAGCGCCTAAAAACCCGACCGAGGCGAATCGCTGGAGCGAAAAGTCCAGGGAAAAGAAGGGGTAAGGCCCGGCGCGCGCCCCGCGGGGCGTTCCCGCGCGAGCCCCTCCTTAATGGAAATCTCGTCTCCCCCAGGTTGGAGTCTTTTTCCCGCGCGGGCCGTATAGAGGTTAGGGCTCCGTTGGCGTGGGGCGAGGACGAGCCCAGGAAACTCTGGGAGTTTCATGGTCGCGCCTTAGCCAGGGGCGGCGTCTATGGTTTCTCGCCTATTTCGCCTGGCGTTTTTCGTGAGAGCCGCGGGTTCCCTGGCGCAGCGGGTCGGTGGTTTCGTTTACGCCAGTGGGCCTCTCGCGGCCCGGGCGTCAGGCGTGGGGGAAGGGCGCGTTCCTTTGAGCCACGAGGGGCTCTCTCTTCCTCCCAGCGCTTCTTTCCCCGGTCGCCAGCTAGGATGGGAACGCCGGGGCGGTCCACTTGTCTTCGTTAGGGAGGGTTTTACCTGGATGACCCCAGGCTCATGGCTCTGAAAAGACAAGTCGCTTAAAAATATACGTAACGCGACCAATTTTTGAAAAAACCTTGTCTCTTAACCAGCCCCGCGATATTATTTCTTAAATTGAGCTGGCGAGGTTGTTGGCGGGAGGGCTAAATGAAGATCGTTCACCAAAAAGATCATCGATCTGGCATAACATACGCGTACGAATCCTATTCGTACTGGGACAAAGAGAAAAAACAGGCGCGAAAGAAACGGAGGATGCTGGGCAGAGTTAATCCGGAAACTGGAATTATTGAGCCGACTGACGGACGGATGGCGAGAGCCGGTAGAGCCGTTTACGCGTTAAATGGGTTTTTCCCAGCGCTTCATGACGGCGCGAAAACGGCTGAGGCTGGCGCCGGGGCAAAGAATGAGGTCGAGGCGAGAACTGAGGCGGAGGCGCGGGACGGGTCCCAGGCGAGGGTTCAAAGCGAGGTCGGGGCTGGAGTCAGGGACGAGATTGGGGCAAGGGCTTGGACCGTCGCCATGGAAATGGCCGACGCTGAATCAACGTCTAAATACGCTACGCTCTTGAAAATGATTGAGGAGAGACTTGATCGCCTTGAGAAGAGAATAGCGAGGATGGAGGAATATTTGCGGTCTCATTGCGGATATCCCGATCATTGGCCCGAGAATTGATTCGCGAAGACGCGAGAAATAGGTTCCGTTGAAGGGTCGCGGAAAACAACCCGCGAATTATTTTAAGGCAACCTATTTGTGAGACGAAAGTGGCTCAGGCTCATCGTTAAGCGCGCCGCCCTTTTTGGGCGCGAGGACATGACCTAGGGAGCGCTGGGACTCAATTCGAGCTGGCGGACCCGCGCGGCGCGATCCTCTTGGCGAGCGGATGACTGGGCGCGGGGCGGGGATTTCCCGCGAAATTTGGCCGCGCGCGCTTAACCCGGGGCGGGGAGACGCCGCGACGCTTCTCGCGGGTAGCTCATTGGGGAGAGGAGCCCGGGGACTTTCTGGAGCGCCCTTAAGGCGCGGCGACCGCTCCCAGGAGCGGCGGGGTTTCGCGCGGCATGGGAGCCGAGGGCGCTCAACTCGCCCTTGGAGCCGTCGGCGAGGAGCGGGGGAAGGCGCTCGCGCGTCCCAAGCCCGTGGCGCTTGGCAAAGCGCCTCCAGAGGGAGCGAAGGGCCTCGCGGGCGGGGGCGAGAGAAAGGTGGGGAGCCTTTCCGCCCCAAAGGCGGAGCCGGGGCCGGCGCTGGATTGTCCGCGCGGAGGCTCAACCAAGTCGCGCGCGGGTCAGAAGGCCTGGCCGCGTCAAGCCGCGCCTTCGCCAATAATTTATGGCCATCCTCTGGGCGGGCGAGCGGGCGGAAAGCCTCCGCGCGGCCTAGCTCTGCCCGCGCCGACGGGGGGCGCGGGCGGCGGAATAAAACGGCGTCTTTCCGCGCCCGGGGGCGCGTTTTCTAGTCGGGAAGGCGCAGGGCGCCGAATCTTAAGACGCGGAACCTCTGCCATTTTAAGACGGTGTAAAGCAAATAGAGGTAGACCATAATCGCGTAACGGACGGAAGGATAGTAAACCCAAAACACGGTAAAAAAGAGCGAAGAAAAGACAAGGCTTCCGCGCCTGAAAAAAAGGTTGGAACTGTATGACTCGAATATTTCCGATTTGAGGAAAAAGCCGTTAATCACGGAGCAGGCCAAGCCGCCCAAAGCCAGGAGCGCTTTCAGGAACGCCGCGGAGGCTGGAAGCGGGCCGGGGGGGCGCGTTTCCAGGAGCCAAACGTAGGCGATGATTAAAACGGTGGAAAGCGCGAAGGCCGCGACCGGCGGAAAATTAATCTGGAAGGCGTTGGGGCTCCTAAAGGAAAAAAAGAAATCGGAAATTTTGGCGCCAATGTCGGCCGCGCTAAAGGAAACGTTTTGGTCAAGGCCGCCTTCCATTTGGCTCTTTTTTTCTTCCAGGATTTCCAGGGCTTCCTCGGTGGGCAGGGGGGAGGTCAAAACAAGGTCGCCTTGGACGCGGGTTTTAGCAATTTGAGGAAAAATGTCGCGCGGGTCAAAGAGAAAGAGCCCCGAGCTGGTGAGGTGGGCCAGATCGGTTAAGCCCTTGGAGTATGTTTTGGGGTCGCCGAGGGACTCCCAGAGCTCAGCGGGGAGGACCCCGCCCGGCGGAGCCATCCGCCGGAAATCTTTCCAGGCGATGAGGGGGACTCCCGCGTCCAGCGCGAAGGACAGGGCGCTGATGGGCCTTTGATAGACGGCGCTGGGCCCGAAAACGAAATTTTTGGGGGCGTCGTAAACGGCGAAGGCGTTTAAGGCGACGGCGGGGGAGACTCGCGCCTGGTGGGAAAGCAGCGTTTCCAAGACCCGCTCGAAGCGATTGCCGGCGTTCTTGGCGACGCCGACTAAGCCCGCCAATTTTCCCGCGAGGAGATCGTCGCGGAGGATTTCGGCGTCCCCCGCGAGGCTCGCGGACTCCAAGAGGGCCGTAATATTTTTGCGGTTTAAATGAAACGCCCGGTAAATATGCGGGGATTGGCCCTTAAAATTTTGGATAAAGGCGAATAAGCCTTCGTCGGGAGGAAGGCTTTGAAATTTTTCCACGAGCGAGAGCAGTTCCGCCTCGCCCCGCTTTTCCAGCCAGTCACGGATGTAGCCCCGCGCGAGGTGTTCCCGGCCCATTTTCCAGTTCTCGGGATTTTCCACGAAGACTTCGGCCAGGGCGGAGGTCTTGAAATAGTCCTTTCCCCTAAATTTGTAGGGGATATTCCAGGGGGCGAGCGGGGAGGCGGAAGCGGGTTCAGCTGGGGGCTCCTCGTAATAAACGGGGATATCTTCCTCCCCCGCGAGCCATCGTTCGACTTCCCTGGCGCCCCATCTTTTTTTGTCGTCCCGGGTGAGTAGGCCTCGCAGGAGTCGCGAAACGCGGGCGGGCAAGTTTTCCGGGACTGGGAGGCCCCGGCTGGTAATTTCACGGATAACCTTATTGACTGCCATGCCCTTGAGGGGATGCGCGCGCGTTGTCGCCTCCAAAAGGACCACCCCTAAACTCCACCAGTCTCCCGGGATTCCGGCGAAGTCGGCGAAGGACTCGGGCGCCGAATACAGCGGGGTGTTGGCTAAACGGGTCTCTTTGACGCTGACCCCCGGGGCCAACAAAGAGGAGACGCCGAAATCGGCCAGGGCGAGGCTTAAGGGAGTTTGGGACCGCAGAAGGATATTGTCCGGCTTAATGTCGCGGTGGATGAGCCCAAAGGCGTGGAGGCGATTGAGAGCCTCGGCGATTCGCGTCAGAGTCGCCAGAAAATCTTCCTTCTTCCAGCGCCCTTCGCGGAGGTAGGCCTCCAAATCGCCTAAGGGTAAAAACTCCTGAATCTCGTAGTAACGCCCGGCGCTATCGTCAAAACCGGTCTCGTAGGTCGCGCAGAAGAGGCCTTGGTATTGGGGGGCGGCCAGTTCCTTTAGTTTGGAGAAAACCTCAATTTTAGGCTCCTTGCCCTGGCGGTAGAGCCTTAAGACGTATTCGCGCCCATTCGCGTCCTCGATGACGTAAATATCGGCTTCCCCGCCCTCGGAAGAAAGGATACGTGAGACTGGGTAGCCGCGGAAGGTCTTGAGGCCAAAAACCGATGGGAGCGGCGTTATGGCGCCGGAAAGGGTAGGGGAGTCGCGGACGGTTTGAGCGCGCTTGGCGGGATCGCCTTCCGCGGCGGAGGATTGGGGCCAGTCGCGGACGGTGCGGGCGCTTTTGAGGGATTCGGCGGTCGCGGCGGAGCTGGGGCCGTCCTCCCTCGCGGTGAGAGCGCTCGCGGGGTCGGAAGTGGGGTTTGGTGGTTGTTTAATGGCCATGACCCAAACATTTTACGGGGTTTTATGGTGTATCTCAACAGCGCGATTTTATGATTTAAATTATTAGTTTTTACGCGTAATACTTACTAAATAGAGTAATTTTGATTAGAGTTTAAGGGTTTTCAAAGGCCCGGGTTCCGAGGAAAATCGCTTTGTCCGGGATAAAAAGACGGCGGAGGGCGGGTGGGGAAAGGTTTCGATAACGTATTAGTTATTATGTGAGGTTGTTACGCAATAAGTAGACATAATAAAAATTATTTGTCCGAATTTTATCGCTGACTGCAAAATATGGCTAATTTAAGGCATTTCCCGGGCAAAGGCGCGGAGGCGGCGTTTAGAACCCGGCGAGAGGCTCTCTGAAATGCTGGGCGGGAGCGGGGGGACATTCTCAAAAATTATGGGAGAGGGGAGAGGCGAGTCATTTGGTTGAGTTGGAACAAATATTGCATAATAAGATTGAGGGTAGGGCGCGTTCGGGGAAATAGGCTCCTCAAGCTTCTTTAAATCGTTGGAGGTTCCCTACGCTACCGCTGGAATATAGGCGATGAAAGAATACCCTAGGGCGTGGGCGTCAAATGGCTCCGGCGGCGGTCTCCAGGATTCTGTTGACCTCGGCCAGTTCGAGCCCCAGCTTCACGCTTATCTCCTCCGGGCTCTTGTTGAAGGCGAACAAGGCCAGGACAGAATAGATGGTCTTCAGGTTGGCGAGTTCCAGATCCTTGGACGCGATCTCCTTAGCCTGGGACGCGATCTCCTTAGCCTGGGACGAGATCTCCTTAGCCTGGGCCTCGTTCTTCTCAGCCAGGGCGCCAACAAACGAACCTAACAGCTCTTTCATGAGTGGATTTTTGGCGCGAGGCATATTGATAAGTTCCTTCCAGTATTTAGTGACGAGAGCCGGGGAAGCGATATCGGCCCGCGCCAAAACGGCGTAAAACTCAATGAGAAGGAAGAGCGAGTCCTCTGTCCCTTGTGACAGGACACGCGCCATCACGAGGCGCCTGCCGGTCGTCTCCTCGGAATCCTTCGGGACGCGCCCGAGAGGGGCGAGAAACAGCCGGATGAGCTGATCCACCGATAGGGGCTGGCTGCCGGACTTAGGATCATAGCCCCCGATCAGGGGCTCGAACTCGTGGACGATTGCGGCCATTCGGACGAGCCGAGCCTTCGCCACGCGGACTGAAGATCGGGATGTCAACCAAGCCCGGGGCGGCAGCCCAGGTCTCTCCACGCTCACGGCGGACGGGTCAGGGCGCGAAGCCCAGGCGCGGGGAAGGCGATGACAGAAGACCCTAGGGCGTGGGCGTCAAATGGCTCCGGCGGGCGGTCTCCAGGATTCTGTTGACCTCGGCCAGTTCGAGCCCCAGTTTCGCGCTTATCTCCTCCGGGTTCTTGTTGAAGGCGAACAAGGCCAGGACAGAATAGGTGGTCTTCAGGTTGGCGT
>JAISCZ010000081.1 GCA_031265205.1 Deltaproteobacteria bacterium
TGGCGTCTTAACGTCAATCCCGGCCAGCGTGAGCCCGCCAAAACGCGTTCGCGCCCCCATTTCTCCCAAACTCTCGCGCTAAAATGGCTCCTGAAGCGGCTTTTGGTCTCCATGGCGCCCGAATAAACTGAATCACTTGCTTTATTTTAGAATATGGGGTAAAAATTAAATAAGGTGATTCTTTTAGTGAGAGACATCTCTAGCCCTCGGTCCGAATTAGTTCCACGCGTCTTTTCCGCGCGGTCTTCCTTCCTATCCCCGGACTATTTGACTCCAGAGGCGTTTTGCCTTCTTGAAGCTACCGTAGGACGCGCGCTCCGCCTCATTGCTCAAATTTGCCTAAGTTGTCTCTTTTATTTTCCTTTTTCAAACCTTTAACGGTAATCGACTGGACGGTTCCTGTTTTTTTCAGCGTTGGCTTACTGAGCTGTCCCACGCTAACGCTCCGCAAAGCTGTCTTGGAAAATCTTCGCTAGGAATTTTGAAATCATCGCGTCTATATCAAAGGCGTTTGAGGCAGTCGTAGGAAGACTTAGAATCCAACCTGTTTGGCGTGGATATCATAACGATCTACCATTCCGTTATCTAACCTAATCTTATCGTATCGTATCGTATCTTTCACTACATCTTCTTCTCGAAGCCAACATTATTTTTTGCCATTCATCTCTCAAAATGGTGACTATCGTTGACCTATTTAACGCGCTAAACCATTAACTGCCATTTCCACTAACGCGAGCTTTATTTAAGATTTGTCTTGAATAGTTTAAAACGTTAAACTGTGGAAAATAGGAAAATAATCTTAGGAATATTCGTATGAAGCGTGAACTTCAGGGAAATTACGTTCAAAGCTCTACCGCTGGCGAGACGGTCAACGCCTTTACGCCGGCCCCACTGCCACCCAATCCCCCAATCGAGTGGACCCCCCTACTATTTAACAAATTTCAGGAGGCCCACTTGGCTTTGGGACGGCTGGACGGCGTTTCGTCCAATGTGCCGAACAAAGACCTGTTCCTGTATATGTACGTCCGCAAAGAAGCGGTGTTATCCTCTAAAATAGAAGGGACACAGTCATCGCTTTCAGATCTTCTTCTTTATGAATTTGAGCAAGAACCAGGCGCGCCTCTGGATGACGTTCAAGAGGTTAGCTCTTATGTCGCGGCTCTGGAATATGGCCTCAGGCGAATAAATGAGGATTTTCCTATGTCGTTACGGCTTATTAAGGAAGTACATTTCATTCTTCTCGCGAAAGGACGAGGCGGCCACGCCACGCCTGGCGAGTTTCGACATAGCCAAAATTGGATCGGCGGAACCAGGCCAGGAAACGCCACTTACGTCCCGCCGCCGCCCACGAAAGTGCTCGATTGTATGGGCGAGCTTGAAAAATTCCTTAACGATATACCCCATCCTACTCCGCCGCTTTTGAAAGCCGCTCTGGCTCACGCGCAGTTTGAGACCATCCATCCTTTTTTGGACGGTAACGGTCGACTCGGACGTTTGCTGATCACTTTGATTCTATGCGAGCAAAAAATCATTAAAGAGCCATTGCTTTATCTAAGTCTCTATTTCAAAAAACATCGGCCGCGCTACTATGATCTGCTTAATTCCGCGCGCGCTGATGGCGACTGGGAAACCTGGCTCACCTTTTTCGCCGAGGCGGTAATCGCCACGGCGTCTCACGGAGCGGATTCAATCCAAAAACTGGCTAAGATGGTTTCCGAAGATCGGCAAGCTATTGTCGCTTTGGGGCGTACAGCTGGGTCGGCCCTCAAAATTCACGAAGCCATGCTCGAACGGCCTCTATCAAACGTAACTTGGTTGGCGAAGAAGACTGGGTTAACTTGGGGCGCGGTCAACGCGACCGTTCTCCATTTGGAGAAATTGGGAATACTAAAACGGGTGAATGAAAACCGCCGCAATCGCCTGTTCGCTTATTCTCAATACCTCGAGATATTAAATGCCGAAGACGTCTTTCTGGAAACGGCGAGCGACGCCAATGAAGCGGCGACGACGAATAATCTATCCCCAAGAGACTAAGCGCCAACCATTAGCGCGCCGTAAATAGTGGGGCCGTAAGGGTCAAGCCACCGCCAAGGCCGTGGAGTGCTGTCCCGAGGAGAGACGAGAGGCGGAGACTGAAAGGGACGGAGGCGAAACGAAGCCCATCGCGCCCATACTTTAGAGCCTCTCCCCCGTAACCGCCACGAGGTAGCTGGACCAGCGCTCGTCGCGGTGGCTATCCAAGACACTGAAGGAGAGAGACTCCGCGAGACCCTCCAGCAGCTTTTCGGCCTCCCGGGGGAGGAGTCCCGAGAGGATGAGGTATTTCCGACCCGAATAGGCCTTCAAAGCCAAAAGCTCCCAATGGACAAAGAGGGGGATATTGGCCATGACGAGTTCCCCGGGAGCGCGCGCGTAATCCGCGGCGGATCCCCGGACAAAGGCGACTTGGGAGTCCAAATTATTGAGGCGCGCGTTAAAATTCGCGTTTTCCGCCGCCAGATGGCTGTGGTCCACCCCCAGGACCTTTAAGGCGCCCAGGCGGGCGGCGGCCAAGGACAAAACTCCCGTCCCCGACCCCAAATCCAAGGCCGTCAGGGGGATCGCTGGGCTTTGGGGACAGAAGAGCCGGGAGAGAAAGCTCAGGCAGGCCTTGGTGGTGGGGTGGCCCCCGTACCCGAAGGCCAGGCCCGGATCGATATAGAGCGGCGGCAATTGTTGGGGATAGCCCCCTAAACTCGCCCGCTCCCGGGGGGCCAAAGCGGGCTCCCCCGCTCCCTCCCGCCAGGGCAAGATGGCCAAAGGCCCAATGTAAAGAGGCGTCGCCGCGGCTCCGTCCTGCCACTCGTCGTATCTTAAAAGGTGGGTGGTCTGAAGCTCCAGGCCCGGAATTCGCGCGTGAAGGGGATCGAGGCTGAGGGGCGCGAGGCAAAAGAGAAAGGCGAAATCCGCCTCCCAGTGAAAACCCGCCAGACTCTCGCCCAAAAGACCCTTTAGATCCGCCTGATCCAATAAATCCCGGGATCTCGGGTCCGGGACTTTAAGCTCGTAGATGGTAAGGAGGGTTTCTGGACGCATAAAGGGCTACGCGCCGTCCTTTTCCGGGCCCATTTCGGCGCGGAAATGGGCGAGGGCTCGGGCGAGTGGTCCTTGGGGGGGCGGCGGAAGGCGCCTCTCGAAGAGGTCCAGCATCGACTGGGGGGCGCTCTCCACCAAGAAGGGGTATTGGGCCCACTTTAAGAGGCTCTCGTCGTTATAGTCGTTGCCCAGGGCCACGGCGTCCGCTGGACCCAGGCCCAAAGACTCCGCCAAGGCCGCGGCGGCGGGGCCCTTCCCCACCCCCGGGGGATAGATCTCCAGCCACATGGCCGGATCGCCGTAGGGCGAGCTGCTTTTGACGAAGGAAAGCTCCGGCGCGAAGGAGCGGTAATAGCTCTCCGCCAGGGGCGCGTCCTCGGGAAAGGTCATAATAAGAACCAGCCCGAAGGGGCCTTCCCGCGAGCCGTCCCAGAGGCTGTCAGCCAGGCCGTATTGGCTGACGCGGGCCTGAAAACAGGGAGGAGGATCCAAGATAGGCGGGGAGTAATAAAAGATATGGGTTTGGGGGGGCGGAAGGCTCAGGAAAAACCCGAATTTGAGGTCCACCGCGATATTGATGGCGAGGTTCGCCTCCGCGGCGGTAAAGGCGTAGCTCCTTAAAATCTCCCCAGGCCCCTCGGGCCCAAAGCGGGAGGTCGCCAGGCCCGACGAGGAAATAAGATAATCAATATCCAACGCGGGCGCCCAATCCCGCGCGAACCCCTGGACGCTGCGGCCCGTGGCCACCACGCGGGTCGCTCCCAGTTCTTTAAGTTCCTTGAGGGCCGATATATCGGCGTAAGAAACCGGCGCGTTAAAGGGCTTTAAGGTCCCGTCAAAGTCCATGAGCCAGAGGGGCGGAATATTGGCGCTTGTTTTCGTGGAGATTTGGTACACCTAAAACGCGGATAAGCCCGCTCGCGCGCGGCCAAGGCCGCGCCGTGGCTTGCCTGGGAGAGAGCTGGGCGAAAGCCCCCCCTTTAAAAAGGAAAAGGGCCGCGCGGGGCCCAAAGAGCGTCATTAAAAATAAGTTTTTAAAAGACTATTATAAACCGCGCCGTGAATTCCAAAAGGCGACGGGATGCCAAATTTGCCGCCGCGATGGGTAACGCGAGGAGACGGTTCCCCTAGGCGCCGACGTTACGGCCTTAGGCCGCGCGGCCCCGCCAGGGCCGCGCCGATCCCCAAAAAGGCCTACTTCTGCGCCATCCGCTCGGCTTCCTCGCCTCCGAAGACTTCCTCGCGGCGCAGCTGGCACACCAGGGCGTTACGGTTGGTGCAGATATTACTGAACTCTTTGGTAGTTTCGTACCAACAGCAGTAAGCGGCGGAGTTACAACCGGGATCCAGACATTTAGTTTCGTTCTTGTTCAGGACTAAGTCAGTAGCCATTATCCACCTTCCTTCGCGTAAAAAAGGAAGATTCCTTGAAACTGTCGCGAAAAAGCGACATCGGCCTTTCGCGAGCGAAAGAGCGGGGAAAGTTATTTTTCCCCGGAAGGCCCCAAACTCTTTGGGCTTTCCCCAAGGGGGAAAATCCTCCGCGGACAGAGCCTATCACACCTAGAAGCAATTCAGGGGCCAATTTCGCCTTTACGGGCCCCCGCGGGTTAAATGGGCGAGCGAAAAAGGAAAGGGCCTCCCGAAAGGCGAATTTGGGAGGCCAGATGCGGGTTCAGGGCTTTTAAGGTCTTATAGTCGCACTTATACTCAGACGCCAACTGCGCCCAAGTGACTGGGGCGTCAAAGGTCACGCTGCTTTCTTGGTAGGCGGTCGGTCGGTAAAGGTTGGCGGGTGGGCGCTCGTCGAAGCCGTAGGCCTGGGCGTTTTCCAAAACGAGCTTAATGGCCGCGATCCGGTAGACGTAGCGCTCGGTCTCGTGGGGAAGATCGAGTTCGTAGTAATCAGCGGCTCCCTGTCGGGCGAGCGCCTGGGAGATCCTGGCCTCGCCGGCGTTATAGGCGGCCATGGCGAGGGGCCAGGAGCCGAAACGGCTCTTCAGCTTCCCCAAATACTTCATCCCGATGGGCAAGAGAATCTCAGGAAGGAGCCTTTGGTCTTCCGTTTGGTTGACCGTCAGGCCAAAGGCGCGCGCCGTGGAGGGCATAAACTGCCAAAGCCCGGCGGCGCCCACGGGAGACGACACGCTAGGACGCAGATCGCTTTCCGCGACGGCCAGATATTTGAGATCCTGGGGTAGGGAGGCTTGGGAAAGGGAGGACTCGATGAGGGGAAAGTACCTCAGAGCGCGCCTACGCCAAAGCTCGACCTGGGCGGGATGGTGGACGGCGAGGAGGAATTCGTATTCCAGGCGCTCGCGGACTCCCGGGCGGTCGAGGGGAATGGTTTCCCCGCAGATTTCGACAATCGCGGGGAGGACGAAGTCGGTTTTCGCCGCGCCCCTTTCGCCGAGGCTCGCGACGGAACCGCCCCGCCAAGAGGGGGGAAGAATAGCCCCCCCGTCCGACCCGGTGTCTTCCACGGGCACGCAGGCGACGCAAGCGAGAATGAGGGCCGCGAGAAGACTGGGCCCTGAAAGGGAGTGAAATAGACTCATAAAAAAACGCGGCGCGTAAGGCCAAATAAAAGCGGCGGGGAAATTTAATTTCCCTCCCCCGTGGGGGTTGGCGTAACCGGAAGTATTTCCCTTTAGAACGCGTAACTTGGGAATGTTAGAACTTTTTCTCCCGCGAGGCAAGCTTTTTTTCCGGTTAGGCCCCCGCCTCTCCTTTAAAATAACCCGCCCTGTACCCCTCGCGCCTTGGCGCGGCGCGGTTTTCCGCCTTTTCGCCACCCGCCCGCCGGCTTTATTTGGCACGCGGCGAAGGCGCTTTCGCGCGGGGACTTTAAGCCTCTTTTAAAAATACTTTCCGCGCGCCCTCCCGCTCGCGGTCGGCGATCAGCCGCTTCGGCGGGACTTTCGCCTCATTTGAGCCGCCCGTCAAAGCTCCTTTCGCCTCTATTTCGCCAACCGCCGACGCGGCTTTTGGGGGTGTCCCGCCGCGCGGACAGTTTCCCTCGTGAAATGTAGAAAGATACTCTTAAAAATGAAAGCGCGAAAAACGGTGAAAATGACTTTGCGTTTTAATTTTGTTTAATCATGATGGACATGCAAAAAGTGTGAAGTAAAATTTACGGTGCTTTTTTCATAAGTCATATAGATGTCTTTGAGAGGGAAAATATGATGGTGATTTCAAAATAATACTATATTTCATAGAATAAATATCATTTCATAGCCTTTTTTACTTGACAAAAAAAGAAAAATGGTTATAATTAATCATATAATTACTGCT
>JAISCZ010000096.1 GCA_031265205.1 Deltaproteobacteria bacterium
GCTATCGCGTCGAAAATTTTACGCGCGCGCGTTACGACGCGTCGCGTTAAGATATTTCGGCTGGTTTCGGCGCCGGCTATCAACCAGCTCCGAGTTAAGACGGGGTGAAGGCTTGTTCAAGATTAGTCGCGCAATCTTCCGTGAGCTTGAACTTTGGAAAATATTGACGAACCAAGGACTCGGCGTCTTCCCGCGTTTTAACGCCCAGCTTGTTTATCAAAAATCGGGTATCGCTAAAATCATGGCTTTGTTGCCGTGAACTTTTAATCTTCATGGCCAACAGATAATCAGGAGCGACAACTTTAACCTTAAGGCCAGGAAAATCCATATAATCCACGGTCGGGGCGTCCTTATTCACGAATATGTCACCGGCGCTATTAAGCCAGTCTAACGGAAGATTTCTCTCCTGGTGGATTTCCAACGCTATCAAAAACACCTCGGTCCGGGGGCTGAATACGGCGTCTATGTCATTGGTGCTTCTCCTGGAATCGTGAACAAGGGACATGGCGGCCCCACCGAAAATCACCATCTCGGCCTGGATACCGGCCACGGCCAATCTTTTACCGAGTTCCGTGAGAAGAGCTAGAATTTTTTCCTTGTCCATGGCCCCCACCCCTTTAAATCAGGCGCGATACAGCGCGCTCGCGGAAACGAAGACGTTCCGTTCTATAAATTCCGGCGGCGCGCTGGCGGGAGCTTTCGTTTCGCGTCGCCCTTTCAAGCGATAAGGAAAATAGGGGGAATCGGCGGGGAGGAAACAGCGCGGATGGCTGGCCCAATCCGGCGCCTTCAGATCGAAACGTCTCGCGAGGACCGCCGCCGTCGCCCCAAGATACGGCGCGCGCCAGCGTTCCGCCATGTCTTTGGGCTCTTCACGCAACATCACGCTCCTCGTTTCGCTACCACTCAGATAAAACGCGTCCAGAAAATTTCCGAGAAGAATATAGAAATCGTCATCTTTGGCCGCGCTAATTGAGATTCCGAACATAGTGGGCAACAGAGAAGGCGAGATGGAACTTTTGAGAGCCGGCCACAAAGGGATAGGTGGGACGAGATCACGTGGAGTCGCCGCGCCTTCTATGAGATCTCGCCAATCGGAGATTCCCGCCGGAAGATTGCCATAGACGCTCGCGGTTTCGGCCACGTTAAAACCGCATCTATCGCGCATCGTCCAAAGGTTAAAAGAAGGAGGCAAAAGCCCCCACTGGACAGCCACGTGCGCGACCGTCCGTCCCAGCTTGTCGCGGATCTCCCAGTCGCCAAAGTCGCTAGGGAGAGTCCCACGCTCCGCCGCCTCATGCGCGGCGGGAAGTCCGCGAGCGTACGCCAGAGACCACGGCGATAATTCCGCCGGATGTCCGCCTTTCGCGGCTTCTTCGCCCGTGTCTAACCCGAGAAATTTAGCGACGCTATCCAGTGACTCCAGATCAGGGAAAGACACTCCCATAATCGTCAAATTCGCGCGGTCCACATTGATTGGATTGTTCTCCACGCCAAGAAGCCCTCCCGTTGGCTGGTTTCCCGCCGAAACCCCGCCAGAGCGCTCTGGCGGCTGAGGTATTATAACAATAGGCCTTCGTCCCCGCCACGCGAGCGTCCCTTAAAAGCTCCAGACGCGCGCCAAAATCCAGTTCGAAAAGAAGCTACTGGGCCTGGCGGACGCGCGAACTATCGCCTATTCGAGCCCGGGCCAGCGCCTGAGGACCTCCCAGGGGCGGACGAGTAAGCCCCGCCGTCTCCCGCTCGCGAGCGGAAAGAACCATGGGACGCTCGATCCCGCCCAGTTACGCCTTCGCGCGCGTCCTCATCGAAAACAATCATCATTTGGGCGCGCCGAAAGCGAGAGGCCAAATTCCCAATAATCTAACCCAGCAAGCTACCCAGCGCGTCTCTTGAGCGTTATTTCCCTAAATATAAACGCGCCACTTCGCGGGAAATTATAATTGCGAGGCTTCACCATCCGACGCTTTCTCGCTTCTTGAGGAAAGGTTTGAAGCTCAAGGGAGGCGGGTAGGGACCCATAAGGCGTTTAGCCGCCAAAATCTGGGAAAAGCGAGCTTTAATTCCATTTTTCCCCAATTTTTATCCAAAAACGCGATAACGCTTACGGCGGCGGAAACGGATTCGCG
This sequence comes from Deltaproteobacteria bacterium, assembly GCA_031265205.1. GTDB lineage: Bacteria > Desulfobacterota > Desulfarculia > Adiutricales > Adiutricaceae > JAISCZ01. The sequence continues at coordinate 2,130 of JAISCZ010000096.1, forward strand.
AAGCGCGAAGAATGAGGGGGCGTGACCGAGCTTTATCTGACCAAGCCCCAAAAAGCGCCGATGGAGTCATATTGGGCCAAAAGATCGCGGCCGTGGGAAAGAGGCGAATCCCGCCAAATTAGGCGAATGACTGCCCTCTTGACCTCTTAAAAATGTCCCATAATGGTTATTATGTCAACTAAAGTCATTATTTTATGGTTTGACTTTTAATTGATGTTGTTATCCTTAGCCTGTATAGTATTTTGTGTAATTCGGCCATCCCGGCGAGCTTCTCGCCCGCTTTCCTGAGCGGAGAACCCAGCTCCCCGCCACCGTTCCCGTCCCCCATCCCCCTCTTCGGCTTGGTGACATCGCCCTGGATGAACTTGCCGCTGGAAAACCTCGCCAGCGTCCAGACCCTCTCGGACACGACCTTGCCCACGAACATCGCTACCTACGAGACGTCCAGCCTCTTTTCAGCGCCCTTCAGCGTTTCGGCCATTGTCTTCGCGACCGTCTCCCTCCTCCTCCCTCCACCCTTATGTAGTTGAGCGCGCCGTTGCTGGCCGGGCCAGGGCGTCCCGCTCCTCCAGGGCCTTACCGCGCTTCCCGTCGGCGGCGAGCCGGTCGGCCGCCATGGTCTCAAAATTCATGTCGCTTTTCTTCTTCTGGACTTCATTGGCGGACGATCGGGCGGCCTCCTTGCGTGAAACTCGGTTCGCGGGTCTCAGCCCGTCTGAATCGCCGATTTCAAGGCGGCGTTCGCGAGCGACCCGCGTGAATCGAAATATGCCGGTGTCGCCTGGCAACCTGGCCTGGCCGGGGAAAGCGGCGCCAAAAAGATAGTCCGGAAATATAACTCGGGAAGGGAGGTGAGCTGGAGGCGTAAGGGGCTGCCGAGCTGCCGAAAAGAGCTTGTATCGGATAAATTTGATGTAGTAGAATGGATTGCGTAGGGTGTCCCACGTTCGGAACGCCCTGCTGCCGGGAATGTTTCCGAACCAGATCCTCCCAGCGGGACTTCCCGCGTGGCGCGGCGCAGGAGAGGATGTTGATCCCGGTTTCGTAATTCTGTTTGTGATTGCGGCGCTGGCTCGCCTGTCCGTTCCCGATTGCCAGGCTGACTGCGGGGGGACGACGTGCCTAACTTCAATCTGGAGGACTTAGTCCTTCATCAGCCAGTGGACCGCTTCCTCAAGGCGCTTATGGCCAGCGAGAAGTATCGTCCCGCCATTTTGCGGCTTCTGAAAGTTCCCCCCGAGCTTTCCGAAGGATCCAGGCTCCTCAACAGGGAAATCTTCCTGACCACCATGGGCCGAAGGTTTCTCGACTGCCCGGTCGAGCTGCGCAACAAACTCGTCATTGATTACGAGTTCGTGACAACCTGGAGAGAATCCCATTTCGACAAGCTGTTTGAGTATCTCCCCCCACTGGTAAAGACACTCTCCGAGGAGAAGAAGGAGAGAGCGCGGGTCATTATGGAGCTCGTCATCTTGCGCGGCACCGCGAAAAAGAAAAGACAAGATTTCTATCTCAGCGATAACCTGCTGGGCGAGCTTTGCGTTTACTTCAAGCCACCCATATTTTTCATGAAGGATCACATCGACATG
>JAISCZ010000103.1 GCA_031265205.1 Deltaproteobacteria bacterium
AAAGCGAAAATAGCCACTAGAAAAAGCGAGGCGGACGCGACGAAAGCCGTAAAGCAGCAATCCGCGAACGCCCAAGCCGAGGAGGCCAGGCTCGAGGCCGAGCGAAAAGCCGCCGAGGAGGCTAGGCTCGAGGCCGAGCGGAAAGCCGCCGAGGAGGCCAGGCTCGAGGCCGAGCGGAAAGCCGCCGAGGAGGCCAGGCTCGAGGCCGAGCGGAAAGCCGCCGAAGAGGCCAGGCTCGAGGCCGAGCGGAAAGCCGCCGAGGAGGCCAGGCTTGAGGCCGAGCGAAAAGCCGCCGAGGAGGCCAGGCTCGAGGCCGAGCGAAAAGCCGCCGAGGAGGCCAGGCTTGAGGCCGAGCGGAAAGCCGCCGAGGAGGCCAGGCTCGAGGCCGAGCGGATAAAAGCCGAAGAAGACAGGCTTTGGGAGGAAAGGAGCGTCGCCAACGCGGCGAGAGCCGCGGAAAATGAACGCCTGGAAGCGAGTATTAGAGCCAAAGTGGCTCATTACGCGGAAAAATCGCTTAAAGAGCTTTTGGCCGAAGAGGCTGAAAAACGGAAAAAACTCGAAGAGGAAAAAATTATCGAGGAAAACAGGCGAGCCGAGCAGGCGAGACTCGATGATGACCGCTTCAGGGCGGAGGTCGCGACGCTCGCGGAAGAGCGGAGACTCTCGGAAATAGCGAGGTTAGCGGAGGAGAGGAGAGCCACCGAAGAGGCCAAAATCGCCGAGGAAAAGCGAAAAGCTCAGGAGGCCAAGCTCGCCAATGAGCGGAGAGCCGAGGAAGAGGCTAAACTCGCCGTCGAGAGGAAAAAAGCCGAGGAAATCAGGAAAGCGGAAGAGCGGAGGATCGCCGAAGAGGCAAAGAGGGCGGAAGAACGGAGAGCCGAGGAAGAAGCCAAGCGGGCGGAAGAAGCGCGAAAGGCCGAAGAGGAAAGAATCGCCGCGGAGAGGATAATTGAGGAAGAAATCAGGAAAAAAGAAGAGGAAAGAATAGCCGAAGAAAAGAAAAAAGCGGAAGAGAAAAGAAAAGCCGAAGAAAAAAGAGCCGCGGATGAAAGGAAAAAAGCGGAGGAAGCTCGGCGCTTCGAGGAAAAGAAAAAGTCCGAAATGGCCAGAATCGCCGAAGAGAAAAGAAAAAGAGAAGAGGAGAGAATAGCCGATGAATTAAACAAGAAAGAAGAGCGTTTATCAAACGAGTCGCGGAAAATTATCGAGGAAACGCGCCACGCGGAGGAACTCGAGAGATTAAAAGAAGACGCGAAAGAAATTGATGAAATTTCTTGGCAAAACGCCACTCCTTCCAATTTTGAAGAGATATTTTCAGCGGACCCCATAGTTTGGCGTTCCTCGAAAAATAAGAATTTTAAATTATTTAACGACAATGAGGAAATTGACGCTGATTCGATGGATATTAGCCAATTGATAGCGAATCGCCATCCTTCCGTTTACGGATTGATATCCGCGTTAATGGACAAAAATTATTCTGACAATGAGTCTGACAAATTCATCCACGTGTATAATTGGGACGAATTTGAAAACATTCAAGCGTCTGATATCAAAGATATCCAAAAAGAAATCAGCTCAAAAATAGTCAAAGCCACCAAAGAGGAAATAACTAATAACGCGATAGAGTCGCAACCGCTCTTCGACGATGAAATTTTTAGGCAAAACTATTTATCTTTACTATCCATATTCGCGACCGCTTCCGAGGCTTCAGCCAGAGCGAAGCAAGGATTTCAATTAGGAGAAGAGGACAGTTTTGAAAATTGGACCGCCGAGAAGCTACGTGAATACAATGAATTTTACGTTGAGCTTATTAAAAAGGGATATTACGGCGCTCTATGGAAACAAGATAATTTCAGTAACGTTGATAACGGTATTATATGGAACTGTCTTTACGATTTAATTAACGCGATTCCTCTTGACAGAAAAAAACTGGAAGCTTATTTCATTAATAAAACTGTTCCCGTCCCTGATCTGGAATTTAACGATCCGCTTGATAAAGATATTTATTTTACCGCTCTCAAGTTTGACGCGAAAAAATATCCATCTTTAAAGTCTTTTGTATTACCATTAAACGATACCGATTATATCTCGGTCAACCTTGACGATATATTAAACGAAAGTTACGCCAATCATCTCTCCCGTCCCAATATCTCCGCTGTCCAGCGTAAAAAATTTATCGGCAGCAAGCCTATTGTTTCGGAATCCCCATCACGCCGGAGTATCGTCAATGCCATATTCCAATCCCATGACATTTTTAGAAAAGTTTCCAAAACGCCATATCCGTCGCCGTTTATCGGGGAAAAAACCCCACATCGCGAAAAGATTGGCGACGGCGCGGCTGACGGCGCGACCCAAAATTTCGCGGAAAAACTTTTAAATTTGTACTCTCATTTCTATTTTACGCCGTTTCCGCGCGAGCTGTGCAAAAATATTCCAGGATTAGATATTCTGATTCTGCTCCTCTTGACTCTGGATACCTTTCCTGAAAAAATGAGAAAATCCGCGATAAAAGTCGCGCTCAACGCGGTTTTAATGGAGGTAGAAAGCGAAAGCGACGCGAAATTTATCGAGATTATCGACAGATCGTACGCTCCGGAAAAACTGTCCGCCGCTATAACTTCCATAACCGCTCCCGAAGACAAATATATTACAAACGTTTTGCGCGACGATTTTCCCGTTCTAAAGGATAGCGTCAGACATTCCGCGAGCCAGGGAGCGACGGCGGAGCGAGCTGGCGCGGGAAGCCCTCGCCTCGCGGATAGCGCCGCGCTTAACGCGGTCAGCTCGGAAGAATCGGCCGCGTTGTCGCCTGACGGCGAAATCAAGCTGGCTCAAACCGCGCTAGCCCCCCCCACGCCCCCCCAACGCGCCTCTTTGGCCCCAGAGCGTTTTCTCGACAAAAATCCGGAAATACGCGAGCGGCTCGAGTCCGAGCTCAAAAATCACGACCAGCCGGACCCGCTTGGCTCCCCTCAGGACTATTTCGAGACGCCCACGGCCGAATTGGTTGATTTGGCCGTTGACGTTTTTGACAGGGAACTCAAATACAATTTGGCCTTGGACAACTCAACCTCGACTGACAACCAAGACCTCATCATTTCCATTTTAGATAAAACCCAAAATAAAGAAAAAAATATTCTGCGGGCGCTTAGGGACAAATTCCTAATCCGCGAAGACACTCGGGGCCTATATTGGTTAAGCTATTATTCCGCGAGCAAGGCCACGCCGGCCTCCCTCGCGAAAGTCGTCCATTTGGGCCTCAACTACGACGCTTTGACCCCCAGCGCCCGCGAAAGCTTCTTTAGCCTTTTAGAGCGGGATGATTTCCGCGACGTTCTCAATAGCCTCGACCAGGACGAATACGCTCTGCTCTTCGGGGCTCTCATATTGCCAACGGTTTCTTCCCCTAATTCCAGGCTATTTTTTCCCCTCGACGCGCTCGAAACCAATCTCGCCAACCCCTATTCGAAAAAATTGGCCGAGAATTTTAAGTCCTTCAACATCCAAAACGACTCGGATTTCTACCGCGCGGCCTTTGAAAAATTCTTCGTCGACGCTAAACAGACAAATATTAACATTGACGAGTTTAAAGAAGAGACCCGACAGGAAATCGACGCTTTAAGCCAAAGGCAGCTGAAATACGTCCCGGCCACGGACCTCTGGGTGGCCCTCATCACCGACAGCCCGCTAACCGAGATAGTCAACGCCGCCATGGAGGGCGGGAGCGCCGAAAAACTGGAAAAATTGGCCGCCGCCGTCAAAAAATACAAAAACAACGAAGACGAACTCTCCGAACTTTTCAGCAAATGGGATCCGCGGCGCCATACTTACGTCGAGTCTCCGACGCCCATCAAAGACACCGCCCTGAAAAAGCTGCGAAAATTGTGCGTCGATTATCTTAACGTGGGCGAAAAATGGCTGCGTTACCACATCAGCCAGAACAGGCCCTTGGACAGCGCGGAGACTTACGCGTTAAACAGCTTAAGCGATCTCGCCCAAAAGGCCGGAGCCGCCTTAAAATTCCTCCCGGATAACCCCGCGAGCCCCTGCGCCCAAATCTTCCGGAAACGGCTCGCCGAATTGCGCGACAAGTCCTTCGGCGACCCGGACTCGGACGCCGCCGAGCCCCCTTTAGGCGCCGACTCCCTCAAAACGCCCTTCGCCTGGAAAAAAGCCCGCGCCCTTGAGGAGAGCGAGATGGATCTCCTCGCTTACCTTATCCAGATTCCGAACGCCACTTCCCGCGAAATAGCCACCGATTCGCTCCAAATAGCCAATTTCCTCAGAAACGTGGACCGTGGCGGCCTAACCTATGAGGATATCGCCAATCTCTTCGTTTCTTTCGTCTCCCAAAACGAGCTGCTCATTCCCTCGGCCTTCCTGGCGCTCTATCCCGAGGCTTCCGACCTCGCCGCCCCCCAGAGCGAAAAGACCTTAAGCGACCTTTTGGAAGAGTCCGTTTCCCCGTATATTGACGCGATCAGTAATTTTTTAAATTCCGTTATCGAAAAACTTGACCGTTTCTCCCTTTTGGGGTCCCTCTCCAAAAAAATCCTCGAAGAGCGCTACGTCGCCTTCAACGCCATCAGCGCGAACTTCTCCAACGCGCGGAAATTTAACGATGTCCAAGCCTTAGAAGCCTGCCATCAGGAAGCGGAGGATTTCAACTCTTCCTTGGAAAACCTTTTCCTGGTGGAACGGACCGAATGCTTAATGGAGCTTGAGAGCTTTTCCCCCGCCCTTCAGATTCCCGACAATCTCTGCGCCGCCTTCCGGGAGCTCATCAACCGCAACGAATTTCGCGCCGTCCAGGAAGTCTTCGCCTATATCAAGAACAACGCGCTCCAGAACAAAAGCAACAAATATTCCGACGCCTTCTTTTCCATCTTCCTCAATCAACCAAACGAAATTGATTACGTCGCGGAATTTTACGAGGAGCTTCCCACCTTAGCCATCTCTTCGGACCCCATAAGCGTCTTTCTGGAGCGGGATTCCCACGTCAACTCCGCCGAATACTCCGCCAACGTGGCCATCAAAAAGACCTGGCAGGCCCTTTCCGAGGATTTTGGCTTAGAAACCGAAATGGAACTCAATTTTGACCGCCTCTCAAGCCTTTTTCGCTTTTTGGGCTTCTCCATCGTCACGGACCCCAGTTTTAAGGAATATTTCCAAGAGCGCCGGGGACTGCCAAACTTTTTCCGCTACGTCAATCTGCCCTTCGAGTTTCCTGGCCACCTCCCCCGATGGGGCGCCGCGGACCTCCGGGAGCAGACCATTATTCTAGGCTGGGGCCCCAACGTCTCCCCCGCCGTTATCGCCAACTATCTACGGGAAACCAAGTTTCCGCCCGCCACCCCCTTAACCTTGGTCCTCTTCGCCCCTCTCAACGCCGGGGCGCGCAAAGGCCTTTTTGAGGTCTTCCGCGAGATTAAGGCCAACGCCCTGGTCCTGGATTCCTACCTTTTCTCCTATCTCCTCTCGCCCAAACTGGGCGCGAATCGGCCGACCGCCTTTTTCAACGCCGCCGCGACCCTTTCGGACTACAATCCCTTCACCGAGTATCCGGCCGACAGATTGCCCAAGGAAACCTTCTTCGGCAGGCAGGCCGCGATCCGCGAGATTTCCTCCTCCAAAAGCTCCATGGCCCTGGTTCAGGCGCCCCCCAAAATGGGAAAATCAGCCCTCATCGCCCAATTTAGCGCGCCCCTCGGCGCCTCTAAGCGCCGGGACAATTTTATCGTTCTGCGCGCCTCCCTAAAGGGCCTGAGCGCTCTGGGCGACCTAATCCCCACTTTGGCGCGCCAAGCCGACATCTCCCTCAAAGTTAACCATTTCAGCGACCTTAAGGCCGCTTTCGCCGCCTTTTTTGACGCTAAGGGGAGGAAAAAGAGCCCCTTCTTGCTCTTTCTCCTGGACGACGCCGACGATTTCTTCGAGGCCGACTCCTTAAACTTCTTCAACGAGCTCTCCGCGGTCCAAAAGTTGGCCTTGGAGTTCGCCGGCAACCTCAAATTCGTCTTTTTCCACGCGAAACCGGCCAACCGCTTTTCCCAGCTCACCGTCAACCCCATCATCTTATGCGGACAACCAACCTTCCTTGGCCCCCTGGAGCCGGCGGAGGCCGCGCTCTTCCTCACCAAGCCCCTGCGGCAACTGGGCTGCAAATTCGCGACTCCGGGCCTGACCGTCCGCGCCCTTTCCCACACCAATTATCACCCCTACGCGATTCAGCTCCTGGCGGGCGAAATACTTGAGCATATCCGGGACAAGGCCCTCGCCAACAACGAACAGCCGCCTTTCCGCGTCACGGAAAACATTTTAAGCAACATCTGCAACAACCCGGACTTCCACGCCAAAATAATCGAAGTCTTCGAAAACGCCCTGAGCCAAAATCCCCGGCTCCTGCTCATTGTCTACATCCTCGTTTTCATCACCCTCACGGACACGAAACATGCCAAAAGCGTCGACGAAATCTTCGAAGACGCCAAGACTTTCTGGGAGGCGGCCTTTTGCGACCTGACTTTAGCGGAATTTATCGGCCTTTTGACCGAACTTAAAACGCTTGGATTTTTAAGCCACAACGACTCAAACGGCTCTTACCAACTCCGCGCCAAAAACGTTATCTGGCTTTTGGGCGACGAGGGAAGCGTTATCGACCGGCTTGATTCCTATAAAGACGAGCCCTTCGAGTATCCGCCGCACATGTCCACCATCAGGCGCAACTACAACGCCATCAAAACGGATCCTGACAATAATTATTACCCCAGCCTCTTTACCTTCGCCGAGGAAAATTTTCTCCGCGCCCGCCAAAACAGTCGCGTCACCCTGGTCGTGGGCTCCTTCTCCACCGGCCTCGAGCGCCTGAGTTCCACCATTGAGTCCCTGTCCCCGAAAGACCCGCGCAAAAAATACCAAGTCGACAATCACGTGGGGGAATCCTCGGACAATCTCCTTTCGGATTTACAGTCCGAATACCTCTCCATTACCCCGGGCGCCATTTATTCGCCGGTGATTTTAAGCAGCGATTTCGACAGCCTTCCCGAATTCATCGTCGCGCTGAACGACTGGCTTGAGACTTTGCGCTCCGATCCCTCGAAACCTTGGGTCCAACCCATTATCGGAGTCTTCCCCGACAGCTGGCTCGCGCTCTCCCGGCACGTCCGCCAAAACCCCGTCGAAATTGAGCGCGTTCTTCCACTTAAGCTGTGGAGCTATAACGCCATCAGGCAATATATCACTCTTTTAAACTATCCTATCGCCGATCCCGACAAAGTCTTCCGTTCCTCCGGAGGTTGGGACGCTTTGGTCTACCATGAGCTCCATGCCCAGTCCTCCGAGACCGTTTTCGAATTTTCCACCTGCGACTTTATTCCCGGCCAAAGCGTCGCCGGCTTCTTAATCGCGAACACTTTGCCCACGAACGACAAATGGACTGACGGCATCTTCGGGTTCGCGAATGAGGCGGGAGAATTTTCCTACGCGCGCCTCAAAAACCATTTCCCGGAAATAAGGTATATCGTCGATGGAGATAGGAAAAAAGAGAGAACGGCGATTGATTTTGAGACGGCCTTTCAGGCGTTGCTTGACCTTAACGTCATTCAAACGGTCAAAACCGATAATAACGGCAACCTTATTTATCGCTTAGATCCTCTCTTCAGCGGCGACTATTAGGTCCCGCGCGCCTGTCGCCCAAAGGCCTTGGGCCTTCCCCAAGCCCGCCGCCGTCCCTTCCGCCGCCCACGGGAACGCGCCCCCCCACGCGCTTCCGGGCCGGGGCGCGTCCCGCCGCCTGGAGCGGAGTGGACAATAGCGGAGAAGAGGGGAGGGAAGATAAGACGCCAGCGGCCCCGGAGGGGGCCGGATAGAGCGCGCGCGCCATCTTGAAAAACGCGCCCCGTCTTTTGTTTAGGCGGCGCTTGGCGGGGCCCGTAGCGGAAAATAAGTTATAATGCTAAAGTTTTAGCGAAAATTTCGCGCTTTCCCGCTCGCGTTCCGCCGTCTCGGTTTCTCCCTTTTTGAGGTTTTTTTTTCCATGCGCGTCAAGTCTCTTTGGGCCCCGCTCCTCCTTTTCTCCCTCTGCCTCCCGTTCCACTCGGACGCGCGGGGTCAGACGGGCGCGGAGTCCGTCGCCGTCGCCAACCGCGACGGCGAAGAGATCTTTCGTCTCGATTTTCCGGGAAAGGCTTTTCCCCAAAACCTCCTCGGCGCGGGCGTCGCCCCCCGGGAACTCGAGCCGTCCGAGCGGGCCGCCGTCCAGGAGGCCTTAAGTTATTGGGCCCAAGCCCTGATTCCCTTTCCCTGTCAGGGAGAGGCGGGGAGCGACTGCCTGGCGCGCGCGCTCGCCGGCGGCGATAACTCCCCGGGCCCGCGCGTTTGGCCGCGCCTCATCGCCTCCAGCGCGGGAGAATACAATTTTGTCCTCGCCCAAAACCTTTTGGCCCGCGGCCTTCCGCGCGCGCGCGGCGGCCGCGGGGAAGGCGATTTCGCCGTGGCCGTCTCCGTCGGGGAGGGCGGCTGGAGCGCGGACGACCCCTTTGGGCCCATTACGCGCGCCCCCGCCAGCCTCCGCCGCGCCCTCGTGGGCGAGCTCGCGCGGGGCTTGGGGCTCGTCGCCTTAAGCGCCGCGGAACTCAAGCCGGGCGCCCGGGACACCTGGTTCGGCTCGCTAGTCCAAAAGGGCCCGGACGGCTCCTGGCTCTTTCAGGGCCAGGCGGCGGGAACCGTCTACGGGGACGGCGCCTTCAAGCCCATCCCCGTCCGTTCCCCGGAGGACGCGGGCGGGAGCCGGGAATATCTGGCCTTAAAAAGGACGCTCCTTTCAGGCGGCGCCTTCCAAAACTATAACGCCCCCGTGGAGGCGGAACTCGCGGCTTTGCGGGATATCGGCTATGACGTTAACCCGCGGGATTTTTACGGTCGCTCCATCTATTTAGACGGCTCCACCGTCGTTAACGGCCAGGGCTTTCTCTCGGCCGCCCCCTTTGGGGTGGGGCTCCACGTCTACGGCTCCTTCAACACCGTCACCCAGGAAGCGGACTTAAGCGCCTCGGGCCCGGGAGGCGCGGGCGCGCGGGTGGACGGGGTGGCCAACAATCTCGCGATAGGCGAGCAAGCGGAGATTCGGGCTCTAGGCGCCGGCGGCGCTGGCGTTTTGGTGGCCTTCGGCAACGGGCACTCCCTTACCGCGCGCGGCGCGGTCTTCGGGAAGGAAGACGCTTTTCTTTTGGATATCGGGATCAATCCCCTAGACGATCCGGAGACGCGAAACGACGACGGCTACGGCCAATTCTCCCTCTCTTCCTTTTACCAAGCGCCCGTGGGGGCGGGGCCGGAGTTTGTGGAGGCGGAAAGCGCGCTCAACGGGCCCCTGGTCACGACGCTCGCCCTCCATGGTCTCGTCCAGGGGGAAAAACGGGCCGTCTATCTCTCCCCCAACGCCTTCGCGGAAAAGATAGCCGTCCTCCGGGGCGCCGCTATCTGGGGGGACATTATCAGCGACTACGACGATCGCGGCCGCGGAACGCTCAAGGCCACGACCTTGGTCTTCGGCGCTCGGGACGCGACCGGCTTGGAGGCCGATCCCGACTTTGAGTTTACTCTCAGGAGCCGGATTCTCGGGTCCGGAGCGACTCCCCCGGCCACGGGAGAGCGCCTTTACCTCGGTCGAGGACTCATTGACCTCGTCTTTTTGGGGGGCGCCATCGAAATCGCGGACTCGGCCCGGGTGGAGGTTCGCGGCCTCGCCGTGGAGAGCGGGGTCACCGTCAAGCTCAGGCCGGATCTGGCCTCCCTCCGCCCCATCTTTCTGGAGGCCAAGAAAATCCGCCTCGAAGAGGGCTCGACCTTGCTCGTTTCCGCGTCCACCACCCAGACGGAGAGGAGCGACTGGTATTTTACCCCCATCTTAAAGCTCACCCAGTCGGGGCCGGGGGAAATCGTCAACCGCGCCCAGGTGGCCCTGGACCCCGAAAGCCAGCTCGCGGGCGGGGAACTCGCCTGGTGGAACATGGGCCCCAACGAGCTTCTTTTGGTTTACCTGCGCCCCGGGGCGCGCTTTCCGCGCTAAACCGCCGCCCCTCCGCGGGGGCTTAGCCCTTTTCCAAGGATAACTCGCCTTGCCTTCAACCATCAGTTCCGCGATGCTACTGGCCGCGGGCCGCGGCCAACGGCTCGCCCCTTTGAGCGACCAGCGGCCCAAACCCCTTTTTCCCGTCTTAAACGAGCCCATGCTCCACTATTGGCTCCAAAAGCTCGCCGACCTCGGAATGGCCAAGGTCGTCATCAACGCCCATTACCTCCGAGAGCGAATCGTAGCTTACGCGGAAACAGTTCGCCCGGAATTTCCTTCCCTTGAGATTGTCCTCAGCCTCGAGGACGCCGTCCTCGGGACGGGCGGCGGCTTAAAGAAAGCCCGCTCCCATTTTGACCAACCCTTTTTGGTCGTCAACTCCGATATCCACGCCACTATCAATCTGGCGAGCCTGGCCGTCGCCCATAGCGACGACCCCTCCGCCATAGCGACCGTGGCGGTCCTCGATTTTCCCGCCAAAGCCACGGTGAGCGTAGACGACGCGGGCGCCGTCTTGGGTTTCCGGAAACCCGCGCCTCTTCCCGGGGAACGCCGTAAGCTACGCGGCGCGGGAATTATGGCGTTAAACCCCGAGGCCTTGGATCTCATTCCCGACGGCCCCGCGGACATTATCGAGGAACTCCAGAAAAGGATTGACGCGGGGGCCCGGGCGCGCGCCTATCGGGAGGCTACGCCTTTCGAATGGCGGGACATGGGAACCGTTTCCGAGTATTATTCCTTAAACGCCTCTTTAGCCCGGGGCGGCCATTTTATCGCGCCCGGCGCCCGCCTTGAGGGAGAGAGCGAAGGCTTTCTAATCGCCGCGAAGGGGGCGCGCGTCCACCAGGGGGCCTTTGTCAAAAACTGCGTTTTATGGGAAAACGCCGTCGTGGAACCAGGGGCGCGCCTGGAATCCATGATCGTCGCTGGGAGAGTCGCCGCCGGGGTCCGTCTTACCGGAGGCGTGGCTATCGCTCCTTAAGATCTTGGCGGGCCACGGCTTTGTCGCGTCACTGGCGCGTCTATCGCGCGTCTCTTTCGCTCCCCAAAGACGACCGCCGCTGGCCCCCATTTTTTTGAGGGTCGCCCCGGCCTTTCCCGCCACGGCGCGCGACGCGCTCCGCTTTTTTCCCCCGGATCAATGGCGCCATCCCGCCGCTTCCCTTTATCCCGCCTCCTGTTCCCCAAGCGCGGCGGGTTCCCTCGCCCCGCAGCGCTTATGGGGGCTTTCCAGAAAACGCCCCCTTCGGCCTCGTCAGGTAATTTTCATGACCGCGCTTTACCCGCCATCTTATTGGGAATGGGCCCGCGGGCGCGCCCTGGGACGCTCCCCGGTCGCGCGGCTCGCGCCCGTCGCTTCCGACGCCTCGCCCCGCCGCTATTTTCGCCTAGAGGGCGCGGAGCCCCCCCAACTCTTGCTCGTGGGCCCCGAGCCAGCGGAAAACCGAAACTGGCTTCTTATGGGACGCGCCCTGTGGTTCCGGGGCTTTCCCTTGCCGCGGATTTACGACTGGGATTTAAAGGAAGGATTCTTTCTCCTGGAAGACTTGGGGGAGGGGAGACTCGCGGAAATCGTCGGCGCGAGCCCCGCGGAAATCCCCGTCCTCTATCCCAAGGCCATCTCGCTCCTCGCCAGGCTCCACGAAAAGGGCTTAGAGGCTTTAGGCCCCGCCATAACGTCTTTGAATCCCCCCTATGACGCCCGCTTCGCGCGCGAGCGCGAGTGGGAATATTTTTTAAAGGCCCTTAAGATCGCGCGGAAGCCTATCCCCCTTCCACCGGGGCTTCAAGCGGAGGGGGAACTCTTAACGTCCATGGCCAGCGCGACCGATCGGCCCGTTTTTATCCACCGCGACTTTCAGAGCCGCAACCTCATCGCGCGCGACGGCGAGATTTACCTCATCGACTGGCAGGGAGGCCGACGCGGCCCCGCTCTGTACGATCTAGCCAGTTTCCTCTTGGACCCATACGTCTCCTTAAACGACGCGGAGATCGCGCTCTTTTTTCGCGCCTACGCCGAGGAGCGCTCGCTCCCGCTCGAGGAGTCGCGCGAACGCTTTATCGCCGTCGCCGTCGCCCGCCTGCTCCAGACCGTCGGAGCCTACGCTTTCTTAAGCGCGGAACGGGGCCTCGCGGGCTACCGCGCCTTTATTCCCAAGGCCTTAAAAAGGATTCTCGCCACGCTCGACAAGACCCCCAGGAGCGCGGACTTTAAGCTTCTGCGCGCGGTGACCCGCCAATTTTTAGATAACCTGGAAGAGGAAAGCCCATGCGCCCCATAATCGCCCTCATCGGGAGGACCAACGTCGGCAAATCGTCCCTCTTTAACCGCCTCTCCCGCGGCGGCAAATCCTTAGTTGACGACTCCCCCGGCGTCACCCGGGACCGCCTGTACGGAGAGCTGTCCCTGGACGGGAAGAGCGGGCTTTTGGTGGACACGGGGGGCTTCGATTTCGCCAAGGAAGACCCTATCGCCGGCCCCATCGCCGCGCAGATCCTAGCCGCCCTCGCGGAATGCGATTTGGCGGTCTTCGTGGTGGACGGCGCGAGTGGGCCGCACCCCTGGGACCAAACCATCCGCGATCTAATCCTTAAGTCCCGCAAACCCGCCCTGGTCGCGGTCAATAAAATAGACGGCCCGGACCGGGAACAGGGGGTCCTGGAATTTCTGGGCCTGGGCTTGGAGCGAGTCTTTGGCGTCTCCGCCGCTCACGGTTACGGACTGGATGAGTTTCGCGGCGCCCTCGCGGAATATTTAGAGCCCGAGGAGGAAGCGCCCCGGGACCGCGACGCGCCCCCCCGGATCGCCGTCATCGGGCGACCCAACGCCGGCAAGTCCTCCATGATCAATACCCTCCTCGGGCAAAACCGCCTCCTGGTGGACCCGCGCCCCGGCACCACCCGGGACGCGGTGGACGTGGAGCTAATGGCGGGGGACAAAAAATACGTCCTCGTTGACACCGCCGGCGTGCGTCGGCGGGGCCGGATCTCTTTAAAGCTCGAAAAATTTTCCGTCATCCGTTCGCTACGGGCCATTGACCGCGCCGACGTGGCCCTGTCGCTGATAGACGCGACCTTGGGCCTTTCCGACCAAGACGCCCACATCGCGGGCTACGCCTTTGAGAAAGGCAAACCCGTAATCTTTCTCCTGAACAAGTGGGACGCGGTCAGCGACAAAGAGGAGAGGCGCGCCCAATTCGCGAAGGACCTGAGCCTCAAGATGACTTTCTTGGAAAAATCGCCATGGTTTACCGTTTCGGGTTTAAGGGGCCAGGGCCTCAAAAGAATTTTTCCCCTCGTCGACCGAATAATGCTACAATACACCTATGAAGCGAGCACTAGCGAGGTGAACAAAGCCTTGGAGAAGGCGACGGCGGCCCATGGGCCTCCCGCCGTCGGCAAAACGCGGCTCAAATTCTTTTACGCCACGCAAGTCGCCACGCGGCCGCCCAGTTTTGTCCTTTTCGCGAACCGTCCCCAAAGCGTTCATTTCTCTTACCGGAGGTTTCTGATTAACCGTTTCAAAGAAACCTTCGGCTTGGATCTGGTTCCCATCAAACTCTTTATTAAAAGCCGCCACGAAGACCGTCCCGGCGGAGGGAAAAAATGAAAAAATTCGGCCCGCTCGCGCTCGTCGTCATCGCCGGAATTTTCCTCGCGTTCTCCCCCTTAGAGTCCCTCCGCGCCCAAAACGGCGCGCCCGCGGATTTAACCGGGGAAAACCTCGCCCCCGATATCTACCCGGAAAACTCCCTCTCTCCAGAAGCCGGAGTTCCAGACGGAGCGGGTCTCGCGCCAGAGACCGACACGCTCACGGCGGAAGACCTGAAGCCCGCCATCGTCTTCGTGGCCCCCAAAGAAGGCCCGTTGGCGCCTTTGGCCCAGGGCGCCTTTTTGGGAGCGGATCTGGCCCATAAAAAATACGGCGGGGAACTCGCGCTCCTGAGCGTGAGCGAGAGCCCCAACGCCCCGTATTTTACGAAGGTCGTCAATCCCGGGCGCGTCAAAGTCGTCATAGGACACCTTTCGGAAAGCGCGCTCACGGCCAACGCCCCCTATTACCGCCAGCGCAACCTCCCAGTGCTTCTGCCCTTCTTGGACAACTGGGAGACGGAAGAGTTGGGAGCCCAATATTTCCGCCTGGTCCCGGACGTTCCCGAGCAGGGGCGCCTCCTCGCTCGCTTCGTCCTGGGCGCCAAGAAGAAACCCAAAAACGTCTTAATTATTGAGTCGCCCGAAGCCCCCTTCGCGCTCCTCTCCAACGTCTTCCAGGAGACCTTGCGGGATCCCTACCCACCGGGCCCAGACGGCGCGCCCAAGAAGGGCCCCTTAAGGCCCCTGGCCAAAACCGCGAAGGTGGAAATTATCCCCTGGGAAAAGGCGGAGGATCTCCCCGCGGTTATCGCCAGCCTCAAGGGGACCAACGCCGACTTTATCTTGCTCGCCCTTTCCACCCAGCAAGCTCTCCAAGTGGCCCCTCTGTTTTGCGAGACCTCCTTCGGCAAGGCCAACTTCCTCGGAGGCACCGCCCTCGCCAACCGCGACATGGGTTCCGCCTTCGCGGCCATGAAGTTGGCGCTGTTTGCCCTCGTGCCCACTGATCCCGGCAATTACGCCAAAAAACCCGAACTGCGGGATTTCACCGTCACTTACCAGCTTATCAACAAAAGAACCCCCACCTGGACCTCGGTCATGGCCTATGACGCCGTCCACCTGGCCATTAAAGCCTATTCCACCAGAGATGACCTCTTCTCCTTCCTCCGAAACACGGAAAAACACGTGGGCCTCGCCGGAGAGTACGCCTTCGGGGAGGAAAAGATACCCTCCGTCGTTTTACAGGTGGACCAGAGCAAAGCCGCGAACCACTCTTATCTCCCCTAAGGCGAGGGTTTTCGCGCGAGAGCGCCCATTTCCCCCAGGAGTATGGTGCCAGGAATAACCCAAGAAAAAATATCTATAGAAAGAGCGTAATTTAAATGGGTAATTTTTTTAATACACAAAATATATATATAATTATTATTACTATTGTCTATTTAGCGATAATTTTTTTATTTTTTAGCGCATGTATTATTTATTTTATGCGTAAAAAATATATTATATCTAAAGAGTTCAATAAATTGAGCGCTATTCTCCAAAATTACTCAATAGTTGACTATCCCCAGAACACCTCCAAAGACGAATTCCTCGCCCATTTTGACCAGCTCAACCTCGCTTTTAGCGAAAACGCGCTCATCGGCGAAAAATGGCGGGACTTTTCCGCTTCCCTCGACATCGAGAGAGACGGCGAGGAAATCGAAGATATCGCGAGATTTCAGGATTCCGAAGATTTTTTCAATGAAGACGCGACGTTATTGGCGAATTATAATGAGCGCTTTAACTTAGCCGTTCCCAATTATTTAACCGGTCTGGGCATTCTAGGAACCTTTATCGGTATTGCCATTTGCTTCTACAATTTTGATAAAACGCTAGCCGGCGCGGCTAAAGAAAGCGCCGCTAACGTCGAGCAAATCATTGAATCTCTCAAACCACTCCTTAATGGCGCGTCATTCTCATTTGTCACTTCCATAGCGGGATTGTTGCTTTCTCTCGTTTATTCCATATCGGAAAAGATTCAATACAAAAAAATTAAAGAAGCGTTATTCAATTGGAATAAATTCATTGACGGCGTTATCGATAAGATTACTATTGAAGAAATAGTCAACAGACAACTTACCGATTTCAATAAGCACGCCGACAACAGTAAGAAAGTTGGCGAAAGCCTTATTAAAAATCAGGAAGCGGTAGTTGAATATTTGAACGCCGACTTGTCGCGAACTCTTTCATCCGCCGTAACCGATGTCTTAAGTAAATCATTAGGGTCAATTAACGGCGTGTTGGTGGAAATGCGTGATAGGGAAACCCTGGAAATCAAAACCGCCATCGAAATTATGCTTGATAGCTTTATGGAAAAGCTCCAAGGCTCAACTATCGCCGGAATCCAAGCCGTAACCGATGGTTTGAAAAACGTCGGCTCCGAGATTAACTCCCTGACGGACAATTTAAATAGCGCGAACGGTCAATTCACGATAACGGTCGCCACTATGAACGCGATGATAGATAACTCGCGCGAAAATATTGACTCGCTAATCGAGTTAACGGATAAATTTAAAACCGTAGTCGCCGCCTTCGCGCCGATTGCCAATATCCTGGAAACTACCGCCAACAACGTCGCCGAATCCAACAGAGAAGCGGCCGAGGCCCTGCGGGTAAGCGTCGAAAAAACTCAAAGCGAGCAGGAAAAAAATATCGGCAAATTAAATGAAAATTTAAGCGGTTTTTACAAAAATTTCAACGAGTCCTACCAAAAAATCGGGGAGAGCGTTAAGCAAAGCGTTGAAAACAGCCAAAATCTATTGGAAAAATCTATAATTAAATTCGACGGCAAATTAGACGCGTTTTACGCGCGGTTCAACGAAACCGTTAATAACGCTTCCTCTTCCACCAAAGACGTTTTTGCGTCTTTCGTCGCCAAGATTGGGGAATATGGCGCGATCGCCGTAAACGGCTTTAATTCTTTAGACAAATCTTTAAAAGAGTATCTTTCTAATTTCAGTGGCAGCCTCGCTAAAATTAACGAAGATTTAAATTCCAAAATCAGCGTCACGGGAGAAGCGCAAGAACTTATTCTCAAAAAGACCTTAGACAAAGAAAACGCTTTTTTGGAAAATTTTACCAATACGCAGAAAACTTTAATGGATGACTCGCGCTCGTGGCGAGACACTTTTATCGCAGATTGCAAAGACACGCATATTACCATAACAAACGAGGCCAAAGAAAACGTTAAAACCATAATGGACCAATATGTTAAGAGTCAGGAAGAGATGCTCGGAAAAAGCGACAAAACAACGCGGACTCTCATAGATAATTCCATAGAGCACCAACGCTCGTTAATAAACAATTCAATTATCGAGCATGGAAACATTTTGGGTAATACTTCCCGTATCGTGGAAGAGTATCTTAAAAAACAAGAGAGCTTAGGCGAAAACAATAAAAAGGCGATGAAAGATTTTACGTTCGCGGTAGAAGGAATAATTTCTGGTTCCACGTCATCCGCCGACGCGCACTACCTTAGCGTCCAAAACAGCCTCACTCAGATGGATGACGCTTACACGCGACACGAGCACCTGTTTCGCGAATATCTTTTAAAAATCGCGAGTCTAAACGAAAACTTAGAAATTCTTATAAGCAGAGCCAGAGGCGAGGCCGAGCCGGCGGTGATGAGGGAAATTAAGAATTCTTTGGAGAAATTGAATTTAACCGTCGAAAAGTAGAGTAGCCGACTGGCGCGGTGCCTTTTCAGGTCCGTTTCCAGCCGGCCCTCATCGAACCCATCGTGCCGATTTCCAGCAATTGGGCTCTCGTTTGGACAATTCACGACTTCGCT
>JAISCZ010000010.1 GCA_031265205.1 Deltaproteobacteria bacterium
CGCTCCGCTTCAGCCCGGCGATTGGATCGTTCTTATTGGCGCGGGATCCTCCCTGGTGGGCTCGCCCGCCAACGACGCGCTTACCGCCGCCCAGGGGGTAACCCTAACCCATGATTTCCTTCTCAATGTCTCCGGTAACCAACTGGTAGCCACGCTCGTCGGGACGGAGACCTCGACCGGGAGCGTGGCCCTCTCCGAGGGTTTCCTGGCGGGCCTCGCTTTCGTCAATATCGGCGCGGAACTCGTCGCCGGCCAGGGAACGCGCGACGCGGCTCGCGCCGCGCGGGAAAGTCTCTCCCCCTCCATGGGGCTCGCGACTTTCATGACGCTCTCCGGCGGCTCGTCACGCTATCGGACCGGTTCCCACGTGGACGCGCGCGGTCTCTCCCTTCTGGCGGGACTAGCCTGGGGGCGGGATATAGAGCCTGGGCGCCTGACGCTGGGGGCCTTCTTTGAATACGGCCAAGGGAACTTCGATACCTATAACTCTTTCCCCAACGCGCCTTCCCTGAGGGGCGATGGAGACGCGCGCCATATTGGCGGCGGTATATTGGCCAGCGCGGACATAGCCCAAGTCGGGCCGGGAACCTTGCGCGCCGAGACTTTCGTCCGGGCGGGACGGATCCACGTAAGCTTTCGCTCTCCCGATCTTATGGACCCCTGGGGCTTGGCCGCGGAATATGACGCCTCTTCCGCCTATTACGGCGCGAGCCTGGGTCTCGGCTACGAATGGAATCTGGCGGACAAAACTTCCCTCGACTTTTACGGTCAATATTTTTGGACCCGCCAGGGGGGCGACAACGTCGTCCTTTCCACCGGGGATCCGGTGACTTTTGAGGACGCGGACTCAAGTAGGCTTCATTTGGGGACCCGCCTCTCGCGCGCCTTTTCCGAGCGCGTCAGCGCCCGCGTCGGCGCGGCCTATGAGCGCGAATTGGCGGGCGCGGCCCGCGCGAGCGTCCATGGGCACTCTTTCCAGGCGCCTTCGCTTAAGGGCGGAACCGGCGTCGGGGAGTTGGGACTCGCCATCGCGCCCGCGGCGGGTCTCCCTCTTCTAACCCTGGACCTCAGCCTTCAGGGCTACGCTGGTGAGCGTGAGGGCTGGAGCGGGAATAGGGCGGTAAAATTGGAGTTTTAAGGAAAATTTCGGCCGAAAGGCCCGCGCCATAATCGGGAAGCGCCCAGGATCTCGCCCGCCGCGCGCGCGCGAGCGGCCCCGGCGGTCGCTTCGGCGTGACGGTCTGGCGACTCCCTCGCGCGGAAACGGCCCCGGCCTCAATCCACCCCCTCCGCGTCGCGGTTTAGCTTATTAGCGGCGTTTAAACCGGGGCCGTCGCCTCGCGCGCGCGAGGCGCGCCGTTGGCCCGTCAATATCCGTTTCGCCCTTGCCTCCTCCACAAGCGACGTTAATTTTCTATAATCGTCGTCTATCGCCTTTAAGCGGCTACAAGCCTCCGTCGCCCGCTGGCGACGGAAAGCGCGCTCTCGCGGCGCGCTTCCACAAAAAAATACGCCAGGGATTTAATTCGCGCGCCAGCTCGCGCCCTTCGCGAATTCGCGGCTCGCGCGCTACCCGGATATCATTGCGCGCGCGTCGGAACAGGGCTATAATGCGACAAAATCACGACTGGACGCGCCCCGCGCCCCACGGGCGCTTAAGGCGCGCCTCCAGGTCGGGTCGCCGCTGCTTTTCCGCGCCAGCGGCCTTTAAGACCCCACAGGACGAGAGTTAAGTATGCATGAATTTTACAGGCCCTCCGGCCACAAGACGGCCGCCGCGTTAGCGATTATTCCCGCCGCGGCGGTGGCCTCCGCGATACTCGCGCCCTTTTACGCGGCCCTTTCCCTCTATATCCCGCTCATCTACGCGAACACTTTTTTAGTCGCGGGATACGGCGCGCTCGTGGGCTTCGTCGCGGGGAAGACCGCCAAGGCCACCATAACGCTGAGCCCGCCCTTGGCCGGCTTACTGGCTCTCCTGGGAGGCTGGATAGGATTCGCGCTGTCATGGGCCTGCTGGTTAGAACTCTTCTATGAGCACGGCAACGGTTTCGCCAATACGAGCGCCGAGGAGGTCGCGCGATTCGTTTTAGACCCGCGCCTGTGGATTGGGATTTTGTTCGACCCGGAAGAATTTAAGTACTTTGTGGAGCCTATCTACGAGCGGGGCCTCTGGACCATAGGCAAGTCTAACTCCGTGATCCGCGGCCTTCCGCTCGCCGGAGTCTGGGTGGTCGAGTTCGGAATTTTCTCGCTCTCGGCGGGTATCGCCGCCTCCACGCAAGCGGGTTATCCCTACTCCGCCGAGGCTGGCGCTTTCCTCAAGGTTGAGCCCGAGCTTCCCCGCGGCGCCGCCTTGCCCGCGGAAAAAAGCGCGCTAGACGATGTCGTCAGAGATATCCTTCTCGCCAAACTCGACTACCTCGCCACGGCCCCTCAGGTCGAGCGCGGCGAGCCGGGCTTTTACGTGACCTTGCGAAGCCACGACGGCAGCCCCTGGGGAACCGCGGACGTGACGATCGTCTCGAAGAAAGGCAAGAAGACCGAAAAAAGGAGCCTCGCGCGGTACGCGCTCCTCCCCAATAACGCCATGACGGCCATTAGGCAAAGGCTCGGCTGACCCGCCTCAAAGGCCCCGCGCGCTTCCCGCGCGGCTTTAAAAGCGCGTTCTTCCCCGCGCGCCTGTCCTTGTCCCGTGGCCTTAGCTCTCAAAGTCGCCGCGCCTCAAGGCTTTATGGCCCTGGGAAGCCCCGCGCCCAAAAGCGGAACGTTGGATCGGGAAAAATTTACGGGCGAAACCTTGGCTCGCCTCGCGCGCTACCCAAGGCGCGGCCTCTGGCCCGGGGTGGAAGCCCGCGGCCAGGCGCGCGGGCGCGCGAGCCGACTAAAGCGTCATTAGACGGGGGGAAGATTCTCTTGGGGGGCGCGCCCTTTAAAGCGCTTCCGCCCTCATGGCGGGCCTCCCTAAACCCCTGGTCTCTCGCGTCTTTTTTAAGGGCTTTATAGCCGCCATGGACTCCCCTGGGAAGCGAAGCGGACCAAAGAGCGTCGCCCTACGCCTTGGGCTCTTGACCCGGCAAAAATTCCCCTCGTCGCCGCGCTCTTTTTCCTCGTCTCAAGCGGAAAGTCGCTTGCCAGCGCTTCGCGCGCCCGACTCGGGAGCGCTCGCCGCCGCTCGCCCATATAGCCCGCCTTCTAAGGGCGCCTATTTGAGGGGACGAAGACGGGGAAGGAGCGCGCGGCGCCGGGGTAAGGCGCCGCGAGCGTCGGTCAAAGGCTTCCCCTAGTCTTTCCCGCCGCTGAAATAATCCAGGAGGAGCTTGACCCAGAGGGTATAGGCGGCGGGGAGGAGGTGGACCCCGTCTTCGGTCAAGTTTTCGTCGAGATTTAATTGTTTGTCGCTGAAGTGGGGATAGAAATCGAGAAAAGGAATATTTCGCCGTTCCGCCTCAAGCCGCAGCGAGCTATTTAAGGCGCGGATGGAGCCGTTTTGAAAGGCGGACGACGGAAAGTCGCCCGTAATGGCGCGGTTGATGGGCAATAAAGAAAGAAGCGAAAGACTCGTTTCCGGAGAGCCTTCGGCGATGGCCTTCCAGATACGGCGGTGATTGTCCAGGATTTCGTCGGCCGCGATTCCCTGAAAGAGGTCGTTAACGCCCGCCATTAAGACCAGATGGGAAGGCCTTAGAGCCGTGGCTTCGCCGATTCTCGCGTAAATTTCGGCGGTCGCGTTTCCGGGAACGCCGAGATTATGGATATGAATGTCTTCCCCCAGGCGCTTCAGTTGGGAAAAATCTCCCCACGCGGTCAGGCTGTCTCCCAAAAGGACTATGGCGCTGATTTTTCGCATCGGCGGGCCTTTCGCCAGCGAACGGCGAGTTCGCGAAAATTGAATTTTCTTTTAAAAACTCGGAATATCTCAAAATATCTCAAAAAAATCGTTAAAACGCCGCGGAGCGTTAGCTTCCATTAAAATATCCGAGCCTTATTTTTATAGCGGAATTAAGGGGTTTTGACAAGAATATGGTTTCTGGAGCGCGTGTCGCGGGCGTTTTAGCCGCGCGACGGTTGGAAAAGCGAAGGGAGACGCGCGCCGCGCGCGGACGCGGAACGACCGCGGAACGAAAGGGCGAGAGCGGGAGATACGGCGACGCCTTTGGAGAGGGGTATTTCCGGTTGAGCCTTGGAAAGGCGGGAAGGTTGGGAAAGACGGGGAGAGTCTTATGGAAAAGCCAAGGCGAGCGCGGGAAACGGGTTAAAACGTCGCGGGAGCGCGCGGGCCCCAACGAAAACCGGGGCCCCGCGGGCCCCGGCGTCGTTTTCAGCGCTGGCGCGCTTCGAGAAGAGGATGGAAGAGAGGAGGAGAGGAAGAGCGTTTAAGAGGAGGGAGGAAGGCCTTCGGGGAGAAGAGCTAGATGGTGGTCTCCAGGGCCTCGGGCCGAGGTTTATGGTTGTGCCGTCCGTAGGCGGAAAAAATTACCTGATTCTTACTGATATCTTCAATGGCGTCTTTGAGAACGGAAAGGTTTTCCGCGAGGAAAGAGGTCAGTTTTTCCTCAAGGCGCATGACTTCCCCCAAGGTCGTTTCCAGGCGGTCCTTGATGTCCCGTTGGCGGGATTGGGCTTTCTTGTCCCTCGCGATGAGATTGAGGTTTTCCGTGGCGCAATCCACGAGGTCGCGGCGCGCCTCAATGAAATTTTCCCAGAGAGACGGCTCCAAAGGGTCGGCGCCCAGGGCGGTTTTGCGCTCCAACGCGCCGATAAAACGCCGGTCAAGGTCCAAACATTCTTGGCTAACCTGAAGGGTTTTCATCCAGAAGGCCTTTTCCGCCTCTCTCTGGCGCTTGGTGATTTCGTTTGGCAAGATTAGTGCCCTCCTTGGCTCAATAAAGGCAGAATGCGGGCGAGATTCTTTAAGGAGTCGGCAAGCTCATACTCCAAAACGTCCGCGAGGAAGATCCAGTCCTTTTGTTCCTGCAGGCTGATCAAGGTGTTTAAGACCTCAACGAGGGAATCCAGGTAAACGCTCAGTTCCGAGGAATTCTCCCCGTCTCCGCCCTGCCAGAGGTTGAGGACGTGGCGGGTCTGCTCCAGCATGCTCATGAGGAGCTGGAGGGCTTCCAGGAAATTTAAGAAGTGCTCGTTGGCTTCGTGATCGTCGCCCAGGCGGAAGGTCTCCACGATTTTCGGCAAGGCTTCCAGGAGGGTCTCCAGGTAGCGCGGGCCAACTTTGAGGAAATTGAGGCCCATGTCCTCCAGGGTGCGGGTATCCAAAGAAAGGCTTGAGATGGATGAGCGGTCCACTTCCAGCGCCGCGTGAGGCACTTCCTCGGAGTAAGGCTGGCCGTTTAAAAGGACCCCGGTGATGACGCGCCCGCTGGTGCTGGGGTGCTCCAAAAGAGTTAAAAGGATCTCTTCTAAATTGGCGCCGACTATCTCGGTGGCCGCCAATTCCTGCCCGTCGATGGTAAGTATTTCCATTGCCAAAGCTCCTAAAAGAATTTGTTTCGTTGGGGGTTTATGGCCCGCGCGGGTAAGCCCAAGCTCAAACGGGAGGGAACCCCCTATACTTCTTTTCGGCGAAAAGGCCCGGTTGGTTTAAAATCCCAAGGATTTTTCTTCCTTGTGGCGAGAGGGCGCGAGGACTTAAGCGCGAGAGGGTTTCCCTTGGCGGAAGCCCGCTTTGGAGAGGGAATCCGCCTTTATCCGGAGAAATGGGCAAGCAATAAAGAGGCCAGATTATTGGGCGCCGCCGCGCGGCCTTAATGGCGCCCCAAAAAGCGGGGAGAACCAGAGGGAGGCAAAATTGAGCCGCGCCATGGCGGGAAAGGGTTGGCATCGGGCGAGGCTCGACCCGCCCGAAGCGAAGCCCCTAATCAATTTTGAAACCTTTGGGGCCTTCGCGAGTCAGCGCCGCGAAGGCGCTTTAGCCAGAGACGGTTGTTCGTGAAAGACGCGCGGCGTCAAAGATAATATTTTTGGAGGAGCGATCGAAAAACCTCAAGCGATTTACAAGGAAAAAAGAGGAAAGACCTTAAGGGATCGCGATTACGAGGAAAATACGGATTTTCTCAAGATAACAAAGGAAATAGCGGCCCAAAAATTAATTTCGCGACGGCTATTCATGGGATAGACGTAAAAACTCATATCGCGAGGCGAGCGTGGGGTTTTCATAAAGGCGCGCGGCGGGCGTCGGAGTCTTGAGGGAGAGATAATCGTTTGTCCCAATACTTTGTTAAAAGTCGCGAAAAAGGAGATGATACAAGCGTTCGGGGAAATTTATCGCGAGCGCGACTCCCGGTGATTTTAAACCGAGTCGCGCGATGGCGTCGCTTCGCGATTAGACGTTTTGGAAGCGCTGTCCTTATGGGGAATCGGGCCGCGAGGCGAACGCGACGGCATGGACTTCGCGCGCGAGAGCGGCTTGAGGCGCCCTTGGATCGCGTTTTCGCGGTTTTCTTGACACGCGCGCGCGTGGTGGACGCGTCAGTTACGCCAGGCGCTCCAATCCAATTCAAGAGAAGAGCGGCAAAACGCGGAAAATATTGTTCAGGGACGCTAAAACCATCCCGCCGCGCGCGGTACCCCAAAGGGAAGGCTCATATGTCCCAACGGCGCGGCGGGGGTTGGAGACGCTGACCGCTGTCGATTTTAGACAAGTTAACGTAGGCGTATCATTTGTCAGCGCGCGATAGACAAGATAATTACGCCGGCGCGGGCGGCTAAGTTTTGGCGCGCGAACGATAGTTTTTTAAAAGCGATAAAGAGTCGCGCTTGAAACTACTTTTTAGTGGAAGTATTCGCCGCGCCGCCATTAAAACGGGCGACTCTTTGGTTTCTAGCCATAATCTTTACGCGCGCCTTGGCCCGCTCTTCATTTTCCAGAATGGCCAGGGCTCGCCCCCTCCCATAAACGCCTAACCCTAATCTCAATGTTTTTTTGGCTTTGGCTAAATAAGGTCTTAAGTAATTTTTCTCGTCTATAGTTTTTAGGGCGAAAATGGCGAGCTTTTCCATAGCGGTTTTAGTTTTATGGTTATCGTCAACTGAATGAGTCACGGGCATATATTTATACTTCAGCTCGACGATGACATACAGATCTTCGTCAATAACGCAAATAATGTCTGGCGCCCCATCGGCGCCGGGTTTTTCAGGAAAAGCTATTAAATCTGTCAATCCTTCAAGATAACCATAAAGTACGCTATGATAGTAGGCTTCTTCGCTAATATGAAGAGACGCCGGAATTGAGCCAAAAAAAGAATCTATTAATATTGACAGCTTCTTGGAGTCCTCGGCTTTAATTGCCTCTATGAAATCATTTTTCAGGCTAAGTTTGTCAATATTTAAAAATTGATACAGGCAGTCGGAAAATTCTTTCAAAAAAGTGGGTTTTATTTCTTTGTTTGGAGTTTTAAAAGAATAACAAAAATTATTATTGTCTGTTGTATATTCCTTTTTGTTTGTAGTAATTTTATCTATAGTTAGATATCCGGTTTGAAATAAGGCCGGCACAGGAGCCATAGAGTTAATTTCCGAAGGGGATATTATTGAATCTTTAGACAAATCTCGAAGTTTATCGCGGGTTAAGGACAAAGGATCTTGTAATAAAACCGTTTTCAAAAATTTTTTCGACGGCTCGATAGAGAACCAATAATTATCTAAATTTCCATTCTCAAACGCGTTAAGAAGCGAATATGGATTAAGAACTC
>JAISCZ010000019.1 GCA_031265205.1 Deltaproteobacteria bacterium
CCCGGCTGTTCTCTATTTATGGGTATCATAACAAAGGCCATATCGCCATGTCAAGGCTTTTTTATAAAAAATGTTATGGGTACAATATTTTTTAAAAAACTAGCAATTACAGGTACTTATCCTCAAAACTGAGGTAAGTTCAGTCTAGGCTAACGGTTAGCGCCGACAAGTCTGGGGCTCGCGACTCCCTTGTCGCTACCCACGCCTGGCGCGCCAAAATTACGGCCACGCCAAGGTATCCGCGCGCCGGGAGTGGCGGAGCCTGACCACGAAGGCCCGCGCGCGGGGTCATTGGACCTAACTTTGGCGCGCGCGGGGCCTTTGGGCCGCGCGTTTCGGGAACTCGCGCCAAAATTTTCCACGGCGCGAAAACCCTAGACAAATCAAGGCTTTTTAGGCTAAATTATCCCTCAAGCGAGTTATTTCATCCCTAAAATATTTTCTCCAACCTTTTTTCTTTATTTCCGGAAATTTCTTCTCTTTTTTCTTTCTTTCCTCTCCCCCTCTCCGTCGCGCTTCGCCTTTTTCTGGCCGGGCCAAAATCGCCTCCGCGACCTCTCTGGGATCCCCCTCCATTTCCGGGCCATCCTTTCCCCGCGGCCTTTAAGGCCCCAGCGTGGGAGTTACTTCTTTGGCGGCGCCATCTCCAAAATTATCTCGCGCGAAAGCCCAGGGGATTCTTCCCGCGCTTTGGCGCGCGTCCCTCGCGGCCCTCTTGGGCCTCGTTCTCGGCTGGCCCGTCTTAGCCGTGGCCCAGACGGAGAAAAACGGCTTAGGCCAAAGCTTTGTCCTTATCCGTGGCGCCACCTTTCGGATGGGAGCCGTCGCGGGCGACCCCGAGGCCGAGCCGGACGAAAAGCCCAACCACGAAGTCACGGTCACGTCCGACTTTTATCTGGCCGCGACCCCGGTGACCCAGAGCCAATGGCTGGCCCTCATGGACTCCAATCCCAGCCAGTTTGTCGGCCCGGAACTCCCCGTGGAAGGCGTGAGCTTTCCCCTGGCCCTGGAATTTATCCAGAGGCTCAACGAGAGGGAAAAGACCCAAAAATACCGTCTCCCCACGGAGAGCGAGTGGGAACTCGCCGCCAGGGGCGGCGCGTCGAGCGTCTATTTCTTCGGGAACGACCCCCAAAAGCTCGGCCAATACGCCTGGAACGCAGACAATTCCGCGCGCGCGACCCACCCCGTGGGCCTCAAAAAAGCCAACTCCTTTGGGCTCTTTGACGTTTACGGCAACGTTTTCGAATGGGCATCCGACTATTATGACGCCTATTACTACGAGTTCAGCCCCATCCTGGACCCCCAAGGTCCCCGGGAAGGATCTTTAAGATCGTCGCGGGGCTGCGCCTGGACCGAGGAGGCCCGCTATTGCCGCTCCTCGGATCGGGGCTTTTTGAAAGAAGAGTCCCATTACCCCAACCAGGGGCTTCGCCTGGCCTATACCGCCATCCGCCCCTCCAATTCCCCTGTCCCAACGCCTCCCCTCCCATAACCCCCCCGCCCGCCTTCCACTCTTCATTAATCCCTCGCGCCCTACCGCCAAAAGCAAAAATTTAGCCTTTATGCTAAATTATTCCATTTGAGGCCCACGCCCCCCCCTAAGTCCCGGCGTCCCGTGGCTTCTTGGAGAAACGCCCCCCCCGCGCCTTAAGCCAGGTTTCCGGGGATGGGCCTCTCGCTTTCCGCGGAGAGCCTTTTTAAGGAAATCCCCCCTTTAAGCCACGACAGAGTCATCCCATGAGCCCTAAAGCCCCGCGCGAGGCCGGCATAGAGCTGGGGAGGATTTACTGCTGTTTCAGCGTAATTCTCATCCATCTTAACGGCTTTTACCCGACCCACCACGACATAAGCCTCCTCTGGAGCGTCGCCAAATGCGCCTCCACCCCGGTCTTTTTCCTCATCGCGGGCTTCTTTTTCGCGGCGGACAAACCCTTCTCGCTGTATATGAAGAGAATCGCGGGAAGGGTCCTCATTCCCACCCTCCTCGTCATGCTCCTTATCGCGCAGCTGACCCCCTGGCTCTCCAGCCAAGGCTCGTTCCGCGACTGCCTGTCCGGGCCCAACTGGGAAAACTTTGTCCTGGTAATTCGGATCTTTCTCACCACCTGGCCCTACGATTACGTCGTCGACTACAATCCCTTCTATCCCCTGTGGTTTACCTTCGCCCTCCTGCTCTGTTATCTCGCCATTCCCTTTCTGAAAATAGTCTGCGCCGAAAACCCCGTTTCCCGGAGCCTCAAGCGCTATATACTGGCCATCGGAGTCATTTTCTTCGTCCTTAGGGTGACCCTTTTGAGCTTCTTTCCCGCTAATTTCGCGATGCAGCACTTAGACTGGTGGATAGAGCAAAAGCCCTTCTACTGGCTCTGGCTCATGATTATGGGCCACGAAATAGCCCGTTACTTTAAAAATCCCGAATTTATGGCCAAATGGCGGCGCGCGCTCGTTTATTTGAGTCTCTACGTCTACCTGGCCGGAGGTCTCATTCTCTTCCTGCTCACCATGAACTACTGCCTGGAGGCGGACGGGAACGTCGACAACCGTTTTTTCAACCGGGAATTCGTTTTCTACCTTCTGGCCCAGTTGGGGATGTTTCTCTTTTTCGCGAGCCTCCAACCGAGCCGGGGACTTCTCAGCCGCGCTATTCTCTTCGTGGCCAACAAATCCTTTTACGTCTATATCCTCCACGCCGCCGTCTACCTGAAGCTCTACCAGCTAACCGGGTGGGAGCAGAATTCGGGCTGGGACTTTTTGGGCCTCGGGGTCCTCACCTTTGTCCTCTCCCTCGCCATCGGAACCGTCTTCAAGAAAATCGAGGAACTTATCGCCAAACGGCTCCAAGTCCGCTTTTTCCCCAAACCCGTCGCGCGGGAACTGGCTTAAGCGCGAGTGGGCGGCCTTAGCGGCTCTCCCGCGCGCCGCTCGCTTAACCCGCCCTCTGGCGCTTTTTCCCAAACGCTCCTTAAAGAAAACGCTCCCCGCGGCTCCACGCGTTGGGCGGTGGCGCGACGGCCCGGGGAAGCCCCCGGAAGGAGGCGCGTAAGTCCCCAGAGGGGAGACTCGCCCGGGCCCGCGCGGGTGGCGCGCCGCGCCCCTCGGGAACGCGCTGGCCCGCTTCGCCGTCGCTTTAATAGAGCCTTAAGGGGACGGAGTATAATTTCTCGTCATGGGTCCGCATTTGGAGGCTTAAGAGCCTCCCGTTATCCATGGGGAGATCCATGGACAAGGTATTGGACCCGGGCGAGGCCTGTTCCGTGGAACTGTAAAGGACGATTTCACCGGGTTCCCCCGCGTCAATTAAGGTGAAAGTCGCTTCCCCCCCGTCCTTCAAAAAGTAAGGCACCGCGTAGAGGCCCGTATCCGGATGACGGCGGATGACGTAGGCGTCGTCCCGGTATCTCCCGCCCCGCAGGTAGCGGGTAATCACCGCCTCGGGAAAGCCGTCCTCGAGGAGCGGCTCGGTAAAGCCTAAAATTTTAAGGCCGTTTTGGACTTCGCGGTTGGCCATAAAGAGCCGCCAAGGCAGCCCGGAGCGGTAATTTTCCACCATCGCGACAATGGGGAGCTGATCGATGGCCACGTAGTGGGGACTGACCCAGTCGTCCTTGAGGCTGATGGCGTCCCGGGGCCCGAACCAACTCCATAACAGATCTTTCAAGCGGGTGGACAGAAAAGCCAAAACCTGCATGGAATAATGGGGGGTGAAGGGCATGGAGGACAGAGCCGCGGTGGGGGCCAGGACGCCTTGGTCGTTTACGGGGGAAAAGATCCCGTATCCGGAATCCATCTTCTGGCTCGCGGTGAGTCCCCAAAAAGACTCGTTGTAGCGGTGCTCGCGGGGGGCGTGCACCACGCAGTATTCCCGGTTGGAGAGAGTCTGCTTGACTCCCCGGATAAAATAGCCGTTGGGCACCATCTTATCGGCGAGCCTGCGGGGGTCTAAACCGATAAAAGAGTAATGGGTAATAAAGAGCGGGCCCCCGCCGTTGGGAGTCCCCTCGACGGTGTACCCGAAAAAGGTCCGCTTGCGGTAATTGGGGCTCTGGTACCAAAAATTAAAAGCCGCGGGGTCAATGGGATGGGTGGGAGAAGAGGCCGCCAGAACGTAAGTCACCAAAGCCTCGTTAAAACCCTTGACCTTCAAGCCCAAAAAGCCCCTCACGGGGGACCAGTGCCAGAAAAGCCCCGCCTTTTGGCCATCGGTGAAAAAATCCCAGTCCACGTTTTCCCACAGAGCCGTCGCCTGATCGCGGAATTCTTTTTCCGCGCCCGGGCCATCAAAATATTCCCGGGCGATGAGGAGGCCCTGGATCAGAAACGAGGTTTCCACGACATCCAACTCGTCGTTTCCGTTCCCGAAATTCAAGGGCTCCCCGTTTTCCCCGTTCATCCAGTGGGGAAAAGCTCCTCGCCACTCGGGTCGGGAGATTTCCAAAAGAAAGCCCGTAATCTTTAAGAGCCGCTCCACGGCCAACTCGCGGGTGACCCAGCCGCGGTCGGTCGCGACCACTAGGGCGGCTATCCCAAAGCCCGTCCCCGCCATGGTCACGGGTTTAATCTCCCAGCCGAAGTCAGCCTCAAAGGCCGCCCCCGAGGCGGGGTGCCCGAACTCCCAAAAATAGAGAAAGGCCTGGCGCTGAAGATTGGTTAAGGCTTCGCGGTCCAAGAGGAGAGCCCGGTCGGTGGAAGCCCCGACGGGGACGGCGCCCCAAAGAGAGACGGAAAGCGCGAAGAAGCCCAAAAAAAAGATTAAAGCGCGGGGCACGGCAATTAACGCTGGCCACCCTGGCGGGGCCGGAAAACCCTTCGGAACGGGCGCGAGAGGGCGTGGGGCTTTGAGGAAAAGGGAGAGGGGAATAATTTTTCGCGAAAAAAATCTTACGCGCTCCCCACGCGGAAAAAGCCTAAGCTGAAGAGAGAAGGGGAGAGAAAAAGCGAAAAAAGTCCCTTCCGCCCGCTGGTGGATCTTATAAGGAAAAGACCCCCCGTTTGCAAGCGCCGGCCCATACCCGAGAGCGACCCCGAGATCTTCGCCGCGGAGCGGCCCATGGCGCTTCTGGGGTCTATAAAACAATCCCCGCGCGCCTTTTCTCTCCCCTCCCGAGGGGCGCGTCCCCAGGCGGGCGCGAACGAAGCGGGAAGCCAAAGGAGCGGGAACATGGGTGCAAACGCCTCCTCCAAGGGCTTTAATGGCGCTTGAGGCGGGGTCGCGCGCGAAAAAAGGCCCCCACCGCGAAAAAAGTCGCTTTGGGGGCCAGAATTACTCCTAACGATGAAAGAGAAAAATTAGGAATAATGATACTCACGCCATGAATGAATTAAAGCAAAAAATTTTCTCTTTGGCAAGCGAAATCGCGCGGCTTTCCCGCGGCTTTGGAGGCGAAAATCTAAATATTACGCCTTAAAACGGTCAAAAGGGGCGACGGTAATTTTTTTGGGGGAGGGGGGGAGAGACGCCTCAGGCGGGACGCGCGGTCGAGGTCGCGGGCCTTATCCCCGGCGCGGGCCTCTCCAAAGCGCGACGGATGACGCGCGAGCGACTTAACGCGAGCCTTGTTTTTTCGCGCGCTAGACCGAAAATAACGGGGAAAGGAAAAGGAGCGGCGAGAAAGAGGGGAGGGGCGTAGCGCCAAAATTAAGAGGCGAGCGGCCAAAATTAGAAAAATGGGGAACTGGCGGGAGGGCGGAAGGGCGCGCTACCTCTCCAGTCGCGGAAGGGAAAATATCCCAAGCGCCGTCATTTTGCCCAGGCGCGCGCTCTTTTGCCCAAGGCTCCCGCCCTTGAGGCCAAGCGCAAACCCTTAGGACAAACTCCCGCCCCTTTAAGCGGCTACGCCCATCAGGCCAACCTACCACTGTCTTGACCGAGCTTCAGACCGTTGGCCAAGCTTTCTTTTCAGTCGGCCCGGCGCGCCCCTCAGGCCTCCCCCCCGAGGGAGCGCGTTGGGGAGAAGAGCCAAGCTATTCCGGTAGCTTAAACGCCAATTTGGAATTTTATAATTGCCTCCGGCGCGCGGCGCCAATGTCAAGACCTACGTCCTCCCTAATTTAGAGCGCGGAAGTCGGAAGAGATCCTGGCTAACGCTCCCCGCGCGATCGCCTTGGATCCCGGACGACCAGCGAATTAGCTTTCTCTAACGTATCTTAAGTTTACTCAACTTTTACGTCTTCTAGGTTTATGGAGTAAATTCAAAGCCTCGCTGTCCAGGACCGTGGTCTCGCCGTTTTTGACAAAGACGCAAGCCCCGAGGTTGCGAATTTCTAAATCCACGGCCATAGATATAAGGATAGGGTTTTTGTGGGTCCCTCCATAGTCGCGTTTTCGGATCCGCGCCATCCCAGCGTGGGCGGCCTCCATGGAGGCGCTAGCGCCTTGGGACGTTTTCAACTCAATAATGTAAACTTGGTCTTTATAGCTGACCTCTAAATCAATCCGGACAAGGTTATTATGCGCTTCGGGACGCGTATAGGCTTCGGTCCCCCACAGGCAAGCCTGTAAAGTAGCCCGATAGAAAGACTCGCCAAGCTTCTGGCGCGTCGCTTCCAAGTAATTCTCTTTTTGGTTCAAATGAAGTATGTCTTTTAATTTTTTTCCAAAAACCTTGGCTACCGCTCCCAGAATTCTCATGACCTGCCTTTGGGAAACCGCGTCAGTATGATCAAGATAAGTCAGGCCAGAATACATGCGCCTAATATTAGCGACCATATTCGGGACATCGCCTACCGCCAGATATTTGCCCATTTCTATCATGGCGTCCCTAGCCAAAGTTTCCGAGGCGTATAAATTGTCAAGAAACAGGGCTGATAGCGCGGATCGGACTTCAAAGTTAGGATAGTCCAAAGAGTAGTCGCCGCGGGAGTCTTTGCGTAAGGTTAAGTACCCAGCCTGATAAAGAAATCCTTCCGGAGGCGTCGAGCCGATTTCTCCAGGAGAACTGGCAAAATCCGCGCTGACTTCCAATCCGGAAAAATCATCCAAAACAAGATTTTTGTCTTTTAAGAACTTTCGGATAAGGCCGTTGGAACCGGATTCCACCCAGTATTTGTTGAATTTTCTCTTTTTAAAGAAAAGTAGAGTGGAAAAAGGATTATAAACCCTGGTTTCACCGTCAAAAGAAAAACCGTCATAATAGTCACGGATACGATTCAAGAGTTCCGCTTCTTCAATTTTGAGACCTTCGGCCGTGTCCTTGACGTATAAGGTAAAGTCACTCTCCAATTCCTCCTCTGTCAAACCCATGAAGGCGGCGAATTCAGCATCGTTCGAGATATCCTCGAGGTTATTGAGAGTGGAGAAGACCCCCATCCGGGAAAACTTGGAAACCCCGGTGATAAAGACAAAGTCGAGAGAACTATCATTAGATTTTATTTTAGAATAAAATGAGCGCATAGCGATTCGCGTTTGTTCAACTTGCCGACGGTCATAGAGCAATTGCCTCTGGATTAAACTGATAACGGGGGTATCGTATTCGTCAATCAACAAGACTACTCCTTGGGTGGAGGTCGAACGAACATCCTTCAGCAAATTTGAAAAGATGATCGCGGGCCTGGCGCCTCTTAAAGAAATTTTATGCCGCGCGGCGTTGACTTCCAGACAGGACATTAAGGATTCTTTCAGATCGTCCAGGGACTCACAGTCGTCAGCTTCGCTCATATCCAGATGGATAACCGGTTTTGGGGCAAATTCCGGGGAATTCATGAATTTCTCGGCGGCCAAACCCTTAAAAAGCTCCTTCCTCCCGGAGTGGAAAGCGTCAAGAGCCGAAACGGTCAGAGACTTGCCGAAGCGCCTGGGACGGGCGCAAAAGGCGACTTTTCTACCTCTTGACAATAATGGAAAATAATTAGTCTTGTCCACATATATGGCGTTTCTTCTCCGCAACTCTTCAAAGGTCTGCATCCCGACAGGTAATTCTGGTAACATATAATACGCCTATTATTAGCCTTAGCTCCACGACAAAATCCCAACAATCAGGCCTCGCCAGTATCTAAACGCGTTATACCAGCGTCTAAACGCATTATAATAGTAACGGGGTTAATCCGCCACAATTTTTAAGCGTCTCCAAAGGACCGTTCATCCCAGGTCAACCCCAGGGCCTGGAATCCCCAAGAAGGGGAGAGGAGATACGCGCGAGTCCCAGCCGCTCGCTTTGGCGACGAAAAAAGGCCGGACAAAGCCACCAAAAGAGACTTCGCGCGAGCTTGCCGCCATCCGAGCGCAACGCGCCAACCAGTTTGGGAGCCGATCCACGGCGTTAGCCAGGGCAATCTTAAACGAAGTTGGATGACCTTGGGACAAGTTTGAAGGCCTCGAGGCCGCGGGCTCTTTATTTTAAGCCGCGACGCCCTGGCCGCGGTCGCCCAGCTCGCCCCAGACAACCCAAAAATCAGGGAGAACAGACCTTAGAACCCAAAAACCCGGCTCCGGTAAGTTCCCAGGCGGCGACTCGGGGAAGTCCCCCCAAGGCCTCTTCCACGCTCCGCTTTCCAATAGCGTCTCTAACCCGGACTCGCGAGCTGAGTCGCGACTGGCGCCGCCCTTTCGCTCCCCTCAAAAGGGAGTCGCCTCCAGGAGACGCTTTGCCCCCAGCGCCCTAAGACGGTCGCGAGCCTTCCCTTTGAGCCCCTAAAGTTTCGCGACTATCAAGGCCAGACAAGCTTTAAAGGATCCGCGGGCGCGCCAAGGCCGCCGAAGCTTTCGCCCCCTTGAGCGGTAAGTTTAAAACCATTTTATCCCGCTCCCTTAAGACCGTCGCCGCCCCAACCCGAACGCCGGGCGGGATCTCCCCGTGGCCTCTCCCTTCCCATCCGCGCGGAACTTGGGCGTCTCCAATATTTACTCCCTATACGCCCCTAAGGCTCACGCGCGCGGAGCGGACTCCGTTTCGTCGCCGTTTTAGGCGCGACTTTATAAAACTCTCCTTACCCTTAGGCCGCGAAGCGCGCCCGCTGATTCCGCGTCCTCCGTCGCGTTTAAAAACCCGCTCTTGACTCGCGCGCGCCCCGAGATGACGTTTCGTCGCCGCAAGCGTCATGGCGCCGCGCGGCGCCCCTGACGCCAAGTTGGCCACTGGCTACCGTGGGGGCGACGCTCAAGGACCCAATACGGCGCCAGCCAGCTCCAGAGATCCGCGAAGACGCCGCCGCCGCCGCCTGGTTAAACCATTCCCGGGCGCGGAGTATCCGCGCTCGGGAAGGAATGGCCCGGGCTCATAGTCCGCCAACCCGACCCAGTGACCTCCAAAAGTCCCCGCGCGGTAGGGGAAAGCCCACTTCGCGCGCGGATACCCTCCAATCGTCCTCAAGTTTCGCGGAGCCCTGGGGCCCGTCTGGCCGACAAGCGCCTCCCCTGGACTATCGATCGCTCCCAGCCAGAAAGCCTTGGCGAGCCCGAGGACCGCGCCAAGCGCGCCTCGCCCTGAAAAGGCGCGCCCCCGCCTGACTGAGGCGCGCCTTCGCGACCCTCAAGTCACCATCGCTAACTTCGCGCCAAAGGCCAGAGACGCCGGAGAATTGGAGATTTTGAGCCAAAATGAATACGCG
This sequence comes from Deltaproteobacteria bacterium, assembly GCA_031265205.1. GTDB lineage: Bacteria > Desulfobacterota > Desulfarculia > Adiutricales > Adiutricaceae > JAISCZ01. The sequence continues at coordinate 9,547 of JAISCZ010000019.1, forward strand.
CGGGCGCTCCCACGCTGACGGATGGCCCTGGCGGCTTGCGAGAGCGAGCTTTAAAAATTAAAATCGACCTAATTTTAGCCTTTGGAAGACGGCCATTTCCGGCGAATAATCCCATTTAGGCTCGCGCCGCGGGCGCGCCACAAGGAGAAAGCGCCTTGCCCGCTCCTCTCTCGCCCTTCCGGGGCCGCCAAGCCTTTTTTCTCCAAAAAACAACGCTTTTCCAGGAGCCTCACGTGCGCGAAGGGACTGACATTCCTGAACTCGAAGATTACCGCTACGACCTTCCCGATTCTTTAATCGCCCAAAAACCTAGGTCGGAGCGGGGCTCCTCGCGCCTGATGGCGCTTTCGCCCACCGGGGAGATAACCCTTTCCGCCTTTCGGGACCTCCCGCGGTTTCTGCCCCCGCGCTCCCTTTTGGTTTTTAACGACGCCAAGGTTTCGCCGGCGCGCCTCTACGGACGCCAAAACGCCGCGCGCGTTGAACTCCTCATCCTCGAACCCCCCACGCTCCCCCCGGACGGGCCCTTAGGTGGGACGGACGTTGGAGGGCCAGAAGTCCGCGACCTCTGGTGCCTTGGCTCGCCCGGACGACGGCTGAAAGTAGGGGCGGAGTTGCGCTTCGCCTCAGGAGACGACGAAGCTTATCTGCGAGGGGAAGTACTGGAAATCAATTCCTCCGGCCATCGGCTCGTCCGCTTCCATTTTCCCGAGCCGGCCCAACGAACCCTCGCCCAAGTGGGCCTTTTGCCTCTCCCGCCCTATATCAAAAGACCGGTAACCGCGGAAGATTCCTCGCGCTACCAGACGGTTTACGCGCGCCGCCCCGGGGCCGTCGCCGCCCCCACGGCGGGGCTCCATTTTACTCCCGCGCTTTTAAGCGAGCTTGAGGAAAAAGGCCATCAGTTGGCCTTCCTGAATCTCAAAGTGGGAGCCGGCACTTTTTTGCCCCTCACCGCGGAAAGGCTCCGCGCGGGAACCCTCCACCCCGAGGAGGCCCAAATCGGGGAAGAACTCGCCCAGCGGATTCGCGACGCCCAAAAGCGGGGCCAAGCCATCGTGGCCGTGGGAACCACGACCTTAAGGGCCCTGGAGTGGGCGGCTTTGACGGGCGCGATAAAAGCCCAAACGGGCGTGACCGATCTCTTCATACGCCCGGGCTTTCCCTTTAAAGTGGCGGACTATCTCGTCACCAATTTCCATCTGCCGCGCTCAAGCCTACTGATGCTGGTCGCGGCCTTCGCGGGGCGCGATAATGTCCTCGCGGCTTATCGGCGCGCCGTGGAAGAAAAATTTCTCTTTTTCAGCTACGGGGACGCGACGCTCGCGCGCAGGGCGACTTAGCCCCTCAAGGGCGGAAACGCCCGGACGACGCTTGGCCGTGGGTTTCGCCTTTCGCCGCCCTTCGCCCCCCGGAGGCGTCGCGGGCCCAAAGCGGAAGGAAGGCTCCGCGAGGGGATCTTCGCGACCGGATGAGACCTGACGCGACCGCGCGGCGGGGCGAAGCCCGCCGCTAAGACTGGCGCGAGCCAACGCCTGGCCTTAAACCTCCGCGCGCGAGGGAATGTTGTCTTCAGGCGCCCCCCAGGGGCGAACTCGCCGGTTCAAAAAAGCAAAAAAAAGCGAAAAAGACGAAATATAAAAGGAAAGCCCAACGGGCGCGCTTGGCTTTTCTTTATTCGTCAAGGAGCGCCATCAGCCACAGGATTGCCGCCGATTTTACGTCCAAGCGACCTATCCCCGCGCGCCAGGCGCGCGACTCAACCCACGGATAAAACGGGCGCCCCCCTAAAGGCTCGCGCGCCCGACGGGGTTCGCGCCGCGAGCTTCAAACGCGGGGGTTTAAAACACCAAAGCCAGCTGGTTGCGGATTTTGGTGGTCTGCGGATCCCTGTCGCCCCGCAGGCGCTCCAGGTCCTTCAGCAAGGCGAGATAAATATCCTTGGCTTTGCTTCTCTCCCCCAAGACGCGGTAAGCCGTGGCGAGTTCCCCCCGGGTAATCAGGGTGCGCGCGTCATCCGCCCCGTAGTATTGGGTATGATCCTTGACCAGGCGCTCCAAAAGGGGAAGGGCTTCTTGGCTCATGTTCTGGTCCAGGTAAAGAAAAGAGAGCTGCGCCCGGGTGGACACGGTTTCGGGGCTGGAGTCGCCCAACACCCTTTCTTGGTCGGCTAGGACCTCCTGGGCCACGCATAAGGCCATGTTTTTTTCCCCGAGTTTGTAATAGACCCTGGTGAGGTAATATTGGGAGGCCAGGGCGGACGGGTAATCCGGGCCGTGAAGCGAGACTAAAACGGCGTAGGCTTTTTCAATGAGCTCACGGGCCCTTAAAAGATCGGCGTTTTCCTCGCTGTCGGTGAGGATAAGCCCCAAAGAGACCTGGATATCCAAAGTCTCCTCGTTCTCCGGGCCCAAAGCGTCCAGGCTCTTGCTTAAGAGATCCTCGTAGAGGGCCCGCGCCTTTTGCAGGTTGCCCTCCAAAATCTGATGGAAAGCGAGCCGATTGTTGATAATCAGGGTTTCCGCGTGGTCCGGGCCCAAAATTTTCGTGCGCGCCTTTAAAACGCGCTCCAAGATGCCCTTGGCGTCGTCGTAGTTCCCGACCTGGTCGTAGATGGCCGCGAGATCGGAGAGGGTGCGCAGCGTCTCCACGCTTTCGGGCCCGAGGCTTTTCTCCTGCCAGCCCAGACACTCAATTAATAGCTTAATGGCGCGGTCGCTGTCGTTTAGGGAGCCATAGAGAAAATTGGCCAGCATATGCCTGGCTTCCACGGTCTTGGCCGTCTCCCCGCCAAAGAAGCGCAGCCTGGATTCCAGCGCCCTTTCGTAGTAGCCCTTGGCCCCGTCCAGGTTCCCGAGGGTCTTTTCGGTGTAGGCCAGGATAAGATAGCTGTTGACTGACCAGGGGTGATCCGGGCCTAGGGTTTTCCCCTCAATCTCCGACACCTTTAAAAAGGTCTGGAGACTCGCCTCGTAATCCCCTTTACTCTGCTCAATGATCCCGAAAATGGCCATGGTCTCGGAAACGTTCGGGTGAATCTCGCCGTAGATCTTTTTACGGTTGTCCAAGGCGTTTTGGAGTAAATCGCGGACTTCGGCTTCCGCGTCCGGAGTGATAAGCTTGCCCCCGAACTCATAGAGGGTGTAGGCCAGCTGGTGCTCCGTCTCCAATGTCTCGGGATCCATTTCCCCCAAAAGCGCTTTTTGGGACGCGAAAACTTCCCTTAAGGCCTGAACGTCTTCGCTTTTGAGTTCCCCCAGCTGTCTCAGGCTCATAACGAGACCCCGGCGGGCAATCATGGTCTCGGGATCGTCATTCCCCAAATACCCGCGCCGCTCCTGATACGCCTCCGCGAAGGAGTCTCTGGCCTCTTGGTCCCGATCGTCGTAAAGAAGGCTTAAAGACCACGCGTCTTTGGCCCGCATGGCCAGGGGCGAGAACTGTTCCGCCTCGTCTGACCGCAAAATGAGCGGATACAGCTCCGCGAAACTCTCAATCGCCTCTGGGATATAACCCGCCTTCAAGAGGGCGGAGGCGTAAAGCGCCCGCGCCTCCAAGGTCAGCGCGTTTTCCGGCCCGACCAGCGCCGTCCGCGCGGCGACTAAATTCTCATATTGGATGAGGGCCTGGGCGTATAGCCCCAACCCATCCAAGCGCGCGCCCTCGCTCGCGAGATCGTCCGCCATCATGGGGGTCAGGGCGCTGTCCTCTTGGGGTTCCGGGCGCGCGTCCGCCCCGTCTCCAGCCGTCGGCTCCAGCGCGGGCGCGTCCCCCGCCGAGTCACTCTCGCCTCCCGTTTCTTCCTCTGGGGAATTCGCGGCGGCGGGAGGAGCGCTTTCCTCCTGGGAAGGAGAGACCGCGTCGGCGGGTGGAAGCGGGTTCGCGGCTTCCCCGGGCGCCGCGGGGGCGGTCGGCTCCAAGCCGGAACCGTCCGCGCCAGGGCTTGAGGCTTCCCCGTCGGCGACGGGGGAGGCGCCGGGCGCGCCTCCCTCTTGCCCGTGGGCCGAGGGCGGCGCGTTAAAGGCCAGGATTAAGAAAAGAGCCAAGGGGAAGAAAGCTAAAGTGGCGCGGACGCGGAAAATCATAGTCGTGGATTCTCGGGAAGGTTTCTTTATTGCCAAATCTTTGGAGAAGGGGCGAGCCCCCGGGAAGGAGGGGAGGGCGCGAGGCCTTTTGCGACTGGGGAAAGACGAGGGCGGCCTCCGCCATCGGAGAGGGAGAGAAGGATCGGCAAAAAAATCGATCCTTTAAGGATATTATATTCTTTTTCGGAATTATTGCTAAATTTATTGCCTAAATTAAGTGGGTTCCCCACGCTTCCCGAACGGGCCGGCGGGTCGCCCCGCGTTGAGACGCGCCGCCTCGCGGATCCATAAAGACCCGCGCGGTCGAGGAGTCCCGCCCAGCGGGCGCGAGGGCCTTGGATCTCTCCAAGCGCGGAAAAATATTAAGCGATTCGCGAGGCTTAGGCGGGATGGTGACATCCGGTACGCGGGTCGCGAGACCCTGGGCGCGCTTAGGGGAAGGGGGAAACCCTAAAAAGGGGGGCGGAAGGGGCGGGGCGCGCTCGCGCCGAAATTTAGCGGCAAAAAAATTACTATAAAAACGCGCTACTTGGACGGAATCCTGGGAAGGCGACCCTTGAAATAAACTAGCCCCCGTTGGTTCTACGGGGGCTAGTTTTTACAAGCGCGACACATTAGTGGCGTGATGTATGAACCGTGGATTAATAATATCCGAATTACGGAAAGTGTCAAGGGGAATTGTCAGTAAAACAAGGATATTTGAGCTTTCCGCGACTTTTTTACAAAAAACCTCTGAAAACAGTTAAAATATCTTAACACAATATTCACAAATGGCTAAAATTAAGAGATTTTAGCTTTTTTTGCGCGTTATCTCCGCTAAAAGGGCTTTTTCGCTAATAATTGAGCTTCCCAGACGCGCTAGCGTCAGGAGAATCTCCCCAAGGTTTCTTCCACCCTTCCCTTGGGCCCAAAGCGGTCGGACCCAGCGCGGCTCCGGCGCCTCTCGTTCGTCACCGCGCCGAAGGGAGTATCCGCTAATGGGGGGGCTGGCCAATCGCGAGGGAAGGCGCGCTCATTTAGGAAGGGCTCAAGAACGCGAGCCAACTCGCTTGGGCGGATAACCATACTCGACTCGTTGCGGGGGGAACGCCCCCGGTCCACGGCGCCTCGCGAAATATCGCCTCATTTAAAGGTCGCTAGCGAAAAAGCGTTTAGCCGCGCGCCTTTCGCGCGCGGTGGCGTCACTCGCCCAGGCGGGGATTCGCGCGCTATCTTTAGGAAGAGTTAACGCGCGAGCCGCTGGCGTTGCAAAGGGATAATCGCCCACCACGGAGGAAAATTATCCACCGTCGCCTGGGCTTCCTGAAACATTTATGCCTCTCATTAAGCCTCTCATCCCAAGACGCGGTCACGACGCTCGGTCGCTGAATAATTTCATGGAATAAGCGTCATTATGGGAGAGACTTCCATATTATAACTACCATCAAAATTTTTACCCACGAGCTCTAAACAAGAGGCATACTAAAATAATTTTCCCGTTTAAAAAAGATCTATGAATTCAGCCTTGGTTTGAGGTATAATATTATTTGAGGTATAATATTATCCGGCGTTACATTCGCTTTCAATAACGCTATTTTTCGCTTCGAGGTCACTTTTCCAGGTCAGCCGTCTCAAGGAAGGCTATCTTCATGGACACCCCACAAAAACTCTCATTAGGATACGCTGATTTCGAAAAAATTCGACGGCAAAACCGAATTTTCGCCGATAAGACGCCCATTATCTATCAGCTAATTACGGAAGAAACTCCTTTTTTTCTATCCAGGCCCCGCCGCTTTGGAAAAACTCTCTTGGTGAGCGTTTTAACCGCTATCTTGGAAGGACGCAAGGATTTATTTAAAGGACTCTGGATTTACGATCAAGAATACGACTGGACTCCACACCCAGTGATCAGCTTGAGTTTAGCTGGGTTAGAAAGCGACACCTCAAAAGATCTGGAAAAAAGACTTAATTACGCGTTGCGTTTAATCGCCCGTAAAGAAGATATTAAGCTCGATCCGGGAGCTCCTGGGGATCTTTTCTTAGCGCTCATTCAAGAACTCAATATTAAATACGGTGAACGCGTGGCGATTCTCATTGACGAGTACGACGCTCCTATTATCGAACATTTCAATGATACGGATATTGCCATCAAAATGAGGAAGACTCTCAAAAATTTTTACGCGGCGCTAAAAAAATGCGAGAAAGAGCGTGGTTTTGTTTTCATCACCGGCGTGAGTAAATTCGCCAAAACGTCTCTTTTTTCCGGAGTCAACAATCTTACCGATCTGACGCTTAATGAAAAATACGCTAACATTGTCGGATTTACCATCGAAGAATTTGATTCCCTATTCAAAGAGCATATGGAAAAAACTCTAAATTTTTTTATTGCTGAAAAACGTTATGAAAAGCTGAGATCCATCGCTGATTTAAAAAAACGAATTCTGGACTGGTACGACGGATATTCCTGGGACGGAAAAAGTTCCGTTCTCAACCCCTGGGCGGTGCTATCATTTTTTTTCAATCAAAAATTTGGTAATTTTTGGCTCGATACGGGGAGCCCGACCTTTCTCGAAAACATGATAAAATCGGGTAAAATTAGTATTTCCGATATATTTAATAAAAATTTTCTCACGGAAGATATGAATATCATTAACATAGACGATAGATTAAACCTCAAAGCGTTGTTATTTCAGTCGGGCTACCTCACGATCGCTCGTACAGAGTACTTAGATAAAGGAATTCAATATTTCCTCAACTTTCCTAACTTAGAGGTTAGAGCGTCCATCGCCAAACTATCTTTCTCTCTTTCAGATTCTATTGATCCTTTACTTTTAGCTAAACAAGGAAAGGCGTTACTGGAAACGTTGATCAATAGGGACTCGAATGGGTTTCAGCTAGTATTCAAAAGTATTATCGCGAATTTTTCGCACAGAGTTTTTACATATAATGAAAGCTTTTATTCTATGATGTTTACGTTGGCCATAACGTTTTCAGGCCAACTTTGCGAGCCCCAAAGAGAAGTTGAAGGTGGCGTAATGGACTTACATTTGAGATCGCGTCATGGAGATGATTTTGTCATTGAAATTAAATACGCGCCTTTACCGCCCGCTAAAGATGATAACTCTAAAATAAAAATACAAGAATTAATGGAAAAGGCTAGAGATATTGCTTTTGAGCAAATAGAACAAAAGAGATATTACTTCTGTTTTCAGGGAGGCGGCAATAAAATTTACAAAACCGCTCTAATTTTTGGTGGCCGCTCTGAAATTCTCATTGATTTCCAGGAAGCGCGAAATTGGCGATTGGAATGGGACGAAAGCCTTAACACTGCTTGGTAACTTATGAATGGGCTCATTTTAGTGAAAGTGAGCATGGTACAACTATTGAAGCATCAATAGAAAAGCTTAAATACTATAGTATCCATTCACCTGCACCCGATTAGACTTGTCCATCTCATGCGTGTTGGCTTCTCGTGTCAGATAGTTGGGCGGGTTGACAAGGACATGTGAGCCTGTGCTCTGGCCGATGGCGCAGCCGGGCTAGGAGCGACAGGGCACAGCCTAGGCCAGAGAATGATCTCGCCAAGCACGGTAAGAATGATCAAGACAACGGGGC
>JAISCZ010000094.1 GCA_031265205.1 Deltaproteobacteria bacterium
CCTCTTGCCCATGCCCGAACTGTCTTCTCGCCTCTCCGGCTTCCCAAGGCCTCTTGCCCCACATCCGCCCTGCTTCCTCGTCTCCCAGGCCTCTTGCCACACCCAGCCCTCCTTGGCCCAATGGCCCGGCTGTTCTCTATTTATGGGTATCATAACAAAGGCAATATCGCCATGTCAAGGCTTTTTTATAAAAAATATTATGGGTACAATATTTTTTAAAAAACTAGCAATTACAGGTACTTAGCCTCAAAACTGAGGTAAGTTCAGTCTAAGGCCCACGGGACTTCCGCGCGCTTAAGGGCGGATAAGAGCCTCCCCGCGGGCGGCCAACCCAAAGGCCTCGCTTGGGCGCCCAGGGAGAGCGGGAGAGCGGCTTTTAACGTTTACGTCCCGCGCCTTGGGGTGCTATAATTGGCGGATAATTGTCCCCTTAACGCGAAGGCGCTTGGCCGCGCGACGGGACGCGGCGCGAGGGAGCGCGCGCCCCAACGCGCCGCGACCGCGAGAGGCCTTTCCAGCGCTTTCCAGGGCCTTTTTCCTATCCTGATTTTTGGTGCCCCATGGCCATTATTGACGTCGTGAAATTCAACGGGCCTCCCCGGATCCTGGCTTGGAAATACCCGAGCCAGGAGCTTTCCACCTGGACCCAGCTTATCGTCAACGAATCCCAAGAGGCCGTCTTTTACAAAGGCGGCCAGGCCTTGGACGTCCTCGGGCCCGGGACCCACTCCCTGGACACCAACAACCTCCCCATCTTAAGGGCGCTCCTCAAGCTCCCCTTCGGCGGGGAAACGCCCTTCGCCGCCGAGGTCTGGTTCGTCAACAAGACCCATTCCTTGGACGTGAAATGGGGCACGGCCTCCCCCATCCAGACCCAGGATCCCAAATTCGGGATCATGGCGCCGGTGCGCGCCAACGGCCAGTTCGGGGTCCAGGTCGAAAACTCCGCCAAATTTCTCGTCAAATTAGTGGGCGCCACCCCCTCCTTTGACCAAGACGCTTTAATCAGATACTTCCGCGGCGTTTACCTCACCAAAGTCAAAGACACCCTAGCCCAGTACCTTATCCAAAAAAAAATCAGCGTCCTGGAGATCAGCGCCTACCTCGATGAGCTCAGCGGCCACATGGCCGAGAAGCTGACCCCCTATTTCGCGGAATACGGCATCCGTCTCCTCAATTTTTACGTGAACGACGTCAGCGTCCCGGATAACGATCCCGCCGTAATCCAGCTCAAAAACGCCTTGGCCAAGAAAGCCGAAATGAATATCATCGGCTACGACTACCGCGAGGAGCGCTCCTTTAACACCCTCGAGGAGGCGGCCAAAAACCCGGGCGCGGCGGGGAGCGTCATGGGCGCGGGCGTCGGGCTGGGAATGGGCTTAGGCTTGGGCGGCGCCATGGGCCAGCGGGCCGGGGACCTCGCCCAAAACATCAACGTCGCGGCCCCGGCGCCCACGGTCGCCTGCCCCAAGTGCCAGGCCAAGGTTCCCGCGAACGTTAAATTCTGCCCCGACTGCGGCCAAAACCTCGCCCCCTCCGCCGCCAAGGCCATCAAATGCGACAAATGCGGGGCGCTCATGTCCCCCAAAGCCAAATTCTGCCCCGAGTGCGGAGATCCTTACAATCCCTGCCCCAAGTGCGGCGAGGATCTCCCCAAGGGCGCCGCCAGCTGCCCCGCCTGCGGGTACGCCTTTCCCAATCCCTGCCCGAACTGCGGCGAGCCCATTGAGCGGCCGGACGTCAAATTCTGCCCCGCCTGCGGCCAAAGCCTCGCGCGCGACTGTCCCGCCTGCCACGCGACCAACGCCCCCGGAGCGAAATTCTGCCTCAACTGCGGCGCCAAACTGTAAAATCGCGCGAGGGTCCCATGCGTAACCTATTGTTCAAGACGATCTTCGCCGTCTGGGCGGCGCTGGTAATTTTCAGCGTCATTTTCGCGGCGCTAATCCCCGACAAAAGACTCGTTCAGTACGTCGCTTTCTTTTTCCTCCTAATAACCGAAACGGCCACGGCCGCCTCTCTCGCGTCGCTCTCCTTCGCCAAGGCCCGCGCCAACTTCAATCTCTTGGCCTTAGGGGTCAGCGTTACCGCGTCCGTCTATTTCATCGTCGCCGGCCTCTTGGCCGTCCTCGCGCTGGCGGGCGTCCTCAACAACCCGCCGGCTTTGGCTTTCCTGGAGTTGGCGCTCCTTTTGCTCCTCGGCGTCGCGGTCTGGGTCTTTTTCCTTTTCGCCCAAAAGCGGGAAGGCGCGGACGCGGAAATCAGCCGCAAGGCCGCCCGTTCCCTTTCCTGGGAAAAACGCCTCGCGGCCCTTCGCCGCGAAAGCCCCCAAGGCTCCCCCGTCCAGCTGGGCCTGGAAAAAGTTCTCGAGGAAGTCAGATATTTTTCCAAAACGGCCGAACTCCCCTCGGATCTCTCTTTCGCCGCCAAACTCCTGGAGCTGGAAAAACTCCTCGCGCCCTCCCCCGCCGCCGACGCCCTCCCCGGGGCGGAGGGCCCCGTCGCGCCGGATAGCCTTCCAGGGGCGTCGGACTCCCCCGCGCCGGAAAGCCAAGCGACGGAAAGCGCGATCCTCGGAGTTATCGAGGAACTCCGCCGTCTCGCCCTCGCCCGCCGGGACGAAAGCGCCCTCGCCCGCAGGGGCCGCTTTTAAGCCCCGCGCCCTGACCGTCAAAACCGCCGCGAGCGAAAATTAAGGACCGGCCTGAATGGAAGAAACAAATCAAGTACAGTGCCAAGCCTGCGGGGCGACGATCGCCGTGGTTCCCGGAGTGTCAACGTACGTCTGCGAATACTGTGGGAGCGAAGTCAATCTCTTCCAGCCCACGGTCGCCGAAATTATCCCCTTGGAGCCGGAAAAAATCATCTGCTTCAACGTGGACAAAAATAAATTCCACGCCTTTCTCTTGGATAAAATCGTCAGCGACCCCTTCGCCCCGGACGATATCCTCGAATCCGGGACCCTGGAAGAGGAAAAACTCAAATTCGTCCCCTGCTATTTTTTCCAAGGCCAATTCCGCGCCCACTGGACGGCCTCCTTCGGCTACGACCGCCAGGTGCGGGAAACGGTCTACGTGACCCGCGTGGAAGGAAACCGCCGCAGAAGCGTCCCGGAAACCCACTACCGCACGGTCACGGACTGGCGGCCCGCCTCCGGGGTGGCCGCGGGCGTGGCCCTCGTCCACGCCTACGCCGGGCCCCCGCTGCCCACCCAAATCCAGGACATGCTTAACGCCATTCCCTCCGACGCCAGCGTTCGCTACGCGAAAGGCTACGCGGCGGGCTTTAGCCTGGACCCCTTCGCGCTCAAACAGGCGGAAGTCGAGAGCCTTATCCTCAAACAAGCCCGCGCCGTAGCGCGAAGGGAGGTTCAATCCCACGCCCAGGGGGACCGCCAAAGGGACTGGCGCTTCAACGAGACTTGGGAAAAGACGGAATACGCGCCCGGCCTTTTGCCGCTGTGCGCGGCCACCTTCAAGTACGGGGAAACCCTTTATCGCTTTTGGGCCAGTGGGGAAAACATCGCCCTTAACTTAAACGATCCCCTGCCGAAGGACAAGTCGCGCCGCCGCAGGATCCGCCTCGGATGCGTTCCCGCGCTCCTTTGCGCCGTCGCTTTTTCCGCCTGCTATATACTCCTGGCCCGCGAGCCCCACCTTTATTCCATGGTCGTCGTCCCTACCGTCGCGGCGCTCGTTTTCGCCGCGCTCCGGCGCTCCTCCATTCTGAAATACTCGCGCCGCGTCCGGGAGGCCACTTTGGCGCGCCGCCAAATCGAGGATCTGTCCAACGCCGATAATTACGAGGCCAAGGATCTCGACGCCCTCGAAAAGAAAGCCCAAAAACCTTCGCTCCCCGCGCTCGCCAACCACGCCTACGACGCGCTCTTCGTCTCCCTTTCAAGCCTCGTCCTCGTGGGCCTCGTCGTTCTCGCTTTCTTTATCTTGCGCCTTTAAAAAACTTTTTTTGGCCCCGCCCCCTCGCCCGCGCCTGGGGGGCTTCCCGCGTCTCGCGGGGGGGACACAATCCGCGCGAGGGTGATGGATATGGACGGCGACGCGCCCCAAGTCCTCGAAAGAGACGATCCCTTCCGCGAGCCCCTCTTCCCCTACGCGCTAAAGGTCGCGGGAAGGCTCCCCGGGGTCCTCGAATCCTTGGCCCAAGGCGCTTTTCTCCTCCTCGAGGCCCCCCGTCTCGCCGGCAAAACAATGGCCTTAAAGGATCTGGCGCGGGAATTGAGCGCCTCTCCCGCCAATCTCGCGGTTTACGTCCCCCTTCGGGCCCTCGGGGGCGAAAGCGACCCCGCGGCCGCCGTGGCCGCGACCGCGAGCCTCGTCGCCGAATCCCTCGCCGCTTTTCCGGGCGCCGCGCCGCCGGATCCCGGCCCCTACGCCCGGCGCCGCGGCCTCGCGGATTATCTGCCCAAGGTTTTGGAGACGGGCGAGCGGCGCCTCGCCCTTTTTCTCGACGACATCGACTCTCCGCCGGCCCCGGCGCGCGAAGCCCTGGTCGGGGAAATTTTCCTGGCCCTCGCGCGCGCCCAGGAGGGCGGGCGCCGCCTTTCCGCGCTCTTTTCGGCGAGATTGGGCTTCGCGGAGACGCGCGCCGGGGGCGCGCCAGACGCCTTCGCGCGCTCGCCGCTCGCCTCCGCGCGCCTTATCTCCCTTCCCCCCTGGGGCCCCGACGACTTAAAGCTGCTTTTGGACGGCCCTTTCGCCAAGCGCGCCATAAGCTTCTCCCCGGAAGCCGCCGAAGAGCTCCTCTATTTTTCCGGGGGAAGCCCTGGCCTCACCGTCAAACTCGTCTCCCGCGCGCTGGAAAGCCTTCCCCCGGGCTTCCAGGGGGAACTGGGCGCGGATCGCGTGGACCGGGCCTCGCGACTCCTCATTTTGGAGCGGCGGGGCAATTTCCTGGGTCCCCTCCTCCACCCCCTCGCCGACGCGCGCGTCCAAAGGGTCATGGAAGCGGTCCTGTTGGGGGACGGGGCGCTCCCCGCGGCGGCGACCATGGAAGACGTGGGCCTCTGCTTGGGCTTGGGCCTATTAAGCGACAAAGACTCTACCCTGGCCCCCACCTGCCCCCTCACGCGGGAGGCCATTTTAAGCGCCCTCGCCCACCGCTTCGCCCTCGCCCTCCCGCGCGATCTGGAGATCCCGTTCCGCGCGGGAAAAAGATTGGACATGGGCGTTTTGCTACTCAATTTTCAGGCCTTTTTCCTGGAAACCGTCAAAGTTCCGCCGTCCTCCCCCGACTATTCCCCCAGCCACGGCCCCCTGGCCCTCGCGGCTTACCTTCAAAAGGCCCTGGGCGAGGAGGGTACCCTGCTTTCCGAGTACGGCCTGGGAAGGCGCCGCCTCGATCTCCTCTTAACCCGCGAGGGCCGCAACTATCCCGTCTTTACCCGGGTCGCGGCCCAGGGCCCCCATAGCCCCACGCTCCTCAAAAATCTCGCCGCCCGCCTCGACCGCCTCCGCGCGACGGAGGGCTGGCTCGTTTATTTCAACCCTGTAGGCTCCGGGTCGTCCCCCAAGCCGCCCTTCGCGGCCGAAAAAATCGAGGGCCGGACTATCTATTGGCTTGAGTGCTAACGGTGGGCTTTGGCGCTAATTTTGGCGCGCGCGAGCTTTGGGCTTTAACGCTGGCGACGCGCCTCGCCGCCCGCTCGCGGCGGGAGCGGGCGGCTCTTTAAAACGGGAGCGCTTTTCCGACGCCTTTCCCCCAAAGCCCGCCCGGGGCCTTCCGGGGCGCGGCGGCGGAAGAGCCCGTAACTCTTACATTTTGAGGGCCTTTTGCGCTAAAATCGTCCTTAAGCGCGCCCGCTTCCCCATAAGGGCCGTTTCGCCAAGGCTTTGGGCTTGACGGCGGGCGAGGGGCGCGATAAAATTAATTTAACAAATAATTAATTTTGTCGCCCCGCCACGCGAATTTCGGGAAAAGAGGCGCGGTCCCCAGTGGCGCCCGCGCGAGGCGCGAGACTATGTCGGAAAAAAGCAAACGTCGCCAGGTGGGCCGTCCCCCTGGGAATTCCACGGACAAGGCCAATCTCCGGGAGGATATCTTAAAGGAGGCCTTGGAAATCCTGGGAGAGCAGGGATTTACCCACTTTTCCCTCAAAAACGTCTCCACCCGGGTCGGAGTCACCCCCGCCGCCCTGTACCATTATTTCGCCAACAAGAACGCCCTCATCGAGGAAACCCTCGGACACTTCGTTCTCCCCGTGGTCTACGGTCTCTGGGAGCTGATGGATTTAGAGGACGACCCCGTCAAGATGGTGGTCGCGCTCATGGACAGGCTCATCGAAATCGCCAACTCCTCTCCCTGGTTTCTGCCCATGTGGGCGCGGGAGCTGGCCGACCCCGCCCAGCCCTTGCGCCGGTACTTAACCCAGAACGTGGACCCCCAAACCATTCACCGCTTCTGCGAAAAGCTGCGGAAAGCCAAAGAGAACAATATCGTCAATCCCGACCTTTTGCCGGACATGCTCTATATTTCCCTCTTCGCCTCCATTTTTATTCCCCTCCTGTCCATTTCCTCGTGGACGGACAGCTGGGGCTTTGACATTACCCCGGAAAGGCTGGTCGCCCATATCCGCTCCATGACCCTCAAAGGCGTTTTTATGCCCCACGTCGAAATCGCCTTCAAGGACTCGCCTCCCCTGACTCTCCCGGAGCCCCCGCCCAAACCCCTTTGAGCTTCGCGAGAGGCGCTTTTCCCCCTCTTTTTTTAGCTCCCTTTAACTTCCCTCGCCTCCCCCCGAGGCGGGCCCGAGAGCCCAATATTTCCCTTAAAGGGCTTTTCCCACTCTTTTATAAAATCCCCGCCCCTCCCCTCCGGGGCCTTGCCGAGAGCCCAATATTTCCTTTTAAAGGGCTTTTCCCACTCTTTTAAAAATTCGCCCCGCCGCCCCGCCCCACGGGGGCGGGCCCGAGAGCCCTTTTCGCGCGCGAAGGGCTTTTTCCCACTTTCGCCAAAGAGTCCCCCGTGTCCCCAACGCCTCCCCCGCCCAGCGCCTCTCCCCCCGGCGCCCACTCCAGCGCCAAGGCCGCTTTAAAGGCCCTGGCGGTTTTTTTCTTTTTGGGCCTCGTCGCCCTCGGCTGGTGGCTGGCCTTTAAAAGAGGCTACGTTTCCACGGACGACGCCTACGTCCAGGGCAACATTGTCCGCTTGAACGCCCAGGTCGCGGGCACGGTCACCGCGATTTTGGCCGACGCGACCCAAAGGGTCGCCGAGGGCGACGTTTTGGCGCGACTGGACTCCCAAGACGCCGAAAACGCCCTCGCCCGGGCCTGGAACGGCCTCCGGGCGGCCGCCCGCGACGTTTCCGCCCTCTACGCCGAAAGGGATAGGCTCCAGGCCGTCATCTTGGCCCAAGAGAGGACCTTGGACCTCAGCCGCCGGGATCTGGAAAGGCGCGGCAAACTCTTTAGCGGCAATTCGGTGACCCAAGAAGAGCTGGAGCGCCACCAGATCCAAGTCCAAATCAACGAGGCCAATCTCCAAGCCGCCCAGGCCTCCCTCCTTTCCGCCAACCGCCGTCTGGGGGAAGGCCCCCCGGAAGAGCATCCCGCTATTTTAGAGGCGGCGTCCTTGGTGGAAAGCGCGTGGCTCGAGCTTTCCCGCCACGAAATTAAAAGCCCAGTCGCCGGGGTCGTCGCCAAACGCGCCGTCCAGGTGGGGAGCCAGGTGAGCCCCGGGACCCCCTTACTGATTTTAGTGGACGCGGAAAACGTCTGGGTGGACGCGAATTTCAAGGAGAGCCAGCTGGGAAACATCCGTCAGGGCCAACCCGCCCGGGTGACCGTGGACATGTACGGGAGTTCCGTCGTCTATCCCGCCGTGGTGGAGGGCCTCAGCCCCGGGACGGGCAGCGTCTTTTCCCTTCTCCCCCCGGAAAACGCCACGGGCAACTGGATTAAAGTCGTCCAGAGGGCCCCTCTCCGCGTCGCCCTCGACCCCCAAGCCATCCGCGAGCGCCCGCTCCTGTTGGGCCTCTCCTGCTCCGTGGAGGTCAATCTCCGCGAAGGCGCCGTAAGTTCCGTCCCCTTTCGGGAAAAATGGGCCTTCGCGACGGACGCCATCGCGCGGGATTTGGATCCCGTCCGCCTGCAAATCCAAGACATAGTCCAGCGCGACCTCGGGGCGGCGGCGACGGTCGCCCCCGCGCAACCTTAAGGCTTTTCCCATGGCGGCAATCGCGCTCCGCGCGGGGGACTCTCTCCCCCCCATCACCGCCCGCGAAAGGGCGATCTTAACCTTCGCCCTGCCCCTCGCCACCTTTATGATGGTGGTGGACCTGACCATCACCAACGTGGCGCTCCCCACCATCGCCGGAAACCTCGGGGCCTCCTACACCCAAGGGACCTGGATCATCACCTCCTACAGCGTGACCAACGCGATCGCGCTACCCCTCACGGGCCGTCTCGCCAAGCGCTACGGGGAGGTCAGGCTCTTTTTGGCCTCCACCGCCCTCTTCGCCCTGGCTTCCGTGTGCTGCGGGCTGGCCCCGAACATTACCGCCCTCGTCCTCTTTCGCGTTTTCCAGGGCGCCGCCGGCGGGCCCATGATTCCTTTGGCCCAATCCCTTCTGATCAACAATTACCCCAAAGAGAAAAAGGTGATGGCCCTGGCCCTCTGGTCCATGACCGTTTCGGTGGCGCCGGTGATAGGCCCCATTTTGGGAGGCGCCATCAGCGACAGTTACCACTGGAGTTGGATCTTTTTTATCAACGCGCCTTTCGGGGCGATCGTGGTCTATTGCGTCGCCAAGGTCCTCTACCGCCGCGATTCCCCCACGAGCCCGGCGCCCTTCGGGACGGTTAATTTTCTCTTCCTCGCCCTGGGAGTGGGGGCGCTCCAAACGCTCCTCGACAAAGGCAAGGAACTCGACTGGTTCCACAGCGATTTGATCGTGGCCCTGGCGGTCGTCGCCGTCGTGGGAATTACCCTCCTCATCGTCTGGGAAAGGCGCGACCCCGACCCCATAATTGACCTAAGCCTCTTTAAGTCCCGCAACTATTCCGTGGGCGCCGCTCTAATCAGCCTCGGCATGATGCTGTACATGGGGACCGTGGTCCTTTTGCCGCTCCTCCTGCAGACCTGGCATGGCTACACCGCCACCTGGGCGGGCCTGGCCCTCGCCCCCATCGGCCTTTTTCCCATCGTCCTCACCCCGCTGATAGGTCGCTACTCCCGTCGGCCGGACTTGCGGCCCGTCGTCACTTTGAGCTTTTTAATCTTCGCGGGCTGCATGTTCGCGCGGACTTCTTTCGCGCCCCAGGCCGACCTCAAATTCGTCGTGCTCCCCCAGCTGATCCAAGGTCTCGCCCTGGCCACCTTTTTCGTGCCGCTCACGGCCCTGGCCTTTATGGACACGCCCCGCGAAAAAATGGCCTCGGCCGCGGGGCTCTTTAACTGCGTCCGCACCCTTTTCGGCGGGGTCGGGGCCTCCGTCGCGACGACCCTGTGGGAGCGCCGGGAGGCCTTCCACCACACCCGCCTGGTCGAAAATATCGACGGGATAAATCCCCTCTCCATCAGGGCGCTCGAAAGCCTCCAGTCCATGGGCCTCGGGGAAAGCGAGGCCTTGGGCTATCTGAGCCGGGAAATTACCAAGCAGGGCTACATTTTCGCCGGGGCGGAGATCTTCCAGCTCTGCGCCTTCGCTTTCTTAGCCATGATCGCCGTCGTCTGGCTCGCTCGGACCCAGCGCGGCGCCTAAACGCGCCCGCCCGCGAGGCGGCGCGAAAGCCGCCGCCCGCGGGAAACCCTTTTCCCTCCGGGCGGCTACTCCACCGCGAAGCTAGAAAAAGAGCGCGCGCAGACGGAGACGTAATATTCCGAAGCCAAGAGACCCGACTCGTAATATTCTTGGGGTTCCTCGATCGTTTTGGTAAAACCGCAGCCCCAAACGAAGATATAGCGCTCTTTGGGAACGAGGTAAACGTGATCCCAAGTTTTCGCGGCCCCGTCGCCGCGCGGAATTTCACCCTCGAGGTAAGCCTTCGCGTAAGGCCAATCGCGGTCAAGGCCGCGCGACAGATAGCGGACGGCGTAAGCGGGCGAGTCTAAAAGCGGCGCGAGAGAGTCCCAGTAGTCGCCGAGCGCCTCATGGTCCCAGCCGCCCCGCCCGTCCCGCGAGGAATAGGCGGAAGGTAAATCCCCGCCGATCAGCTTCAGGTAGAGGGATTCCTCCATGACCGCATTAAGCTCTTTTTTATAAAAGCGGATGAAACCGGCGCCGGGATTTTCGTCTAAGGCGAAATCTTCGGGATAACTGAAACGGACGGCGCCGCCCGGAAAGAGGATGTCGCTGTCGCGCCACGTTAAGCCGCCGTGGCCGTCCCCGGCCAAGAGCGCCAAGATTAGGAGCGAAAGCGGGGCCGAAAGAGCTAAAAATCGCTGGCGGAATAAGAAAAATGACACGCGCGCCTCTCGCCGTGGGAAATCCCCTCCCCATCAGCGCCTCCATTTTAGGCCCGGCCACCCCTGAAAAACAAGTTCCCCCATGGGGGCCTTCCCGCGCCTGGGGCCCGAACGGAGAGGCCAAACGGAGCGTCTCCGGACGAAAGGCCCGGGGGCGGAAGCTGGGAGTTCCGGGAAAATAATTTTGAGGCCAAGGCGCGAAATTGGGCGGCCAGAGGGCCAATTTATCCAGCGCGCTCGCCGCCGCCCCTCTCTTTGGGTAGCGCGTTAAAGCTCTTTCGCGTCGCGCTCGCGAGCGGCGCGCGAGAACCATCGCGGCCCGTTCCGGTCGGAGTAAAGATAACTCCGCCGGGGGCCCCACGCGCGCGGCCGCGGGGCCGCGCGGGGAGGCGCGCTTGTCCCCAAGCCTCCCCTCGTCAGTCCGCCGGGAGCCTTAAGCCGCGGGCGCGTGAAAGCGCCTTAGCCGCGGCGACGCTCCCCAATCGTCCCGAAAGGGGCGCGAAGGGCGCCAAGGCGCGGAGCGTCGCGGTTTTAAGGGATAAGAGAAGGCGTAAGCCCATCGGAAAGGGAAGCGCGAAATAGGGAAACGAGCGCCCACGGAACGACAAGTCGCCCTGAAAATTGTTTTAAAAGTTGCTTTTTCCCTCCGCCACAAGTTAATATGGAAGGACAAACCGCGCGAGCGGCGAACGTCAATTAAATTTATTCGCTCCTCCGTTGGCCGCCCCCCTTTTGGGGAAAGCGGCGTTTTCCCCCCGCCCCTCCCCCGCGCGGGCTTCGCGTTCGCGCGGGCCGCCATAAGGGCGCGCCGGGGCTACGCGAGCGAAACTGGAATAAAATGACCGCTGGAATCGCGAAAGACATATTAGACCGCTCGCGCGATCTAGCGGCGCGGCGCGCCTTTTGGGCCCGCGAGGCCTTGGGGCCGATAGCGAATCAAGACAGTCTCGCGCGCCATGACGGCCAAAAACCTATTCAAGCCCTTAAAATAGGCGCCGCCGTTGGCGACTCGGATTCCCGGAAAATCTTTTCCCGCCGCTCTTTCTTGGAAATAGCCTTGGAGGAAAGGCGCGTAAAACTCAGCGCCCGCGATATTTCCCAAGATAATAACGCGAACGCGCTTCTCTCTACCGGAACGCGGCTTTTCGCCGCGTTAGCCTTGTTAGCGTTCGCGCCTTTATTTTTAAAAATCGCCAACGTTGGCGAGCCTTGTCGCGCCGCGGTCAACGGCGATTTTCCAGGCGACGGGCCGGCCCCGCGAGTCCCCGCGGAGAGAAAGGGGGGAAACAAATGAGCGATTTTGACGCGGAGTGGGCCATCGCCTCCGTTCTTAAATTGATGGAACAAAAAGGGTACGTCCGCAAGAGCGTCATGGCTGTTCAAAGGGCTTACCGAGACGGGCTCCAAAGCTATCTCGCGCGAAAAGGCGCGACGCGGGCGACTTTGGACGATCTTGACGCCCATGTCAGGGAAAAACGCGCTCTCCACGAGGCGGGCCTCTTAAGCGTGGACCTCTGGAAGCTCGCCCGACGTTCCATAGAGGTTTTAAAAACCTTCGTCCTTACGGGCGACATCGAAACGCCAAGAGTCGTCGCGTGGGACAGCGCGGCCCAAACGCCGCGCCTTTGCCTCGCGCGGCGCGTTCCGCCGCCGGAGCGATTAAACGCTCCGGACGATATTTACGCGCAGCTTTGGCTGACCCGCCAGGAACTTCTCAAGATGGGCCTGAGCGAAGCGACGACGCGAAATTACACTGTCACGGGATTTAACGCCATCCTCCGCGCGCACGAGGAACTGGGCCTCAAGAGCTACAGCGAGAGCGCGATCTCCTCTCTAATCGCGGAGGCCAGGCGCGATTTCGAATCCGGGCGCAAATCGCGAGCCCGTTTAACCTGCCTCCTGAAAACCAGTTCCTGGCTCAGCGAATGGCGCCAAACCGGAAAACTCGCTATCTCCGGTCTCCACCGCACCGGCCAATTGGAGCCAACCCCGGCTTTCGCCAGCCTCGCGGAGGCCTATTACGCCGAAGGCGCGGCTTTCCGCTCTTACGCCAAAAGCTTCGCCCGTCTCGTTAAAAGCGTTCTCCGGAGCGTTTTCTTTGAGCTGGAAGACGAGGGGTTTGAGTCATTTGAGGGGGTCACTCCCGCGTTATTCAAGAAAATAATAGACACTCTCGCCATCCGCCGCAAAAACGGCGCGTCCACGCTGATTTCCGTTACCAGGGCCTTTTGCCATTTTCTGTTCTCCACCGGGCGCGTCAAGGAGGATTTAGGCCAAGAGCTTGGCCTGGACGCCGGGAAGGAAAAGCGTTTCCGGGACAGATTTTCCGCTGAAGAGGCCCGCGCTTTGCTGGAGGCCCCTAATCGCGAAACCCCGGAAGGCAAACGCGATTTCGCCATTATGCTCTTGGCGGCGCGCACGGGCGCGACCGCCGACGCTATCGCCAATATCAAGCGCGAGGACATTAATTTCCCGAGCGAGGAAATCCGCCTCCCCCTGGCCAACGCGCGCCAAGCCGTTCCCCTGGCCCTACCGCCGGACTGCCTTAAGGCTCTGGCGGATTACCTGGAAAACGGTCGCCCCCCCAGTCCTCTTCCCCATCTTTTTCTCTACGGCGAAGCGGACGCGCCGACTCCCCTCGACGCCCGTAAAATCAGCCGCGTGGTCAGAACTCATTTAAAAAAGGCCAATTTCAGCGGCCCTAAGGGCGCGGGATGGGGCTATCAGAGTTTACGGCGGACAGGCTTACCCTAAAAAAGAGGCGGCCCGCGCGACCTCGCCAAAAATTTTTCCATAGCCCCGCCAGGCGCGCCGCGAAGAAAACGAGCGAAAACGCGAGGACGCTTCCAAGGTCGCCCGCTCCTTAAATTTCTCCCCGGAGCGAGGCCCCGGCCTCGCGTCTCGCCCCTTACCGCGCGCCAGTCGCGTTTGCCGGAGGGGGCTTTACGGCGGTAGGGCGGCCCCGCGCCTTCCGCCTCCGCGCGGGCGCGGCGGGCCTTCCCGCTCGCCGCGCCCGCGCGCGCTCCCCGCTAATCCCGCGCCTCCGGGGGACTTAAAGGGAGGCGTTTCCCAAGAAAACCCGCGCGCCGCGCCGCTTAAAAAAAATATCCCCTCTCTTTCCGTCTTCGCGGGGAAAAGAGGGGATATATCCGAGGCGAGCTTGACGCCACAAAGGCGCGAGGCGAGGCTGAAGAGAGGCTAAATTAAAGGTCTTTGAGCGTCCCCTGAACCAGGGCGTTTAAGATATCGCGGTTTAAAATGACGATATAGGGCTTCTCCTCCATAATAGCTTTTTTCCCTTTCAGGAAGGTCAAAGCGCGGGAAACCGTCTCCGGGGAAGTGCCGATGAAGGACGCGAGCTGGCCTTTGCTGAAGTTCAGCTTCATCCTTCCGCTGACTTCCTCGTGATTCAAGATAAAGGAAGCCAAACGGGCGGGCGCTTCTTTGATGGTCCTCGACTCGAAAAGGTGAGCGAAATCAGCCAATTTCAAAGCGAGGAGACTGAGGAAATTGCGCCCGAGACTGGAATTTTCGGCGATAAGCCGCCTCATCCTTTCTCCCGCGAAAAAATAAGCGCTCGATTTATCCAGAGACTGGGCGGTGGAAGGATATCCGTGCTCCAGAAAAATTCCGGCTTCGCCGAAGGAGTCGCCCGGCGCCAAAACGCGCAGAAGCTGTTCCTTCGAGCCGTTTCCGCTCACGAAAATCCTTATCTTACCCTCAACCAAAACGTAAAGACCGCCTCCAGGATCGCCGCGATTGAAAATGACCTGACCAGGCTGGTAATGTTTCAAAACGGCGGTTTGTAAAAGCGTTTCAATATCTTGAGGCTCAAGATCGCAAAAAAAAGCGGTTTTTTTCACAATCAAACTAAGATCATCCTGAGTCATTTACGGCCTCCTTGACCGCCACATTTTCTATGACGGAACGTGACAAACCCATGAACAGAATAACACAAAATTATTTCAAAAAAAACTTAAATTCCGAAAAGACTCGACTTTTTTTATATAATACAAGCAAAATCAAGCTATTCGCTATTTGAAATTGATCCAAATCATATTTCCAAAGAAATCATACGCTAAAAATAGATTTAAATCAACACTATTTTGGACGGATAAATCAGAACAGACGCGTTGTTCCAATCTCCAATAATACAAGAACTTTGCCGAAATTACGCGTAAACATTGATTTGGCGAGGAATCTCGCGAAACGCGAAGGTTAATAGGAATCTCGTTAAACGCGAAGGTTAAGACAAAACATCCATATTAACCAATATGAGTTAAAACGCGCCATTTTAAAAAAGCGAAAAATTAACGTCCCTATTACGCGGATATTCGCCGCGATAATCGCGAACGTTCGTTCCGCCCATTTCGCGCGCGTTTCCGCGCCAAACAGCGGGCAAATAATGGCAATACGCGCGCGGCCACTTATTGGCGCGGAAAATCGTCTAATTCCGACGGCGCGGGTTATCGCGCTCCCCAAACGCGATTGAGGCCTCTTGAGAAAAATGTCCCGTCCACGCGAAATAAACGCCATTCAGGATTAAACGCGCGCGCGATAATATTTTTTTAGCTCGCGAACGCTTTTGGCTCCGATAAGGCTCTATTTTAAAATTTCGCGTCGCGACGCGGCGGCTCGATAACTGGTTTAAGTTATGGAGACAAACGCTCGCGCGCCGCGCGAGGCGAGGGGGTAGCCTCAACCGCGACTCGCGTATAGAAACGGGGACGCCAACCTGGGCCTTAAGCGCGTGGTCAGGCGCTTGGCGTCCCCAAAACGTTCGCGGGAAATCATAGGCGCTCGCGAAATAACTCAAAATCGCCAAAATTATAGCTATGTCGGGTACCGACACATATAGAAGTTACGGGATATTGGGTCAAAAACGCCTCAAAATATTACGCTGTATCCATTCTAGGAGATATAGCGGCAAAATGGATTTTTGACGCCGCAAGCGAAAGAAAGCGCCTGAATGGTCACGTTTTGGGCGTCCTTTAAAAAATAAAATTCAGGCCGAGCGTCCCCTCATGGACAGAGGTGGTTTTTCCGCGAAGCAAGGAATATTCTAGCCTAAGCTCCGTATGGGCTCCCAGACGGACGCCGCAATTGAGCCCGAGCCCGAGACTGTTTTCATCCAGTCCGTCCACGGGCGCGTAGAAGCGGTTGGCTTCAGGGTCCAGCGCGAAGGAGGCGGATGGGGATTTTTTCGTGTCGCCGCTTAATCCCGACCAATACGCCTTGGCCCCAATGCCGCCGCGTTCCGTTACCCACGCGCCTTCCAGTCCCGCCTGGAGCCGGTAGAGGCGATTGCGGGTATGGTCAAAGCGCAGTCCGTAGACGTCAGGTCGCTCGGAGTAGGAGTCTCTACTCATGTTGAAATAGCGCCAATCCGCGAAGGGGAGAATCATGAAGTTTTCCGAAATCTCGAAACGTCGCCCGAGACTGACGCCGACGCTCGCCATTTTGGCGTCGTAGTCGCTGTCATAGCTGTTTCCGCCGACCGCGCGAGTCTGCTTGAAACGCGCGCCGCCAAACGCGCCGACGAACCCCAGTTCCAGGCCACGGGGCAGGCGGACGCCGCCGTAAAAAATGGCGTTTGCCCCCCGACCGTCCACATCCGCGTCGCTACTTTCATAGCGCGGAAAGTCTAGGGACAGAGCCAGCCCCAGATACAGGTTGTCAGCGAAATAACGATCCACGCCAAAAGTGACGCCGGATCCGAAAATTGTGTAATCCCTGTCGCCTCCGTGTTTGAGAAACCCGTAGGCGGGGGCGATCCATACGCCGTTCCGTCGCGACGCGGCGTCCAATCCTCCGCCGTCTCGCGATTGCCCACCCGCGGACGGCGCGCCCGGCCGCGCGTCCCGAAAAGCGTAAACCTGGCCTAGCCACCCGCTCCCGGCCAAAGGCGACCACCGCGACGAAAAGGATTTCTCGTCCTCAAAAGGACCGTCCGCTCGCGGAGAGAGTGGGCCGCGCGCGGCCGCGTCCGAAAATCGCCTGCCCATTCTGGAGCTTACGGCGTTCAGGCCGGGCTGACGCATGAGTATCGGCAAAGGCGCGTTAAGAGCGTCCGCGCCGCCACGCTGATGGTTGAAGGCGGCCCGCGTGACGTTAACCATGACGGAATGAAGGTTCGCGTCCCAGTCAAGGCCGTTCCAGGCGTAGTCGAACGCTCCCATGGCGAAAGCGCCGGCCGATTGCCGCAGCGGCGGCGCGACGGGAGCGGACAGCGTGAATTCCAGCGCGGGACTGCCGCCGAGAGCGAGCTGACGGCCATAGCTGAAGGCGCACGGCGCGAAGCCGATTTCCGACAGCGGCGAAAGGCTCGCGGAATCGCTGGCCGCGATTTCGGTGGGTTTGCCGCCCACGAATTCGGTCATGAGCCGGGCGCCGTCAGCCATGGAAAAAGAGCGGACACGCATGCTTCCGGCGTAATCTAGACTGCCTCCCTCAAGTGAAACGTTGACGCTCGAAGAGCCGAGAATATCGCCCCGATAACGCGTCTCGAACGCGGGGTCGCTGGAAGAGGGAATGGCTTTCCCGAAGCTGTCCATCAGCTTTCCGAAGGTCAGCTCCGTCATGAAGTCCGACGGGTCGCCGAATAAGCCGCCGTAGATTTCGGGAGCCCAGCGGATGACGATGTCCCCAAAAATAAACGCTCCGTTCATGACGTTGACGGTTTTTACGTGCGCGTACGGAGAGACGTACATGGCGATGGGCCTGCCCCCGTAATCGACGAATTCGCCGGAAAAATACTGGCCGCCGATGGCGGAAGGCCCGCCCACCAGAACCCCGCTCAGATCGAAACTGTCAACCAGAGGTCCGCCGATGTTCCCTATCCTCGGTTCCTGCGACACCCTGGATATCTCTCTTCCTTCCGCGTCGAAAGTGACAACGGCGTTCGGGTTGAGATAATAGCGTCCGTATGAAAAAAGACGGCCATAAACGGAAGGAGCGCCGAAATCAAACCTCGCTCCGACGCCGAGAGGTCCGGACGCCTCGACGACGCCCTGGCTGACGATATTGTGCCCAGAACCGAAGGACACCAGAATGCCGGCGCCCTGGGCGCCGTTGGCGGTGACCAGCGTGTCCTTGGGAATGGTCACGCTGTTGTTGAATCCGTCCACGCGCACGCCCGCCCCGCCCGCTCCGTCGGCCAGCAGATCCGCCATCTGCGTGACGCCGTAGTCGCTGCCGTAGACATGAAGGCCCACGCCGAAACGGCTGACGTTGGGAGTTCCCTCGGCGTAACCCAGCCAGCCGCCAGCGGGATCAAGCCCCTCGCTGGCGTAAAATCCCTGATTATTTTCTATAATACCCGGCGATGGCGAGTCGTCATACAATGACAAGCCGAAAAAATTACGCAGATCCACGGGATAACCTATGTCCACCAGAGACGCCAGCTCCACCTCCGTGAACATTGAGTAATTAATAAGTTGCAGATGTGTCATAAGTCCGTTTCGCACGGCGAAATGACTGGTTTCCTGAGAACTTCCATGGGTCATAGGCACGGGTCCGCCGAAAACTTGCGTGGCCGTGGGTCCGGTAAAAAACATCTCGCCCGGGGCGCCGACCAGTAAATTTCTAAAATTCTGATCGTTATCGGAAATGCCGATGGAGTGGCCAATCTCGTGAATCGTGACGAGGGAAATCGATCCGGCGGTTTCAGGCAAGTTGGAGTTGGACTGGGTGTCCCAGACTGAATTATCTATGTTGACGAGGGCGTGCATTCCAATTAGAGGATCGTGGGGCAAGCCTGACGCGGTCAGGGGGCTTCCATCGCCGACGATGGAGCTCCAGATGGAACCTCTGTCAAAATCCGCGGGGTTTTTGAGATATATCGACCCGCCATTGAAGTCCGCGCCGGGCCCAATCCACAGCCGCAGCGTCACGGCGTTGGCCGGAGCGCCGCGGGGCTTGAGAATGTCAGCCCAGTAGGCCGCGACCTTGACAATGCCTTCACGGACGGGAAGAGAAAAATCACTGGCGGACACATAGACGATTAAGTCGCCCCCGGAGCCAGTTCTGGCTAGGTAGGGGAGTCCCTCGCCGAAAAAATCCAGCCGGAATATTTCTTTTCCGTCAAAATTGAGTATGGAAACGCTTTCTGGCGCGCTGGCGCCTCGCGCGCTCCCCAAGGGAAACAACGAAAACAGAAGGCAGAATACGCCGAAAAGCCGAAGAGGTAGGGACATGTCAGACCGCCTGAAAACCTTAAGTGGCGATGTCGCTCAATAATAACATATTGGCGAGCGGTTTTCCACATTTTTCTCCTTGCTGGGTGTCCCAAAAAAAAGGTAGATATTTATTGAAAGACTTTTCCAATACTCTGAATTATGGTATACTGATAGTATTGGTAATTGTCACTAATTTTCCAACAATTTGATTTTTCCATGGAGGCAAACAGAGTATCCGTTCACAAATTATGGTCCAGCCAGAGGCCGGGGCTACGGCATCGGGGCTCTGCCTGACCAGGGCATACGCTTCAATGCCCCTTTTTAAAGGCTTGTAAGACGTGAAATGGATGCACGGAAGGCTCTGGATAGCCTCCCGAGCCGAACATACGAGTTAGGAAGGACGCTGGAGCCTGGGGGTGAATCGCGTACGTCTCTTAACGCCGCGCTCCTTGACCTCAATCAACAAAAATGCGAAGTGAAGAATGATAGTCACGCCACCGGGCGTAGAAGCGGCTATCTGGCGCGCCGGACATGATACGGGGCAATATATGCTGTAGAAAATATGCGATAATTACCAAATTAAGTATCAACTTGCGGCTGTTTAGACATCTAGTCCTCTATAGTTTTTAGGATCAGTTGCGGTAGTTTCCTCGGGAGCCTCAACTATTCCAACATCGCCAAAGTTGAGGATGATGTTATTCCATCCCGACCCGGCTCCATAGATGGACCCTTTGTCATTCCCTGGATTCAATTTAACCTTTGAGAGACCGTCCAACCGTCCGTGTCACCCTTTGCTCGCAAAACCTTCCAGAGTCATGCTAAGACGGGGCATCCGAGTTCGTGGAATGCGGTTTGTCGCCATGCCCTTCCAGCCAGGCCCCTGAATTGGGAGAGGAAACAAATTGATGAAAAAGAAAAAGAATCCCTCTAATTCGGTTAAAAATACAACAGAAATCCCACGGAACTATAGAGAAGAATTCA
>JAISCZ010000143.1 GCA_031265205.1 Deltaproteobacteria bacterium
GCCTCACTTCCTCATTAGGTATTTTAAGGCTATACAAATAACCGCCTCTGACATCAGTAGCTTTATCCACGGTCAGGTACCCAGTCTGAAATAGAGCCGGAATAGGCGTTAAAGATCCGCCCGTCTCTAACATATTAATTTTCCGGGCAGGCAGATTTTTAAGATTTTCAGCGACTATAGCCAAGGGATCCTTGGCTAAAATAGGCTCAAGAAATGACGCCGAAGGCTCGAGATCCGCCCAATAATTGAACAATTTATAAGATTTAAAAAAATTTAAAATCGAATAGGGATTGAGAACTCTTGTTTTGCCATCCCAGCTATAACCGTCGTATTGGTCAAATATTACCTTTCGCAAATCTGAAATTGTGGCGTTTTTTCCAGCGTTCCTTTTCCCTTGAGGGATGCCAACGCTTGAGGAAATCTGTCGGCGAAACAGTTCTCAAATTCTTCGTAAGTGAACCCGCAGATATTCGCGTATTCTTCGCTTAGGGTTAAATCAACAAGATGGTTTATAACTTCTGACCCCCATAATAAAGCGTACCGCGTAATTCCAGTCAGAAAAACTAAATGGAGATCTTCTTCGCGGGGTTTTAGCGCGGAATAAAAACCTTTAAGAACCATGAGATTGGCTCTCGCCAAATCATTATCGACAAAATTAGATCTTATGGGGTCGTCATATTCGTCTATAAGCAACACCACTTTTTTTTGATATTTTTCCTTGAGATCTACGATTAAAGATCTCAACATGCCGTCAGGAGTGGTGATATCTCTTTCCACGCCATAGGAAGCGGCGACGCCGCGAATCATCTGCGCGAGTCCATCGCTTAGAATCTGGGGGCTTTGGCAAGACAAGGATAAAGACAGGTTTATGACGGGGCGGTAATCCGTGAAATCGTACGCCGGCGTCGCTTTTTGGCCGATCCATAAATTTTTAAAAAAATTATGGGGAGCGTCTTCTGGCGAGGCGGGCTCACGAAAAAGCGCGTCAAAGGTGTTTAAGAGGAGCGATTTGCCGAACCTTCTGGGCCGGGATAAAAAATAGGCTCCTCCTTTCGCGGCTAATTGGTATACGCTCTCCGTCTTGTCGGCGTAAACAAAATCGCCCTTAACGATATTTCTAAAAGACTGAAAGTTTGTCTGAATATCTTTCACTACCGCTCTCCGCTATTAAACTAAGGCCTAGCTTGGCGAAAATCTCCGAAGCCACGATATTAAATATGCCATTTTCAATCTCGCTTGGCAAGGGTTGGAGTTCGGGGCTCGAGGAAACCCAAGGACGCTACGCTAGCGTCCCGCGCCGCCGCCAACCGATGGGAGTCGCGCGGCGCCCTCAGAGCGCGCCCAAGGCTCTCGGAAGGATAAAAACCAAGCTCTTGGATCGCTCGGGCTCGTTTTTGCAATAAACGAGGGGCGGCTTCAAGCCTTCCTGGGGCGCGATGACGCCGGCCCGCTCCAAGGCTTCCTTTAAATTGGCCGCGTGGTCGCGGCCGATATTGAGGCGTCTTTGGATAAAAGAAACGCCGCTCTCGCCCGCGCGGCGGACCGCCCTCAGCGGCCGCGCCGAACTTTTCGTTCCTCTCCGTTTCGCCGCCCTTTTCCTCCGCTGACTCCGGGGCGCCTCAAGGGCTCCAGATAATTGAGGGGGTCCGTTGGCGCGGATAAAAACCGTGACCCTTCTTTTTTCGCGTCGGAGACGTAGGTCCCGTGGGGCCGTCGTGACTTGGAGGTTCCGGGGGACTGGAAGAGCGCGACGCCTTCGCCGCAGGAGCGTTTCGGCCCGCGTCTGGCTCAAAATGGCCCGCGAGGCAAATTTCGTCGCTGACTGGAAAGAAACGCGCGTGGGCGGATTGGCCTTGATAACCCTGGTCAATACGCGCGCCGGGGGTTTTCGCGTCGCCAAAATAAGGTGGACACCCGAGCCCCAGGCTTTGGCGCGCGGGCTCGCGTTGGTCGTCTCCACGTCCTTGGGGGCCTGAATCGTCAGAGCCGAGAGCTCGTGGATGACGATAATCAGCTAAGGAAGGGTCGGCTCGTCGCGGTCGGGGTTGAAGGGTCGCTCTCCCGCTTTTCGGGCGTCATCGCGTCGTGGCTCCAAGACGTTCCGCGCCCTTTTTTGAGGGACATGAATTTATAGCGCGAGTCCATTTAGTGGAGGGGCCCACTTGAGGGCTACGGAGGTCTCGGGCGGGGTCGCTTAAATCGGGATAGAGCGGGTGGGGCGGATTCTGGCGGGGACGGTTCCTCTCGTTTAGGGCCGAGCGGTGGAAAACGCGCTTCCGCTGGGGTTGGCCTTGTGGAGGATACCCATGAGCGTGAGGCTCAAGACCTCGGACTCGCCGCCGCCCATGGCCCCGGCGATTGGAAGGTGGCGCGTTTTGACTAAAATCCGTCGCCATCGGAGCCCCCACGATATCCATCCCCCAACGCCAAAGCTAGCGGGGAAGCCCGCGTTTGGCGGACGCGCCTTTCTAAGAGTTCCCTTAAAGAGAGCACGGCCCGCGCGCCGTTGGGAAACTCCAGGTCGATGGCCGTTTTGCCCGGCAAAGGCGGCGCCGCGCGGATCGCCCGCGCCTTCATGGCCATGGCCAGATCCGTCGCCAGGGCGGCCACCCTCCAGTTTTTGATATCGGGGACCGACTGGCGCTAACGCGTGGCGACGCCCTGCCCCACGGCGCCTTCGGGGTCGCGGAACTCCACCCTAAATATCCGAGGTTTAGCCACCAGCCCCTTGATGTCGGGCGTGAGCTCCTCCTTGGGCGATGGAGTTCCGGCGCCGGTTTTCCCACGCTGGGGGAGCCAAAAGGTTCAGGTTGGGGGAATTAGCGCGCTCCCCCGACGTGGGAGAGGGTCCGCGTCTTTTCGGGGCCGCGGTCGGGGG
Source organism: Deltaproteobacteria bacterium (assembly GCA_031265205.1). Lineage (GTDB taxonomy): Bacteria > Desulfobacterota > Desulfarculia > Adiutricales > Adiutricaceae > JAISCZ01. The sequence continues at coordinate 2,879 of JAISCZ010000143.1, forward strand.
CGGCGCTTTTTCGGCGACGCGGTGGGGCCAGAGGCGGAAGCGGCGGCGTCTTCTGGGCTATACGGGCGCGGCGAGGGTTTCTTTTCCAAAAAGGGCTTCCTTGGCCGTCTCCGCGAAATCCCGCGAGCGGGGTAAAGCCAAACCTCCTCCTCCTCCTCTCCTCCTCTCCTCCCGCGGTGGGCGTTTTCGCCCCGCCGCGCGTCGAAGGGAAAGACGATGAGCGCAAAGCCCTTCCGGAGACCGCTTAGGGTAATCCCGCTCCGCGAAAAAAGCCCGCGAGCGGCACCGGTTTTTCTTACGATAAGATTGGCCTAACAAGGGTAGGGATGAAAGCCCAACCCAAAGGAAAGCCCGACCACCCTCACTCCCGGACCGGTGCCCGCGGCGCCATGGCGGAGCCCGGCGGAGATAGGTTATAGGGAGCTGCGGCCCTCGTGGAAAAGCTTTTTATGGGGAGGAGTAGGCCTTCAATCTCCCAGTTCCTCTGGCCAGGTCGTGGGCGATCGCCGTCAAGGAAACCTTGGAGAAACGCGACAATCACGGTCGCGCTGTCCAGGAGGCGGTCAGCGGCGAACTAATTCACGTCATCGAGCTGAAAGCACGGAAAAATTCCCGGGGCAGCGTCATGGCGGTAAAGGCCGAAATGAAACAGACGCTCTGGAAAAATAATGGCTTTAGTTCCCCAAACTCTATCCTGGCGTCGCTGGCCGTCGGCGAGACGGAAAGGCGATAGTGGGGTTCGGTTCAAAAAGATCGAGAAGAAGATGCCCGAAAAAGCAAGGATTCCTTAAATCTCGTCTCCGCCCTTGGGGACAGCCGTCTCAACCCCGCCCTTGTCGACCGCGAATCGAAGACGTGGCGCAAACATTAGGAGACGGGACGTAATTTTCTGTCGACAGGCCGAGAGGTCAACGCGTTGCCGAATCCATCGGGCGGAATGGCGCGTCCCTCCAGGGTATCAGCGCTTGTTTCCGATCAATTAATATGGGCCTAAAAATTTCTCGCCATTGAAATGAATTAGATGGCTTGGAGCGTCCGCGACACAAACTTCCGTCTCCCAGGCGATTTCGTCGAGATAGCGGGCCATGGTCGCCCGATTGGGGAAGGCCGTCACATAGACGATCCCGGCTTTTGAGCTGGCGAACAATTTTGATAGTTCGGCGTGACGTTTACCGTCCACAGGGCCGTGGCTGGTTACGGACTCGACCAATAGAAGCCATTTTTTTAAGGGGTAGTACAGAACGACATCCGGAATTTTACCATGGGAGTCCACCCATACGCCCAGTCGCTGGAGGAGAGGCTCGTCAAAATATCCCCATTTGTCACCGGCATCGCCAGCGTAAACCAAGACGCTTCCTGGGGCAAAGCGTGGGGCGAAGTTTTCGATGATGGCTTTGATCAGCTCACTGTGGGCGCCGGGGCTTAGGCGAATTTCCCGACCGGTAGCTAATTTTACCGGTACCTGATTCATTTCGCGCCTTTTGGCGTAGCGTTCCGACAAAGACGCTTTGACTTGAAAAAAATTTTTGAGGGCTTTGTCCCATTCGGGCGTGCCATAACAATGTACAAGTTTCAAGGCCTCGGGTGATATCTGGTAAACGGCCTTGGGACTATTCACGGGTTGGCTCGGGTCATCCGGATTGTAAAGCGCGATTCCAGCGTCAATAAACTGGTGTATGGTTTGGCGACGTACTGTTTCCCGCGTGTTCGGCGCGTAGTCCTTTTTGTAATGCGCCCTGGCCCAATCCATAATCTGGGTTATGCCGAGCAACGGAGAAGAAGCCTCTCTCCAGAGTTTGTCCAGAGTCATGTCGCATATGGCCAGGAGGCAAAGGGCGGAGCGTTCATTCCGCTGCGCCCTCGGCAAGTCAAGAGCGGCTAAAATGTTCAGGGTGTCGTCAAGGTTCCTCGGCGCGGTCATTTCAGTATTGTCTCCATGATATGGTCAATGGCCTCCTGGCCAAATTCTTTCCGCTCTTGCGCCCATTTACCAAGATCTTCAAGCGTCGCTCGTGAAGGATACTGTAAGGACCGAAGATCGGTCGCGTTAACCTGAGTGTGTCCGCTGAAGCGGCGGATCATATTATCGATGAAGCTGGAATTCAGGTAGACTGTTAGCCCTCGGGCGATACGCTCCGATATTCCTTGTTTTCGTCTGTGAAAGATGTTCAGGTGGTTTTCAAACCCCAGCCAGCCCATGCCTGGGAAGCGCGAAGGATCGATTGTATTCGCCACGATACGGCGTTTTTCTTCTTTGGATGACACGCGCCGCGCGCCAACATAAAAGCCAGTGGGATACAGCCATTTCATGGTCTCCGGACGATAGGCGATGGCGTTGGGCTTTTTGAAACCATCAATGGGCCACTTGACGCGTTCGTTTAAATGCGCGGGGTACAGTAGCGGCGCGTCTCCTGGTTCATGCTGATAGCGCAGAAATTCTTTCATCCGGAAATCGATCACCGGCCCAGTCGAGACTTCAATATCGATATCCGACAGGCTATGGCTAAGCAAGCCCGGGTAAACTAGCGTGTCCCCTCCATTGATGGGGACATGAAAAAAAGACTGCGGATCGCCAGGATAGACGATCTTGGCGAATGGATACGTGTTGGAGGAGTAGTCACGCAGCGTGTCATCGGCGGAAGTGGAGATTGTGACATCCCCCTGTGGGGTATCGCGCTCCAGCATAATGATGACGTTTTCCTGCAAAACCTTGTCGGCCTTGAAAGCCTTGTTTCTGGCTTCGAAAAGGTGGATACGGACTATAGAGGAGTGGCGACGGATAAACTCGCGAAAGGGCTTGAAGTAGGGTCCGTTGCAGAAACTGCGCGGGATGATTGCCACCATTTGCCAGCCGGCGATCAGCATAGCGAGAGATAAGGCTACGAAAGCCGAGTAGAGGTTGACCGTCTCTATGCCGACATCGCGCAGAATCAAACGGTGGCGCGAGTCGCCACGGATTTTTTTATAAGGGGGGTTGAGGATGGCGTGAGTATACGGTCGTTCCCGACATAAAATACAATGAACGGCATGCTCAATGAAGTCCATATTGCGTATGTTTATGTCAATTGCCAAATTACCTTTTTCTCTTTCGACATTTTTTCGCAATGTGGGGAGCAAGAGGCTGTCAATCTCAAAGGCGTCAATCGCGTCTGGTTGAAAAGTAAAAAAGCCACCTTTCCACGCTTCCAATAAGGCGCAGCTCAATGCCCCTTGCCCGGCCCCAGGATCAAGCAAGCGAAGGGGACCGCCTTTTCGCGAAAACATGGAAGCCATGAACCTGGCGATTTTGACCGGCGTCATGTATTGACCCAGGGTCGATTTACCTAGCGATGGCGCGTGAAATGGTGGTTGTTCGTTTCTTACTGTGGGTTGAGGCATAAATTTAGATCCATAGTAAATTCTCTTTTATTATTATATTCAATTCATTAGAAAATGTAAATAGTCGATTGAGGGATTATCCCAAAGTTCAAGGGATGGCTACTGGAACGAGCTAGAGACCTCCTGGAGGCACTCGGTCACGGAGTGAGCCGCCATCACGATAGCCCGGCTATTTTCTCTCGATGGCTCTGGCCCGCCAACTTACGCGCCATAGGCCTTTCTCCCACGCGCGCGCTCGCTAGCGCTATAACGAACAATCTTCGCTCGCTTTACGTTTGGCGCTTTTTACGCCGCTAAATTGTCTCTCGCGCCATGACCTAAACGATCTGGCGTAAGACTTAATTATATTATTTAAATTAAAATTCAAAATAATCAGTTACCTTTGCGCTTTTTTATGTGTCCCATGGTCATTATTACGAGTAACATTTTATCCTGAACTGGCGTTGTAATAGATGAAGAAACCGCAAAAAGTCAACGAGGCGCTTCGCGATGACGATCTGGGTGAGGTATTGCCTAAAAAAACAGGCAAGCTGAACAGGCGTGACGCAAAATATAGTATATTATATATTTCTCTCAATCTGCCTAAGACTAAAAACCGAAAGACGTAAACAACTCGGGGCAGGCGCGCCTCATCATAGATGTATGGTTAAACATAGCCTTTCAGATTATCATGACTTATTTAATAGCCGTAAATTTCACGGAATTACGTGGGCAAACGCCATAACGGTAAGACTGAGCGCCAGAGGCTTAAGGCTACGGGGCCTGATGGCGCAAGCTTATGGTTGATGAAAGCGCAAAAACCCTTTATTACAATTGTATGATGGAATATCATGCTGTATATAGTATGTTATAATACTATATTGCGTTTATATGGCGTTGGGAATCAAGTAATTTTAAGTTCCGAGGCTTTTTGCACACTCATCATGGTTAATTACATTGGAGAATAGTTAAACGGCGTTGTTATCCCATTTTAAAGAGCGCGCGCGTACGAGTAATCGCCCATAAAGGAAAGGTTTCGCGCCGTTTTCCCGCTCGCGGGGCTCGGCGCGTTCCTTTTTCGCGCCAACCCTCTAGGAAACGCCGAGTTTTTTGTCCTCGTCGAACTCAAAAATATTGAGGAAGCGGCGGGCCCGCTCGGTTGACGGGTTGGCGAAAAAGATGTCGGGCGGGGCGCTTTCCACGATGGAGCCGCCGTCCAAAAAGATGATCTTGTCGGCCACGGCCCGGGCGAAGCCCATCTCGTGGGTGACGATGAGCATGGTGAGCCCTTGGCTGGCCAAACTCAGCATCACGTCCAGGACCTCGCGGACCATTTCCGGGTCCAAGGAAGCCGTGACCTCGTCAAAGAGCATGATCTCCGGGGCCATGGCGAGGGCCCTGACGATGGCGACCCTCTGCTTCTGGCCGCCGGACAGTTCCCTTGGGTAGGCCTCGGCCCGGTCCAGGAGCCCCACCCGCTCCAGCCAGCCGCAAGCGACTTCCGTCGCCTCGGCCTTTGGCCGTTTCTGGACTTTCAGGGGCCCGAGGAGGATGTTTTCCATGACGTTTAAATGGGGAAAAAGCTCGTAATTCTGGAAAACCATGCCTATTTTCTGCCGCACGAGGTTCCAATTGGCCTGGGCGCCGGTGATGATTTTCCCGTCGAACTCTATTTCCCCGGAATTGATGGGCTCCAGGCCGTTTAGGCACCTAAGGAGCGTGCTCTTGCCACAGCCCGAGGGCCCGATAATGACCAAAACCTCGCCCTGGCGGACGCTGAGGCTGACCCCGTTCAAGACGGGGGTCTCCCCGAAGCTCTTTTGGAGATCCCGGATTATTAAGATTTCCTGTTCCATGGGCGCGCGTTTCTAGCCGGATTGCCACCTGTTTTCCAGAAAACGGGAAAAGAGGGAAACGGGATAGCAGATGGCGAAATAGATCAGAAAAATGAAGCCGTACACCCAGACGCTGGCCAAATAGTCGCGCACGCCGCTGACCTCGACGATTTGCTGGCCCACCTTCATGAGGTCCGGGATATTGATGAAAAAGACGAAGGGCGTGGTCTTGATCATGCGGGTCGTCAGGTTGATGACCCCCGGCAGGAGCCGGCGGATCGCCTGGGGAATCACGATATAAAGGCTCACCTGGATTTCCGTGAGCCCCAGGGCCCGCCCCGATTCCTTTTGGTGGACGGGCAGGGAAGTCACCGCCGCCCGGACCAGGTCGGACATTTCGGCCGCCCCCCAGAGGGTGAAGACCAGGATCGAGACCAAAAAGGCGGTGAGGTTAATCCCGACCTTGCTGAGGCTGTAATAGAAGAGAAAGAGCAGCACCAAAATGGGCATAACCCGGATAGTTTCCAGGTAGAGCCTGATGGCCTTGGCGGCCGCCCTCTTGGGGCTGGCCATAATGAGCCCCAAAGGGATCCCGATGAGCGCCGAAAGGCCCACCGAGGCCAAGGAGATCCAGACGGTGACGCCTAGCCCTTCCATGAGCCGGGCCATGTTGCGGCCGGCGGTAAAGACGCTAAGAGCCGAATCCAGCAAAGCGGAACCTCCTTTCTAGGTAACTAAAAAAGAGGGACACGGGGAGGATGATGACCAGGTAGGAGATGACCAACAGGAAATTGGACTCGGCGCTGTGGCCTTCCTTGAGTAGGTCTTTGGCCAGGTACATGAGGTCAGGCAGGGCCACGATGCTGAAAACCGAGGTCTCCTTCATGAGAAAGATGGCCGTGGCGCTGATGACGGGGACGGCGACGGCCAGGGCCTGGGGAAAAACGACGTGCCTTAGAAGCTGAAAGCGGTTGAGGCCCAAAGAGAGGCCCGCCTCGATCTGCGTTTTGCTGACCGCGACCAGGCCCCCGCGGAAAGCCTCGGCCATGTAGGCGCCCCCCAAAAAGCTCAATCCGACAATGGCGCAGGTTTTCCCGTCCAAAAGGATCCCCAGCCGGGGGAGTCCGAAGTAGAGGAAAAAAAGCTGGATCATCAGGGGCGTGTTGCGGGCGATTTCGATGTAGGCGTTGGCGAGCTGTTTGAGGACGGGGACTTTGTAATAGTTCGCCACCGCGCACAGGGCCCCGACGGCCAGCGACAGCGCGATTCCGAAAAAGGCGAGGGTCACGGTGAGCTTGGCGGCCGCGACGAAGAGGGGAAGGCAGTGGATAATGAAATTGAAGTCCAAAGCAACTCCGGAAAAAGAGCGAAGGGCGAAAGGTCCCTTTGGGAAAAGGAAGGCGCCGCGCGGGCTATTCCTTTTCCCAAAAAGACTATTCCGACTATTGTACCATTTTAGGGGCCAGTGGCGCCTCCTTAAATTTCGCCCTTTCCCTATCCCGGCCCCGTGGGCGGGATAGGGAAAGGGCGAGAGGAAAAAGCCCGCGAGGCTCCTCTTTTCAGGTCGCGGCGGCGCGAGCGCCGGGACCGGAAAAGGGGGCCCCCCGGGAAAAAAGCCGCCCTAATTGGCGGGGAGAGGCTCGCCCGCGGCCAGGGCTTTAAGCTCGGCGACGGTTAAAAGAACCGTTTTGGGGTCCACGCTGTCGCCGTAGGAGGGCGCCAAGGTCTCCTGGTAGTCCTTCTCAAAGAAACCCTCGCCCGTGAGCCTTAAGATTTCCTCGTTGAGCCAAGCCAAAAGGTCGCCGTTCCCTTTCTTGACGGCCGGGGCGATGGTGTCCAGGCTCCCCAGAAAGTCAATGCCCGTCACGAAGCCGGGGTTTTCCCGGACCCACGCGAAAAGGAGGGTATTGTCGTGGGCCAGGCCCACGCCGCGGCCGTCGCGCAGGGCGTTGAAGCCCTCGGTGTTTTGGTCGAACTTTAAGAGGGTCACTTCGGGATGGTTTTCGGTGAAGTAGGAGTCGGCGGTGGTGCCTTTATTGACGATCAGGGTTTTGCCGGCGAGTTGCGCCACGGAAGTGATAGGGGCGGACTCGGGGGAGGAAACGCCCAAGGCCACTTTCATGTAGGGATGGGCGAAATCCACTTCCTTGGCTCTTTCGGCGGTGACGGTGAAGTTCGCCAGCACCACGTCGGCTTTATCCGCCTGGAGGACCTCCATGCGGCTGGCGGCCTCGACGAGGACGAATTCCACTTTGTCCGGGGAGCCCAAAAGATCCTGGGCCAGCTGGCGGGCCAGATAAACGTCGTAGCCCTCGTTCGCGCCGTCCTCGTTCACGAAGCCGAAGGGCGGCTTGTCGGAAAAAACGGCGATCCGGATCTTGCCGGCGGCCTTAATCGCGTCCAGTTCCCCGGCCGCGCTCGCGAGCGCGGAAAAACCCAATGTCAGCGCCACCAGGAGCGCGGCCGCGGACGCTAAGGAAAAGAGAGATTTTCGCATGGTCTTACACCTCAAAAAGAAATAAAAAAAGGCCTTAGGTCTTCTTGAAAAAAAACCTAAAGCCTGCAGCGCTACTGCCCAGCTAACCATTAATAGATTCCTTGGGGCCCAAAAATCCGCGCGGGAACCCAAAGGTGTTTTTGACCCGGCCCGCGTCCCCAAGAACTCCCGCCTGACGGGGAGGCGCGCGCCGTCCCCCAAGGAGTCCGCCAAAAAGCGAATTTAATTGATTATAGGACGAGTCCTCGGGCTTTGCAACTTTATTCCGGGAGCGCGCGAAGGGCGCGAACGGGCGCGCGAATTAAATCCCCGGCGTATTTTGTGTGGAAGCGCGCCGCGAAAGCGCGCTTTCCGTCGCCCACGGGCGACGGAGGCTTGAGGCCGCTTAAAGGCGCTAAAAAACGAATGAAGTCGATTAAAGACGAGTGAAGTCGCTTGAAGAAAAGACTAAGGCGAAACCTGGTATTGACGGGCCAAAGGCGCGCCTCGCGCGCGCGAGGCGGCGGCCCCGGCTTAAACGCCGCGAATAGGCCAAGCCGCGAAGCGGAGGGCGCGGATTGAGCCCAGGGCCGTTTCCGTTTCCGCGCGTGGGAGTCTCTGGAAGCCACTCCGAAGCGACCGCCGGGGCCACTCGCGCGCGCGCGCGGCGGGCGAGATCCTGGGCGCTTCCCGATTATGACGCGGGCCTTTCGGCCAAAATTTTCTTAAAACTCCAATTTTACCGCCATATTCCCGCTCCAGCCCTCACGCTCACCAGCGTAGCCCTGAAGGCTGAGGTCCAGGGTTAGAAGAGGGAGCCCCGCCGTGGGCGCGATGGCGAGTCCCAGTTCCCCGACGCCGGTTCCGCCCTTAAGGGATGGCGCCCGGAAGGAGTGGCCATGGACGCTCGCGCGAACCGCGCCCGCCAAGTCGCGCTCATAGGCCGCGCCGACGCGGGCGCTTACGCGCTCGGAAAAGGCGCGCGAGAGACGGGTCCCCAAGCGAAGCCTACTGGAGTCAGCGTCCTCGAAAGTCACCGGATCCCCGGTGGAAAGGACGACGTTGTCGCCCCCCTGGCGGGTCCAAAAATATTGCCCGTAAAAGTCGAGGGAAGTTTTATCCGCCAGATTCCATTCAA